>JAEXLC010000185.1 GCA_023445495.1 Pseudomonadota bacterium | reverse complement strand
CTGAAGGGGGAGAGTACCTTGCGCTATCGATCAGCGTGGGGGTGTTGATCCGCCCGCCCGTTACGCGCAAAAAAAAAGGCCGCCCCGAAGGACGGCCGTGAAAGTCTTAGGAGAGGATGCCTGAAAGGCCCGATCTTTGTGCATCGCAGCGGTTCATATCGCAAGTGCGTAATGTTACCGGTAGCATTGCAAAAAATGCAATTGGCCAACGTTGTCAGTTGCGTCGGCCGGAATATGATAAATGAGCTATAGCGATGACCGTGCTGAAACTTGACGATTTCCTGCCCTACCGCCTGTCGATCGCGTCGAACGCGGTGTCCGATGCCGTGGCCAGCGCCTATCGCGCGCTGTTCGGGCTCAAGATTCCCGAGTGGCGACTCGTGACGATCCTCGCCGAGGGCGGGGCGATGAGCCAGCAGGCCCTGTGCGGGCGGACGCGGATGGACAAGGTGACGGTGAGCCGGGCGGCGATCGCGCTGTCCGAGCGCGGGCTGATAAGCCGGGCGAGCAATCCGGGCGACCAGCGCTCGCACCTGCTGACGCTGAGCAAGGCGGGCTGGGAGCTGTACGAGGAAGTCGCGCCCAAGGCGATCGAGCTGGAGAAGCAGGTGTTCGCCGGATTCACCGCCGAGGAGCGGCTGGTGCTGCGCGCGATGCTGGACCGGATCGAGGGCGCGGTGCAGGATCTGGAGCATAAGGCTTGATCCGGGGGGCCGCTATCGCCTAAACCGGTCGGGCCCTCCCCAGGCGAACACTTGAGTATCGTGTCGCAGGAGGATTTTTCATGACCGTCATTCGTTCCGGCCTGTCCGTCGCCGAGCCGCTTGCGCGCTTCGTCGAGGAGCAGGTGCTGCCCGGGCTCGACATCGCAGCCGAGGGGTGGTGGGCCGGGGTGGCGGAGATCTTCGCGCAGTTCGCGCCGGAGAACCGGGCGCTGCTGGCGAAGCGCGATGCGATCCAGGCGATGATCGACGTCAATCCGGCGCTGTCGGGCGACGAGAAGTTCCTGCGCGAGATCGGCTATCTGGTCGACGAACCGGCACCGTTCACGATCGGCACGCGCAATGTCGATCCCGAGATCGCGACCATGGCGGGGCCGCAGCTGGTGGTGCCGGCGCTCAATGCGCGCTTCGTGCTCAATGCGGCCAATGCGCGCTGGGGCAGCCTGTATGATGCGCTGTACGGCACCGATGCGCTGCCCGGGGCGGCGAAGCCGGGCGGCTATGATGCGGAGCGCGGGGCGCAGGTGATCGCCTATGCCAAGGCGTTTCTCGACAAGGCGGTGCCGCTGGCGAGCGGGCGCTGGGCGGAGCTGGCCGGCGAGCCGGCGCTGGCCGATCCGGCGCAGCAGATCGGGCCGTGGCTGTTCCGCCACAATGGCCTGCACATCGAAGTCGTGATCGACCGCGAGCATCCGATCGGCCGCGACGATCCTGCGGGCATTGCCGATGTGATCCTTGAAAGCGCGCTGACCGCGATCATCGACCTGGAGGACTCGATCGCCGCGGTCGATGCCGAGGACAAGGTGGCGGCCTATGCCAATTGGCTGGGGCTGATGCAGGGCGACCTGGAGGAGAGCTTCGACAAGGGCGGACGGACGCTGACCCGGCGGCTCAATCCGGACCGGGGGGCGCTGCCCGGCCGCTCGCTGCTGTTCGTCCGCAATGTTGGTCATCTGATGACGACGCCGGCGCTGCACCTGGCCGATGGCAGCCAGGCGCCCGAGGGGGTGCTCGATGCGATCCTGACCAGCACGATCGGGCTCTACGACATTCGCGGGCTGGGAAAATATCGCAACAGCCGGGCCGGCTCGATCTATATCGTGAAGCCCAAGATGCACGGGCCCGAAGAATGCAGCTTCACCGATGCGCTGTTCGACTCGGTGGAGGATCTGCTCGTGCTGCCGCGCCACACGATCAAGGTGGGAGTGATGGACGAGGAGCGGCGGACCTCGGCCAATCTCGCCGCGTGCATCCGCGCGGTGAAGGACCGGATCGTCTTCATCAACACCGGCTTCCTCGATCGCACCGGCGACGAGATCCACACCAGCATGCGCGCCGGGCCGATGATTCCCAAGGGCGAGATGAAGGGGGCGGACTGGATCAAGGCCTATGAGGACCGCAATGTCCGCATCGGGCTGGCCTGTGGGCTGAGCGGCAAGGCGCAGATCGGCAAGGGGATGTGGGCGGCGCCGGACCGGATGGCCGACATGCTCGCACAGAAGATCGCGCATCCGATGAGCGGGGCGAACACCGCCTGGGTGCCGAGCCCGACCGCGGCGACCTTGCACGCGCTCCACTATCACCAGGTCGATGTGTTCGAGCGGCAGCAGGCGATTGCCGGGGAGGCGATCCCGCCGCTGGCGCCGTTGCTGCGGGTGCCGCTGGCCGAAGGGCGCAACTGGCAAGCCGAGGAAGTGGCGCAGGAGCTCGACAATAATGCCCAGGGCATATTGGGCTATGTCGTGCGCTGGATCGACCAGGGCGTCGGCTGCTCCAAGGTGCCCGACATCCATGACGTCGGGCTGATGGAGGACCGCGCGACGCTGCGCATCTCGTCGCAGCACATGGCCAACTGGCTGCTCCACGGGGTGGCGCGGGCGGCGGATGTCGATGCGGCGCTTGCCCGGATGGCGGCCAAGGTCGATGCCCAGAATGCGGGCGATCCGCTCTACCGGCCGATGGCGGGGAACGAGAATGACAGCCTGGCCTTCCAGGCGGCGCGGGCGCTGGTTTTCGAGGGGCTGGAGCAGCCGAACGGCTATACCGAACCACTTCTCCACAGGTTTCGCGCTGAGGCGAAGCAAGTAGCGCGCTGAAATCCCCGGACTTTCGCAAAATGGGGGACCCAAAGCGCATTTGGGTCGTTACGCTTGCGAGAGGGCCGGGGTAGGAACGCGGCTCGAAAGGGAGCGCGTTGCGTAGAGGGGTGAAGCGGATTTGGCTGGCGGCGCTCGCCGGTACGGCATTCGTGCCGGGGCTTGCGCATGCCCAGATCTCGGATCCCAAGCCGGGGCAGGGCGCGCCGCCCTCCGGCCCCGCGCCCGCGCCTTCCGCCAGCCCCACGCCGACGCCGGCGCCCGGACAGAGCGGCACGGTCGTCGTCGCGCCGGTGGACGAGAGCCCGATCGTGCCCGATGCCGATTTCGAGGCGGCGATGCCCAAGATCGAGGGCGATATCAACGCGCCGCTGGAGGCGATGCCTTCGCCGACCGGCGGGGCGGCGAAGCCGGTGCCGACGACACAGGGCCAGGCGACTCAGCAGATCCAGCAACAGGCCGAGGAGACCTTCGCCGCCGCCCCGGCGGAGGATCCCGAGTTCGCCAAGCCGCTGCCGCCGCTCGCCGAGTTCAAGGTCGAGCCGGCGCCCGAGGACAAGGTTGCCGACAAGAAGGCGGTGACGATCCGCTATGTGACGCGCGAGGAAGGGCTGTCGGCGGTCGGGCTCGAGGGGCTGTTCGAGGATCTGTCGGCGCTGGAGAATGGCGGCGGCAAGGCGGCGAACACCGCGATGGTCGCGGCGCGGGCGCGCGAGGACGAGCGGCTGGCGATACGGCTGCTCAATTCGCGCGGCTATTATGACGCGACGGCGCTGTCGACGATCGACCAGGATCCGAAGAACCCGGGCACGGTGACCGCGACGATCGTGGCGACGCCGGGGCCGCTCTACCGGCTGGGCGACGTGAAGGTGCAGAGCGATCCGACGGTGCCCCCGGGGCTGCTGCTGCGCGAATTGAACCTCAATCCGGGCGATCCGATCGAGGCGGAGCGGGTGCAGGGCGCCGAGGCCAATGTGGCGCTCAGGCTGCCGCAGCAGGGCTATCCCTTCGTCAAGGTCGGGCAGCGCGACATCCTGCTCGATGAGGAAAGCCATATCGGCGACTATGTGCTGCCGATCGCGCTGGGGCCGCGGGCGGTGTTCGGCGACATCCGCACCGAAGTGGGCACCGGCACGCTGGCCGAGCAGGCCGAGCGGCGGGCGCAGCGCGGGGACGGCAGCGGCGCCAGTACCGAGCGGCGGCAGCGACGCCAGCGCCGGGCGCGCAAGCTGGTGTTCGATACCAAGCACATCGAAGTGCTGCGCCGCTACAAGCCGGGCGACCTGTACGACGTGCGCGCGGTGGACGACCTGCGCGAGGCGATGATCGCGACCAGCCTGTTCTCCACCGTCTCGGTCGAGCCGGTGCGGACCGACAAGGCGGGGCCGGACGGGACCGAGGTGGTCGACCTGCTGGTGCGCCAGAACCCGGGCCCGGCGCGGACGCTGGCGGCGGAGTTGGGCTATTCGACCGGGCAGGGCATCCGCCTGACCGGCAGCTGGACGCACCGCAACCTGTTCCCGCCCGAAGGCGCGCTGATCGTCGCGGGCGTGGTCGGCACGCAGGAGCAGGGGCTGACCACCACCTTCCGCCGCTCGAACGCCGGGCAGCGCGACCGGACCTTCCAGATCGCCGCGCAGCTCAACCACCAGGATTACGACGCCTATGAGAGCTACACCGGCACGCTCTCGTTCCGCTATTCGCGCGATTCCACGCCGATCTGGCAGAAGCGCTGGACCTATTATTACGGCGCTGAGCTGGTCGGTTCGAACGAGGACCGCTGGAACTACAACAGCAACCAGCGCGACCGCGGCACCTGGCTGATCGCCGCCGCGCCGCTGTTCCTCGGCTATGACAGCTCGGACAATCTGCTGAACCCGACGCGCGGCTTCCGGATCAAGGGCAATGCGAGCCCCGAGACCTCGGTGCGCGGCGCGGCGCGGCCCTATGCGCGGTTCATGCTCGAGGGCACCTATTACCAGCCGGTCTCGACCAATATCGTGGTCGCCGGGCGCGCGCGGGTGGGATCGATCGTCGGCATCGCGCGCGACGACCTGCCGCCCTCGCGGCGCTATTATGCCGGCGGCGGCGGATCGGTGCGCGGCTTCGGCTATCAGGAGCTGGGCCCGCGCTCGCCCGACGGCAAGCCGGTGGGCGGGCGCAGCTTCAACGAGTTCGCGATCGAGGCGCGCTACCGCTTCGGCAATTACGGCATCGTGCCGTTCATCGATGCCGGCCAGGTCTATGAGGGGATCTACCCTACGGGCCAGAACATCCGCTTCGGCGCGGGCATCGGCGGGCGGCTCTACACCAATTTCGGCCCGATCCGCGTCGATGTGGCGACGCCGATCAAGCGCAAGCCGGGTGAATCGAAGATCTCGCTCTACATCTCGATCGGGCAGGCCTTCTGATGGCCGAGGAGACGCCCGAGGTCGTGGTACCGGCCGAGCCCGAAGTGGTGGTGGTGAAGCGGCCGCTCTGGCAGCGCGTGGCCAAATGGGCCGGCATCGCGCTGGCCGGGCTGGCGCTGGCAGTGGGCGCGCTGGTGCTGGGGATCAACACCCAGCCGGGCCGGCGCTTCGTGGCCGACCAGATCGCCGGGCTGACCCTGGGATCGGGACTCAATTTCCGGATCGGGCGGATCGACGGATCGCTCTACGGCGCGATGATCCTGCGCGACGTGCAGGTGCGCGACACCAGGGGCGTGTTCGCCACCTCGCGCGAAATCCGGATGGACTGGCGGCCCTTCGCCTATCTGAACAACCGGGTGGACATCCGCAGCGCGACCAGCCCCGAGGTGAAGCTGCTGCGGATGCCGGCGCTCAAGCCATCGGGCGACCCGAACGCGCCGCTGCTGCCCGATCTCAACATCGATATCGGCCGGCTCGACGTGGCGCGGATCGACATCGCGAAGGAAGTCGACGGCCGGGCGCGCTATCTCGGGCGGCTGGCGGGCAAGGCGCATCTGGCCGACGGGCGCGCGCAGCTGGTGCTCGACGGCGCGACGCTGACCGCGCCGGGCGTGGCGGGCGGCGACAAGCTCGCGCTCACCCTCGATGCGACGCCGGACAGGAACAAGCTCGACATCGACATGAAGCTCGACGCGCCGGCCAAGGGGCTGGTCGCCGGGCTGGCCGGGCTGGAGGCGCCGCTGGCGCTTACGGTGAACGGCAAGGGCGACTGGGCGCACTGGCAGGGCAAGGCGCTGGGCAATCTGGGCGGCGCCCAGCTCGCCAATCTCGACCTGATCGCGACCAATGGCCGCTTCCAGCTGCGCGGGCCGCTGCATCCGGGCGTGTGGCTGAAGGGACCGGTCGAGCGGCTGGCATCGCCGCAGCTCGATCTCGACCTCGATGCGAAATGGACCGACCGGGTGGCCGACGGCGTGGTCAAGCTCCATTCCGATGCGCTGTCGGTCGAGGCCAAGGGCAAGATCGACCTGGGCCATAACCGGTTCGACGATTTCAAGGTGGATGCGATCCTGCTCAAGGCGGGTGCGATCGCGCCGAACCTGGTCGGGCGATCGGTACGGGCTTCGCTGGCGCTGGACGGGGCGTTCAACCGGCCGGTGGTCGATTACAAGCTGAGCGCTGGGGCGATCGGCTTTGGCGAGACGGTGGCCGAGCAGCTCTATGCCGAGGGCCGGGCGCAGGTGGATGCCAATCGCATTCTGGTGCCGGTGCGGGCGCGGGCGAAGCGGGTGTCGGGGCTCAACGCCGCGGCCGGCGGGCTGGTGACTAACCTGACCGTGAATGGCGACCTGGCGATCTCGGGCCAGCAGGTGCTGTCCGACAATCTCCGCATCCGTTCGGACAAGATCGATGCGACCGCGATCATCGCCGCTGATGTCGGCAAGGGCCGCTATACCGGGGCGCTCAAGGGGCGCGTGAACGACTATCAGATCGACGGCGTCGGCATTGTCGACCTGAAGACCGATGCAGAGCTTTATGCGGCGCCCGGCGGCGGCTGGGGCATCAAGGGGCATATCGCGGGCAATTCGCGGAAGATCTTCAACGAAGGCGCCCGCACCTTCCTGGGCGGCAATGCGGTGGCTTCGGCACGGCTGGTGCTCGATCCCAAGGGCGTGATCAGCATCAGCGACGTGAAGATGAAGGCGCCCAAGTTCCGCGTGCTGCGCGGCTCCGGGCGCTATGACCCGGCGGGGCCGATCCTGATCAACGCCGATGCGGTTTCCGACGATTATGGCCCGCTGACCGCGCGGGTGACCGGGACCCTGAACGCACCGGTGGTGCTGCTCAAGGCGGCCAAGCCGGGGCTGGGCATCGGCCTTGCCAATCTCGAAGCGCAGGTGCGCGGGAAGGGCAATGCCTGGGCGGTGCTGGCCAAGGGCGACACCGATTACGGGCCGTTCAACGCCGATGTGCTGGTGCGCACCGGCAACCGGCTGGCGATCGACGTCAATTCGGGCCGCTTCGCCGGCATGGATATCACCGGCAAGATCGCGCAGACCGCCGCCGGGCCGTTCGAGGGCGCGCTGGCGTTCAACGGATCGGGTGTGGTCGGGCGCGCGGCGCTGTCCGCGCAGGGCAAGCTGCAGCGGGCGGATATCAAGGCTACCGCCTCCAACGCCAAGATTCCCGGGCAGGCGGGGCTGACGATCGGGCGGGCGCTGATCGATGCCAATATCGTGCTGGCCGATACGCCCGAGATCAACGCCGATGTGCAGCTGGCGAACCTGCGCCAGGGCAATTTCGTGCTCAAGACCGGACGGGCGAAGATCGCCTATGCCGGCGGCAACGGCACGGCGCAGCTTTTCGCCAATGGCTCGACCGGGGTGCCGTTCCAGATCGCCGCCAATGCCAAGCTGGCGCCGGACAACTGGCTGGTGGCGGTGCAGGGGCAGGGCAGCGGGATCGGCTTCAGGACCGGCCAGCCGGCGCGGATCGAGCGACGCGACGGCGTCTATCACCTGCTGCCGACCAAGCTGGACTTCGACAAGGGCAGCGCGCGGATCGCGGGCAGCTATGGCAAGGGCATGGTGCTGCAGACGCGGCTCGACAGCCTGGATCTGGCGGTGGTCAACGCGTTCGTTCCCGATCTCGGCATCGGCGGTACCGCGACCGGCAGCCTCGATTTCGCCCAGACCTCGCCCGAAGCCTTTCCCAGCGCCGATGCGCGGCTGGAGATCAGCGACTTTACCCGGGCCAGCCTGGCCAGCGTGTCGACGCCGGTGAACATCAGCTTCGTCGGCAAGCTGCTGCCCAATGGCGGCGATGCGCGCGCGCTGATCCGGCGGGGCAACACCACGATCGGCCGGGTGATCGCGACGCTGAGCCCTCTCGGGCCCGACGCGGGCAGCTGGACCGAGCGGATGTTCGCCGCGCCACTCTCGGGCGGCATCCGCTACAACGGGCCGGCGGCGGTGCCCTTCTCGCTGGCGGGGCTTTCGGGCCAGCAACTCGACGGGCCGATCGGGATCGCGGCGGACTTCTCGGGCAAGGTGGAGGAGCCGCGGCTCTCCGGCGTCGTGCGCGCGAGCAACCTCCATTACGAGAACGAGAATTTCGGCACCCGGCTGACCGGCATGCAGGTGGACGGCACTTTCTCGAACGACGAGTTCATCCTCAATTCGCTGACCGCCAAGGCCGGCGAAGGCACGGTGAAGGCGCAGGGCAAGGTGAGCCTGTCCTCGGCGAACGGCTATCCGATCGCGATCACCGCCGACCTGAACAATGCCCGGCTGGCGCGCAGCGACGCGCTGGGCGCGACCGCGACGGGCCAGATCACGATCACCAAGAACCCGCAGGTCTCCCGCATCGACGGGCGGCTGACCGTGCCCGAGGCGCATTACCAGATCATCCGCCAGGGCGCCGCCGAAGTGCCCGAGCTGACCGGCGTGCGGCGCAAGAACCCCAATGGCCAGGATGACACGCCGGCGCAGGTGATCCGCCGCTCGTTCGGCGATTTCGACCTGAACCTGCGGATCAATGCCGACAACCGGCTGTTCGTGAACGGCATGGGGCTGGAGAGCGAGTGGCGGGCGCAGGTGACCGTGCGCGGCACGACGCTGTCGCCCGATGTGCGCGGCACGATGGAGATCGTGCGCGGCACCTACAGCTTCGCCAGCCGGCGCTTCGACATCTCGCGCGGCACGATCCGCTTCCAGGGATCGACGCTGACTAACCCGAGCGTGGATATCCAGGCCAGCACGACGGCCGAGGGGATTACCGCGATCCTGACCGTGTCGGGCACCGCGCAGCAGCCGCAGATCGCGTTCAGCTCGACGCCGACGCTGCCGCAGGAGGAAGTGCTGGCGCGGCTGTTCTTCGGCACCAACGTCACCAATCTCTCGGCGACCGAGGCGATCCAGCTGGCGGCGGCGCTCCAGTCGCTGAGCAGCACCGGCGGCGGGCTCAATCCGCTGGGGCAGCTCAAATCGGCGACCGGCATCGACCGGCTGCGCATCCTGGGTGCCGATGACGTGAGCGGGCGCGGCATGGCGCTGGCGGCGGGCAAGTATCTGACCGACGACATCTATGTGGAGATCATCACCGACGCGCGGGGCTTCACCGCCACCCAGCTCGAGATCTCGCTGAGCCGCACGCTGAGCCTGCTCTCGCAGGCGGGGTCGTTCGGCGGATCGAGCGTCAGCCTCAAATATTCGCGGGATTATTGAGCCTGCCGATTTACCTGCTTACAGTGATGTAAACAGATCGGCGGGAGAGGACATGGCCGAGCATTTCGACGTAGTGATCGTGGGCGCCGGCATATCGGGCGTCGGCGCGGCGTATCATCTCCAGCAGAACAGCCCGGACCGGAGCTATGTCGTGCTTGAAGGGCGCGAGCGGCTGGGCGGGACCTGGGACCTGTTCCGCTATCCGGGCATCCGATCGGACTCGGACATGTTCACGCTCGGCTTCTCGTTCCGGCCCTGGACCGAGAGCAAGGCGATCGCCGACGGCCCGTCGATCCTCAACTATCTCGACGAGGCGGTGAAGGATTACGGGATCGACGAGCATATCCGCTATTCGACGCGGGTGACGGGCGCGCGCTGGTCTTCGGCGGATGCGCTGTGGACGGTGACCGCCGAGCGGGGCGGGGAGGTGGTGACCTTCACCTGTTCGTTCCTGTTCCTGTGCACGGGCTATTATAATTACGCGCGGGGCTACACGCCTGACTTTGCCGGGGTGGCGGACTTCAAGGGACGGGTGGTCCATCCGCAGTTCTGGACCGACGATATCGACTACAAGGACAAGAAGGTCGTCGTGATCGGTAGCGGCGCGACCGCGGTGACGCTGGTGCCCGAGCTGGCCAAGCAGGCCAGCCATGTGACGATGCTCCAGCGCTCGCCGACCTATATCGTCTCGCGGCCTTCGCAGGACGCGGTGGCGAACTGGATGCGCAGCTGGATGCCGGCGAAGACGGCCTATGGCATCACGCGGTGGAAGAATGTGCTGCTCCAGCAATTCTTCTACGGGCTCGCCCGCAAGAACCCGGACAAGGCGAAGGAGCGGATCGTCCAGATGGTCCAGGACGAGCTGGGGCCGGACTATGACGTGGGGACGCATTTCACCCCGCGCTACAATCCCTGGGACCAGCGCGTGTGCCTGGTGCCCGATGCCGACCTGTTCGCTTCGATCCGGAGCGGCAAGGCCGAGGTGGTTACCGACACGATCGAGCGGTTCACGCCGCAGGGGCTCAGGCTGGGCTCGGGCAAGGAGATCGAAGCGGACCTGGTGGTGACCGCGACGGGGCTGGAAATCCAGCTGTTCAGCGGGATGCCGATCGAGGTGGACGGGAAGGCCTTCGAGCCGGGGCAGGCGATGACCTACAAGGGCATGATGTTCGCCGACGTGCCCAATTTCGCGATCTCGTTCGGCTATACCAATGCGAGCTGGACGCTGAAGAGCGACCTGACCGCGAATTATGTGACGCGGCTGCTCAATGCGATGCAGAAGCGGGGCATGCGCCAGGTGACCCCGCGGATCGCCGCGCCGGTGGAGGAAGTGCCGTTCCTCGACTTCACCTCGGGCTATGTGCAGCGGGCCAATGCCAAGCTGCCGCGCCAGGGCTCGCGCAAGCCGTGGCGGCTCAACCAGAATTATGCGCGCGACGTGATGGCGCTGAAGTTCGGCGGGATCGACCAGGAGATGGAGTTTTCCAATCCGGTGGGGAAGGTCGGGAAGGCGGCGTAAAAGCCCTCTCCCTCTGGGAGAGGGTGGGGTGAGGGTGGCGTCGCAACGCGCGATGCCGTTCGATGCGTGGTGACCCTCATCCTTCCCACCGCCTTCGGCGGCGGCCCCCTTCCTTCTCCCAAGGGGAGAAGGAGATCAGGCCAGCAGCGCCTTAGCCGCCGCGACGCCGGTGTTGTACGCGCCGTGGGCGGTGGAGAATTCGCCGTCCGAGGTCGCTTCGCCGGCGAAGCGGATGCGCGGGTCGACCCCGGCGCGCAGCACCGCACGCGCGCCGTGCCGGCCGGGGCGGGCGTGGCTGTAGCCGCCGAGGACATAGGTCTCGCGGCCCCAGGCCGAGCCGGCGACGAACCGCAGCTTGCGCCGCCAGTCGCTGCCGAGCAGGTGGACCAGCTCGCCGATCGCGAAATCGGCGGCGCCGTTCAGCCCTTCCTTCTCCATCGCGCGGGCGCCTTCGCCGCCGAGCATGCATTCGACCAGCGGCCGGCCGAGCGGCTTGAGCGTGTAGGTGCCGGTAAGCGCGCTGCGCGGATTGCCGAGGAGATGGGCGTTGTCGTCGACATCGCCGGCATCCTCGAGCGTGAAGAACAGCTTGTCGGCGAGGCCGAGCGGGAGCTGGGCGGCGGCGTGGAGGATCGCGTCATGCCCGGGCAGGGCGATCGCGCCGCTGGCGAGGACGTTCGAGGAGACGGTGACGATCGCGGCATTGGCGGTGATCGACCCGCGCGGCGTCTCGATGCGGAGCTGCGCGCCGCTGGTGTCGATCGCGGTGACCGGGGTGCCGAGCACTACCGGCAGCCAGGCGGCGTGCGAGGAGACGAGCGCGCCATAGCCCTGCTCGACACGCCAGTTCACATCGATCGACTCGTCCTCATAGGCCTGCCAGTCGATCGCCGACATCTCGCGCATCGGGGCGCCGTTGATATAGCCGGAGAGCGCGTCGAGCGCGGGGTTCCATTCGCCGTTCGGGGGCAGCAGATCGGCGGCGCAGTCGCTGGGCGGCGGCGTGCGCATCGCCTCCATGAAGCTCTCGAACGCATGCCACAGCGCTTCCTGCTCGCCCTTGGTGGCGCCGATGCCGCGCCATTGCTCGCCCCAGCGCGCCGGCGCGCGGTAGACCGTGAAGCCGCGTGCCTCGGCGATGCCGACCCAGGGGTTCTTGGGGGCCGAATGGAGCCAGCCGGCGCCCATGTCGATCGGCATGCCGGCGATGTGGACGGTGTGGGCGCGGCCGCCCAGCCGGTCCTGCGCCTCGAGCAGCAGCGCGTCGCGTCCGGCATCGGCAAGGGTGCGCAGCGCGCCGACGCCCGCCGCACCGCCGCCGATCACGACGATGTCGGCGCTGTCCCTCATGCCGCCGGCCGGCTCTTGAGCAGGGCGGAGCGCAGGCATTCGCAGACCAGCTCGCCGCGCTGGTTGAGCATGCGGTGCTGCCAGGTGACGATGCCCTGGCCGGGGCGCGACTTGCTGGGGCGGAGCTCGACCACTTCGCTCTCGGCGCGCAGCGTGTCGCCGATGAACACCGGCTTGGGCATGCGCAGCTGGTCATAGCCGAGATTGGCGACCAGCGTGCCGGCGGTGGTGTCGCCCACGGTGATGCCGACCATCAGGCTGAAGGTGAAGGTGCCGTTGACGAGGATCTGGCCGAACTCGCTCGCCTTCGCCGCCTCGGCATCGAGGTGGAGCGGCTGGGTGTTGTGGGTCATCGTCGAGAACAGGAGGTTGTCCGTCTCCGTCACCGTGCGGCGGAGCTCATGGGCGACGGTGTCGCCGACCTGCCATTCGTCGAAATACCTGCCTGCCATTCGCTACCTCTTATTCCATCACCCTCACCCTTCCGGCGCTTCGCGCCTCCCTCCCACTCCCGATGGGAGAGGGAAGGGGCCCGCCGCCGTTAGGCGGTGGGAAGGGTGAGGGTGATTAGTCCGCCTTCTCGACCTTCACCAGCAATGTGCCTTCGCTCACCTGCATGCCTTGCGTCACGTCAAGTTCGGTAACGATACCGTCGAACGGGGCGGTGAGGCCATGCTCCATCTTCATCGCCTCCAGCGTGACGAGGCGCTGGCCCTTGGCGACGCTGTCGCCCTTGGCGACTTCGACCGAGGTCACGCGGCCGGGCATCGGGGCGAGGATCGCGCCGTCGCCGGCCGATGCGCTGCCCTGGGCAACATTCGACGACGGCAAGGTGAAGCGATGCGCGGCCAAGCCGTCCTCCGCCTGCACCCAGACAGCGTCCCTTTCGATGTCATAATGGTCAGGCTCGAGCGGTCCGGTCGCATCCAGGTCGATGTCCATTGTCTGCCCATCGACCGTAAGCCTGACGGCATGATTGGCGGCAGCGTTCAGCCGGAAGCCGAACAGCGGATTCCAGGACGTCGAAGCCGACGCCACCCATTCCCGACCCCCGTCGCTCGAAAGAACAGGCTGCTCGGCAAGCCGCTTGTCCGGATGGGCCAGCAGCAGCAATGCCCCGGCCGAGAGGGTGCGCGCGTCCGGCGTCTCTCGTTCAATCAGGCTGTTGAGCCTGCGCTCGATCAGGCCGGTGTCGACGCCACCCATTGCGAACTCGTGCGTTGCCAGCAGCTTGGCCATGAACTCGGCATTGGTGTGCACCGGCTGGATGCGAACCTCGCGACACGCATCATAGAGCCGCACGCGCGCTTCCTCGCGGTCGTTGCCGTGCACGACGAGCTTGGCAATCATCGGATCGTAGAAGGAACTGACCGTGCCGCCGCGGACCACGCCGGTCTCGATGCGGATGCCGTAGGGCAGCGCGAACGTATCGAGCTGTCCGATGCTAGGCAGGAAGCCCTTGGACGGATCCTCGGCATAGAGCCGGGCTTCCATCGCCCAGCCATTGATCTCAAGCTCGTCCTGCGCCAGCGGCAGCGGCTCGCCCGAGGCGACGCGGAGTTGCCATTCGACCAGGTCCTGGCCGGTGATCTCCTCGGTCACCGGATGCTCGACCTGGAGACGGGTGTTCATCTCCATGAACCAGATGCGGTCGGCGCGCAGGCCCTCGGACCCGTCGGCGATGAACTCGATCGTGCCGGCGCCGACATAGTCGACCGCCTGCGCGGCGCGGACGGCGGCGGCGCAGATCGCTTCGCGGGTCTCTGCGTCCATGCCGGGGGCGGGGGCTTCCTCGATCACCTTCTGGTGGCGGCGCTGGAGCGAGCAGTCGCGCTCGAACAGGTGGACGACATTGCCGTGGCTGTCGCCGAACACCTGCACTTCGATATGGCGCGGCGAGAGGATGTACTTTTCGAGCAGCACGCGGTCGTCGCCGAACGAGCTGGCGGCCTCGCGCTTGCACGAGGCGAGCGCGTCGAGGAAATCGCCCGATGCCTCGACCAGCCGCATGCCCTTGCCGCCGCCGCCGGCGACCGCCTTGATGAGGACGGGGTAGCCGATCGCGTCCGCTTCGGCCTGGAGCCGGTCGGGCGACTGGTCCTCGCCGAGATAGCCAGGGGTGACGGGCACGCCGGCGGCGATCATCCGCGCCTTGGCGGCATCCTTCAGGCCCATGGCGCGGATGCTGTCCGGCTTGGGCCCGACCCAGACCAGCCCGGCGGCGATCACCGCTTCGGCGAAGTCGGCATTCTCGGAGAGGAAGCCATAGCCGGGGTGGATCGCCTCGGCGCCGGTCGCCCTGGCGGCGGCGATGATCTTCTCGCCGACCAGATAGGATTCGCGCGCCGGGGAGGGGCCGATATGGACGGCCTGGTCCGCCTCACGGACGTGGAGCGCCCTGGCATCGGCGTCGGAGAAGACCGCGACGGTACGGATGCCCATCGCGCGCGCGGTGCGGATGATGCGGCAGGCGATCTCGCCGCGATTGGCGATGAGCAGGGACTGGATCACGGGTGACGCTCCGGGAGGCCGTGGCGGGTGGCGAGGGCGGCGAGCAGGGCTTCGATCTCGTTGGCGAACCCGGCGCTTCCGTCTTCCTTGGCCCAAACGAGTGCGGGCAGGTTCTGGTTGTCCTCGCCGATCGCTTCGACCACCGGGCCGCGCGGGCGTGGCCAGGCGACGCGGACGACGTCGATATTCTGCGCGCGCTCGGGGAAGGTGGCGAGCAGGCCCTCCACGATCATGCATTCCTTGCAGTAGAAATGGCGCTCGCCGCCATAGGCCGGATCGGCCCAGTCGGGATCGAGCAGGAAGAGCGTGTCGCGGCTCATTGCACGGTGCATCCGGTGGTGCGCTGCGACCAGGTGACGTTGAGCACCTTCCAGCTGCCGCTTTCGCGGACCAGGTCGAAATGGTTGATCCCGCAGTGGTGCGCCTTGCCGTCGATCAGGAAGACATAGGGCACCCAGACCATGGCGATGTCGCCATCGACTTCGATCGCGGGGGTCGAGATGCGCTCCTCGAGCTTTTCCGGGCCCGGCTTGATGCCGCCGGCGAACTCGGCCCAGCTGAGGTGGCGGATCGCGCGGCTGCCATCGGGCTTCTCGACCGCGACGGTGGCGCCGCCCTCGGGGCGCGTCTGGGCGAGGATCGCGGCACCGTCATGCGCGGCGAGGCCGGCGAACATCGCGTTGATCGGCGTCATCACCGCGGCGGCCTCGGCGTCCTCATAGGGGAGGGGGGTGGCGGGGGGGAGCTTGGCCGTGGGGGTGCCCGGGCCGGCCTGCGCCCGCGCGGGGAGCGGGGCGAGGAGGAGGGCGGCTGCGACAACAAGCTTCATAGCGGACCTTTCAATTCCTCCCCGAGCTAGTCTCGGGGAGGGGGACCATGCGAAGCATGGTGGAGGGGCAGGTGCGATGTTCAAGGATCATGCGCCGAAAGGGAGCAAGCGCGCCGTGCAGCGGGCGCGAGCGCGGCGACGTGAGATGAGTTTGCCGGAGGGGCTGTTGTGGCGGGAGCTGCGCAAGCGACCGGCCGGGCTCAAGTTTCGTCACGAGCATGCGACGGGTGCGTTCAGTCTCGACTTCTATTGCAGCGACGCGCGGCTTGCGATCGAGGTGGATGGCGAGGCGCATGGATTTGGCGAGCGGCCGATGCGGGACGCGCGACGGGACACCTGGTTGGCCGGTTGCGGTATCGCGACGTTGCGGATTCCCGCGTCCGAGGTGTTGCGTGATCTGGATGCCGTCTTGCGGGGGATCGTTGCGGAAGCGCTCGCGCGCTTGCCCCTCCACCACCCGGCTGCGCCGGGCGGTCCCCCTCCCCGAGGCAAGCTCGGGGAGGAATGAGGAAGGGGTGTTTGGCGTCATCACATCCGGAACACGCCGAAGGCCGGGCGTTCCGGTATCGGCGCGTTGAGCGTTGCCGCAAGCGCGATGCCGAGGACGTCGCGGGTCTGGGCCGGGTCGATGATGCCGTCGTCCCATAGTCGCGCGGTGGCGTGCCAGGGGTTGCCTTCGTCCTCGTAACGCTGGCGGATCGGGGCCTTGAAGGCTTCGGTTTCCTCCGGCGTCCATTTGTCGGCGTCGCGGTGGACCGTCGCCAGCACGCTCGCGGCCTGCTCGCCGCCCATCACCGAGATGCGGCTGTTGGGCCAGGTGAACAGGAAGCGGGGCGAATAGGCGCGGCCGCACATGCCGTAATTGCCGGCGCCGAAGCTGCCGCCGATCAGCACGGTGATCTTGGGCACCGTGGCGGTGGCGACGGCGGTGACCAGCTTTGCGCCATGTTTTGCAATGCCTTCCGCCTCGTATTTCCCACCGACCATGAAGCCGGAGATGTTCTGGAGGAAGAGTAGCGGGATGCGGCGCTGGCAGCATAGTTCGATGAAATGCGCGCCCTTCTGCGCGCTCTCGCTGAACAGCACGCCGTTATTGGCGATGATGCCGACGGGCATGCCCCAGATATGCGCGAAGCCGCAGACCAGCGAGCTGCCATAGAGCGCCTTGAACTCGTGGAACTCGCTGTTGTCGGTGATGCGGGCGATCACCTCGTGCACGTCATAGGGTGCGCGGACATCCTCGGGGATGATCCCGTACAGCTCCTCGGGCGCGTATTTGGGCGCGCGGGGATCGAGCAAAGCGAGGTCCGGCGTGCGATCGGCGGGGAGGTGGCTGATGATGTCGCGGACGATGGTCAGCGCATGCTCGTCATTCTCGGCGAGATGATCGACCACGCCCGACTTGCGCGCATGGAGGTCGCCGCCGCCCAGGTCTTCGGCCGAGATTACTTCGCCGGTCGCTGCCTTCACCAGCGGCGGGCCGGCGAGGAAGATCGTGCCCTGCTCGCGGACGATCACCGTCTCGTCGGACATGGCGGGGACATAGGCGCCGCCGGCGGTGCAGCTGCCCATCACGCAGGCGATCTGCGGGATGCCCTTGGCCGACATGTTGGCCTGGTTGAAGAAGATCCGGCCGAAATGCTCGCGATCCGGAAAGACCTCGGCCTGGTGGGGGAGGTTGGCGCCGCCCGAATCGACCAGATAGATGCAGGGCAGGCGGTTCTGCTCGGCGATCTCCTGGGCGCGGAGGTGCTTCTTCACCGTCATCGGATAATAGGTGCCGCCCTTCACCGTGGCGTCGTTGCAGACGATCATCACGGTGCGGCCCGAGACGCGGCCGACCCCGGCGATCATGCCGGCGCCGGGGACTTCGCCTTCATACATGTCGCAGGCGGCGAGCTGGCCGATCTCGAGGAAGGGGCTGCCCGGATCGAGCAGCCGCTCGACGCGCTCGCGGGGGAGCAGCTTGCCGCGGCTGGTGTGGCGGGTGCGTGACGCCTCGCTGCCGCCAAGTGCGGCCTGGGCGACGTCTGCGCGCAGCTGGTCGGCCAGCGCGCGGTTATGGGCGGCACGCGCGCGGAACTCCGCGCTGTCGGCCGCAACCCTCGAATCGAGCACCGGGGCGCTCATAGATAGGGCATCCTTCCTGTCCTAGTTTTCTTCTCCCTACACCGCCGGAGCGGGCATGGGAAGGTGCTGGCGCAAAGCGAAACGCAGGAGTAGCACCCCTGCCATACAGCAATACAGGAGAGTCGCCTTGAAGACTTACGGACTCCTCGTCGCGGCATTGCTCGCGACCACCGCATGCACGCCCTCGGGCAATGGCGCGGGCACCAGCGTTTCGGCCGGCACCGGCGTCGGCGTGGACCTTGCCGGGCGCGACAAGCAGGTGCAGCCGGGCGACGATTTCGAGGAATATGCCAATGGCGGCTGGCGCGCGAAGACCGAGATCCCGGCCGACCGCACCGCGACCGGCATGTTCCTCGACGTGTTCAACAAGGCCGAGGCGAACAACAAGGCGATCATCGACGCGGCGCTGAAGGCCAATGCGGCGGCGGGCACCGACACGCGGCGGATCGCCGACTGGTACAATGCCTATGCCGATACCGCGGGCATCGAGGCGCGGGGGATCACGCCGCTCAAGCCGGTGCTCGATGCCATCGCCGCGGTGAAGGACAGGAAGGCGCTTTCGGCGATGCTCGGCGGCAATGTCCGCGCCGATGTCGATCCGCTCAACGCGACCAATTTCCACACCGAGAACCTGTTCGGCCTGTGGGTGAGCCAGGCGCTCGACAAGCCCGATGTGACGGTGCCGTACGTGCTGCAGGGCGGGCTGGGGCTTGAGGATCGCGACTATTATCTCTCGCAGACCGAGGAGATGAAGAAGGCACGCGAGGGCTACAAGGCGTATCTGGTCAAGATCTTCACGCTGGCGGGCATGAGCGATCCGGCAGCGCGGGCAGGTCGGGTGTTCGATCTGGAGACCAAGATCGCTGGCGCGCATACCGATCTCGTCGCCAGCCAAGACGTGAAGAAGGCCGATAACTGGTGGAAGAAGGCCGATTTTGCCGCCAAGGCGCCGGGGATCGACTGGGACGGCTTCTGGGCCGCGGCCGGGCTGGGTAGCCAGCAGGAATTCATCGTCTGGCAGCCGGAGACCACGGTGAAGCTCGCCAGGCTGGTCGAGAGCGAGCCGGTCGAGGCGTGGCAGGACTGGCTGGCCTTCCACCAGATCAACCAGGTCACTTCGGTGCTGCCGAGCCGGTTCGACCAGGCGAGCTTCGACTTCTTCGCGAAGCAGCTGCGCGGGCAGCAGGCGATGCGCCCGCGCGACAAGCGCGCGATCGCGAGCGTGAACAACAATCTCGGCGACGCGGTTGGCCAGCTCTATGTGAAGGACTATTTCCCGGCCTCGTCCAAGGCCGACATCCAGAGCATGGTGGCCAACATCAAGGCGGCGTTCGACAAGCGCGTCGCCGGGCTGAGCTGGATGGACGAAGCGACTAAGGCCGAGGCGCGCAAGAAGATCGAGACGATGCGTGTCGGCGTCGGCTATCCTGAGACGTGGCGCAGCTATTCCGGCCTTGAGGTGAAGGCGGACGATCCGGTCGGCAACCTGATCCGGGCGGACAAGGCCGAGACCGCGCACCAGCTCGCCAAGATCGGCAAGCCGGTCGACAAGGGCGAGTGGTGGATGACGCCGCAGACGGTGAACGCGGTCAACCTGCCGCTGCAGAACGCGCTCAACTTCCCGGCGGCGATCCTGCAGGCGCCGTTCTACGATCCCAGGTCGGATGCGGCGGCGAACTATGGCTCGATCGGCGCAACGATCGGGCACGAGATCAGCCACAGCTTCGACAATACCGGATCGAGCTTCGACAGCGCGGGCAAGCTGCGCAACTGGTGGACGCCCGAGGACCTCAAGCATTTCGAGCAGGCCAGCGCGGCGCTGGCGGCGCAGTACAGCGCCTATGAGGTGCTGCCCGGGCTGTTCCTCAACGGCAAGCAGGTGCTGGCGGAGAACATTGCCGATGTGGCGGGGCTGACTGCGGCCTATGAGGCGTATCACGCCTCGCTCAAGGGCAAGGAAGCGCCGGTGATCGACGGGCTGACCGGCGACCAGCGCTTCTTCCTCGCCTTTGCCCAGAGCTGGCGCGAGAAGCAGCGCGACCAGGCGCTGCGGGCCGAAGTGGCGACCGATGCGCACGCGCCGGGCCGCTGGCGCGCCTTCACCGTGCGCAACCTCGATGCCTGGTATCCGGCGTTCAACGTGCAGCCGAACGAGAAGTTGTATCTGGCGCCCGAGAAGCGCGTGAAGATCTGGTGATGTGGTGGGCGTGCTCACTCCTTTGAGTGGGCACGGCACCCCAAGGCCAGATTGATCGAACCGCCGATCCGCCTCCAGGCTGGTATCGTCGCCAATCCGGTGACGCCTGCCTGGAGTGCGCATGATGGATAGCAAAGCCGACAAGCCGACGGTCGTTCTGGTGCACGGTGCCTGGGCGGACGGATCGAGCTGGCAGCGGGTGATCCCGTTGCTGCAGGCCGAAGGGCTGACCGTGGTTGCGGTGCAGAACCCCACGACTTCGCTTGCGGACGATGCGGCAGCGACGCGGCGGGCACTTGATGCAGCGGCCGGGCCGGTGGTGCTGGTCGGCCATAGCTGGGGCGGGGCGGTGATCACCGAGGCGGGCGTGCACGACAAGGTGAAGGCGCTCGTCTATGTCGCGGCGTTCGCACCCAAGGCAGGCGAGGCGCTGGGCGCCCTGGTCGGCGCGCATCCGGCACCGCCGGCGCTCGGCAAGATCAGCGACGACGGCAACGGCTATCTCAAGATCAGCGAGCAGGGATGGATCGAGGACGTTGCCAACGATCTGCCCGAGGCGGAAGCGCGGGTGCTTGCCGCGGTGCAGCCGCCGCTCGCCGCGAGCACCTTCAACGACGTAGCCACGGCCGCTGCGTGGGAAAGCCTGCCTTGCTGGTATCTGGTCTCGGCAGAAGATCGGGTGGTGAATGTCGATCTGGAGCGCCAGTTCGCGGCGCAGATGCATGCCCGGACGAGCGAGCTGAAGGCCGGTCATCTCTCGCTGCTCTCGCAGCCCGAGGCCGTCGCGGCGGCGATCCTCGAGGCGGTGGAGGCTGTGAAGGCAGGGTGACGGGACGCGCCTCCCCGGGCAGCGCTCGGGGAGGTTCTACCGGCGCGGGCCCGGCAGCGCGATGCTTGCGATCAGCCCGCCGATCGCGATGACGAAGGCGGCGCCGACCAGCCAGGTCAGCAGGCCGATCGAGAAATTGCCCGGATTGCTGCTCGCCGGATCGTAGAGCTTTCCGAAGAAGCTGCCGTAGAGCATACCGACTGCGACGCCCCAGCTCGCGGCGAACAGGCTGCGCGTGGCGAAGGTCTGGCGGCGGACCAGGATCACCGCGGCGATCATCATCGCGCCGGCCAGCATGTCGTCCATCCAGAACACCGCCGGGCGGCCGGCACCCCAGGAGCGATAGCCTTCGCCCGCCATCAGCAGGATCGCGCCGATCAGCCCCAGGATGCGGAGCGCCTTCACGCGCCGATCAGCTCACGGCCGATCAGCATGCGGCGGATCTCGTTGGTGCCGGCGCCGATATCGAGCAGCTTGGCGTCGCGGGCGAAGCGCTCGACCGGCCAGTCCTTGGTGTAGCCGGCGCCGCCCAGCGCCTGGATCGCCTCGAGCGAGACCTTCACCGCGTTTTCCGAGGCGAGCAGGATCGCGCCGGCGGCATCGAAGCGGGTGGTCTTGCCGGCGTCACAGCTCCTGGCGACGGCATAGACATAGGCACGGGCCGAGTTGAGCGCGACATACATGTCCGCCACCTTGGCCTGCATCAGCTGGAAATGGCCGATTGCTTGGCCGAACTGCTTGCGCTCGCGGATATAGGGCAGGACGACGTCGAGACAGGCCTGCATGATGCCGAGCTGGATGCCCGAAAGCACGGTGCGCTCATAATCGAGGCCGGACATCAGCACGCCGACGCCGCCGTTGAGCGGGCCCATGACGTTTTCCTCGGGCACTTCGCAATCGTCGAACACCAGCTCGGCGGTGGGCGAGCCGCGCATGCCCATCTTGTCGATCTTCTGGCCGATCGAGAAACCGGGCATGTCCTTCTCGATCAGGAAGGTGGTGATGCCGCGCGAGCCATCGCCGGTCTTGGCATAGACGACCAGCGTATCGGCATAGGCCGCGTTGGTGATCCAGAATTTGGTGCCGTTGAGGACGTAGCCGCGGTCGGTCTTCTCGGCGCGCAGCTTCATCGAGACGACGTCCGAGCCGGCGCCGGCTTCGGACATGGCGAGGCTGCCGACATGCTCGCCCGAGATCAGCTTGGGGAGGTACTTCGCCTTCTGCTCCGGATTGGCCCAGCGGCGGATCTGGTTGACGCAGAGATTGGAGTGGGCGCCATAGCTCAGGCCGATCGAGGCCGAAGCACGGGCGATTTCTTCCTGTGCGATGACATGCTCGAGATAGCCTAGGCCGAGGCCGCCAAATTCCTCCTCGACGGTGATGCCGTGCAGGCCGAGCTCGCCCATCGCCGGCCATAGCTCGTCGCGGGGGAACCAGTCATCGGCATCGATCTTCGCGGCGAGCGGCTCGATCCGCTCCCTGGCGAAGCGCTGCGTCGTCTCGCGGATCATGTCCGCGGTTTCGCCCAGGCCGAAATCGAAATCGGGGGTCATGGCCACTCTCCAAAGATGGTCAGTATTGCTGACTTATTATCGCTTCTAATCCCGCATTTCGCGGGCGCGTGCAAGGACGATCAGGCGGTGACAATCTTGCCGTCGATCACCGTCACCGGCCAGGGGCGGAGCCTGGCGCCGGTGCAGGGGCCGCCGACGCAGACGCCGTCCTCGATCCGGTAGAGCGCGCTGTGCCAGCTGCACTGGATATGGCTGCCATCGGGGGTGAGATAGTCGTCGAGCTTGTTGCTGAGCGGCAGGGACATGTGGGCGCAGAGATCGAGATAGCCGCGCACGGTGTCGCCCTGGCGCACGACGAAGCCGTGGAAGCGGCCGGCGCGCATCTCGAGGACGAAGTTGCGCGCCTTGCCGTCGGCGATCAGGTCGAGCGGGCCGAGGGTGACGTTGGCGGGTGTCTCTGTCAGTCGTTCCATCTAATTCCTCCCCCAGCTTGCTGGGGGA
>JAEXLC010000120.1 GCA_023445495.1 Pseudomonadota bacterium | reverse complement strand
CCGGTGGTGCGTCCGCCCGCGCCGCGTCCGCCGGTCGCCCGTCCGCCGCACCGGCCCGGTGCCGGCCGTCCGCCGCAGTTCCGGCCGATCCACCGGCCGGGTTTCCGCTATCCGCCGGGCTATCGCTACCAGCGCTGGTCGATCGGGGGGCTGCTGCCGCTGCTCTTCCTGTCGAACAGTTACTATTATGACGGCTGGTACGATCTCGGCCTCGGCGCGCCGCCCCCGGGCTATCGCTGGGTCCGCTACGGGCCGGACCTGCTGCTGGTGAACGTCCGCACCCGCCGCGTCGTCGATGTGATTCGCGGCGCCTTCTACTGATCGGCACGAGGGAGCGGCGCGTGCTGCTCCCTCGCACGCCGCGATTTCCACGCGCGGGCCCTGGTGCGGATTTTGATCTCAGAGGGCGTCGCTGGCGGGGTCTGGTCGCGAGCCGACAACACAAGATGATTGGGTGGCTATGATCATCCAACGGATTACGCGGACATTCATCCCGTCCATTTCCACCATGTCATGGAGCGGCAGCCGGAATTGCAGGCGGTCGCGGAGGCTACGCCCAAGGGATATCTGAGCGAGAAATCTCGTGAGGGTTGGGAAACCGTCGCGCATGATGACTGAACTCGATGGAGTGCTGGCTGGGCAGCCGATAGGGCTGCGAGGAAATTCCATGTAAAATCAATTCACTGAAACGTTCAGCGCGTGTCCTCCGTGCGCGTGTCACGCCCTTGCATGAAGATGTCTGAGCCGCTCAGGCGACGACGGCTCGAATCGGCGGGAAGGCGCTCAATTCGCGTCGCGAAGCACGCCAATGCAATCAACTAACGCGGTGTGGGGGCGATGAGGGACCGGCTTGGATCCGGTTCTGATAAGCTACAGGAAAGTATGGGTATTTTCAGTAGCTTGGATGCCCCGTGAGGATTCGAACCTCAATTGACGGAGTCAGAGTCCGTAGTCTTACCTTTAGACGACGGGGCATCACGCGACATCACTGCCGGCAGGCGGGGCGCAATACGGTGCTGATCCGGCGCTGTCAACGGCCCCGATGCGCCGGCTTCTTGCTCCCGCCCCCGCTCTCCGCTAGCCTCGCTTTCAAGCACCGGCGGCAGAAAAGCCGTGACGGAACAGAACATAAGCGAGTGATATGATGGGGGATGGCACTGCCAAGATGCCCCGCGGCCGTGGCTCCGGAAAGATCCGGAGGGCACCGCCGCCGATGGAACGGCCCCGGGAACGCCCGGTACGCGGCCGGCCTGGGGAAGCGCGCCACTATGCGGCGCTCGATCTGGGTACCAATAATTGCCGGCTGCTGATCGCGCGTCCGCAAGGGTCGGGCTTTGCGGTGGTCGATGCCTTTTCGCGAATCGTCCGGTTGGGCGAGGGGCTGGCGACCAGCGGCAAGCTGTCCGACGCTGCGATCGAGCGTACGATCGCGGCGCTGCGCATCTGTGCCGAGAAGCTGAAGCGCCGCCATGTGATACTGGCTCGCTCGGTGGCGACCGAGGCGTGCCGCCAGGCGTCGAACGGATCGGACTTCATCGAGCGCGTCTATCGCGAGACCGGCATCGCCCTCGATATCATCACCGCCGAGGAAGAAGCGCGGCTCGCCGTGCTCGGCTGCCATGCGCTGCTCGAGCCGGGCGACGGCCCGGCCCTGGTGTTCGACATCGGCGGCGGCTCGACCGAGCTGGTGCTGGTCGATTCGCGCGGTAGCGACGTGCCCCGCATCCTCGACTGGCACAGCGCGCCCTGGGGCGTGGTCTCGCTCACCGAAGCCTCGGGCAGCGCCGAGACGGCCGAAGACCGCGCCGCGCTCTATGCCAGCATGCGCGCGCGCGTTGCCGAGAGCTTCGCGCCCTTTGCCGGCCGTCTGCGCACCCCGCGCGGCACCCGGCGGCTGCTCGGTACCTCGGGTACCGTCACCACGCTCGCCAGCGTGCATCTCGGGCTTGCGGCCTATGACCGCTCGGTGGTCGACGGGCTGATCGTGCCGGCGCCGGCGATGCGCGAGGTGAGCCAGCGCATCTCGGGGATGAGCATGGCCGAGCGCAGCCAGGTGCCGTGCATCGGCTCGGAGCGTGCCGATCTGGTCGTCGCCGGCTGCGCGATTCTCGAAACGATCCTCGACCTTTGGCCCGCCGAGCGGCTAGGGATCGCCGACCGCGGCATTCGCGAGGGCATCCTCCGCCGCCTGATCAACGGGAGAATCTTGTGAGCAGAGGCGGCGCCCGCGGCCATACGCGCGTATTGACGGCGCGCAAGCGCACCGCGCAATCGACGCGCTGGCTCGAACGCCAGCTCAACGATCCGTACGTCAAGCGCGCCAAGGCCGAGGGCTATCGCAGCCGCGCGGCCTACAAGCTGATCGAGCTCGACGAGAAGTTCGGCTTCCTCAAGGGCAAGAAGCGCGTGGTCGATCTCGGCCTGGCGCCGGGCGGCTGGAGCCAGGTGATCCGCCGCCGCCTGCCCAAGGCGCCGCTGGTCGGTATCGACTTGCTGCCGGTCGATCCGATCGACGGCGCGGTTATCCTCCAGATGGACTTCATGGACGATGCCGCGCCCGACCGGCTGATCGAGGAGCTGGGCGGCGCGCCCGACCTGATCGTGTCGGATATGGCCGCCAACACCGTCGGCCATCCGCAGACCGATGCGCTCAGGACCATGGGCCTGGTCGAGGCTGCGTTCGACTTCGCGATCCAGGTGCTCGAGCCCGGCGGCGATTTCGTCGCCAAGGTGTTTGCCGGCGGTGCCGATTCGCAGTTCGTCGCCGCGATGAAGCGGAGTTTCGCGACCGTGAAGCACGCCAAGCCGCCGTCGAGCCGCAAGGGATCGGTGGAATGGTTCGTGGTGGCGCAGGGCTTCAAGGGGCGCAAGGCGGAGCCGGACGGGGAATAAGGGAGCAGCGGCGTCTATTGCGGAACGTAGGCGCCGGTTTCGAAGTCGCGCATGAATGCCGATCCGGCGGGTGAATCGATCAGGTGCAGCCAGCTGTCGTCACGATTGAGCACCGCGCCCACCGCGACATAATGTGCCTCGCGCGCTTCGATCGCCTCGTCGGTCGCGTCGCCCATGCGACCACGGATTCGCCAGCCGCTGTCCGGATCTTGATCGCCTTCCTCGCTTTCCGGCGCTTCGCGGTAGAGATATTCGACGGGTTCCGAACCATCGAGCACACAGGCATCGACGAAGCAGCGATCCCAATATTGGCGACGTTCCGCGGGCGGCGACGCGGCTTCGGGATTGGCCCAGTCGATCGCAATGATGTGGTGGCGCTCGAACTGGACCGCTTCGCCCAATTGAAGGGTCGAGGTCGGCTCGTCGGGAATATTGTCGAGCGTGCCGGCAAGCCTGTCGCCGTCGATCGTATCGATCATCACCCACATCCGCTCCGCTGACCATTGCTCGGTTGGGTGCGGATATTCGAAGATCAGCTTGGCATGGTCGCCCTTGGCGATGGCGGCGATATGCGCGGCGCTCGGCAGGAAGAAGGTATAAGGCGATTCCCCAGCGTTGATGCGGGGATCGCTCAGTTCGTAGCGCGGATCGGTGGACGGCATGTCCGCATCCTAGCCGGCAACGTGCAAAGCAAAAGGGCCGGAGTTGCCCCCGGCCCTTTGCATGTGTTCAGCGATTCGCCGGATTAACCGTCGTAGTCGCCGCCCAGATTCTGGTTGCGCGGCGGAGCGGCGGCGGTGAGGCGGAGCGCTTCGGCCGATGCGGCGATCGAGCCGACTTCGTCCGGGGCTTCCTCGTCGTCGATCTGGACGCGCTGCAGGCTCGACACCACGGCCTCTTCGAGGTGGGTCGGGCGCACGGTCTCTTCGGCGATTTCGCGGAGAGCCACGACCGGGTTTTTATCGCGGTCGCGATCGAGGGTCAGCTCGGCGCCGCCCGAGATCTGGCGGGCACGCTGCGCCGCGAACAGCACGAGATCGAAACGGTTGGGAACCTTGTCGACGCAATCTTCGACAGTGACGCGCGCCATCTACGCTTCCTTGAAAAACGGAGTGTCCGGGAAAGGCGGCGATCTAGGGCCTGGCTGTGGAAAAGTCAAGAAAATGACCCCGGTGGCCTGGCTCCCGAACCGAATCGGGTGTGGCGCGTTGGGAACGCTGTCGCAACGTTCAGTGGAACCGCATGGAAGCGCTCGCCCCTCTTGCCCCCGTCCCGCCGCTCCCGCATCACGGCCCGATGGCATTCTCCCAGCCGAGCTTTGAGGTCGAGGGCAACCGGCTGACGCTGCTGCCCGACGGTCCCGAACGGCTGGAGGCGCTGCTCGACCTGATGCGCCGCGCCGAACGATCGCTGCGGGTACTCTATTACATCTATGTCGATGACGATGCTGGCGCCGCGGTGCGCCAGGCGCTGATCGATGCGGCTGCACGCGGGGTGAAGGTGAGCCTGATCGTCGACGGGCTGGGCAGCGAACATGCCCAGAGCCGGCGCTTCTTCGATCCGCTGCACGAGGCCGGGGTGGACGTCTGCCGCTTCGTGCCGCGCTGGGGACGGCGCTATCTGCTGCGCAACCACCAGAAGCTGGCGCTGGCCGATGAGGAGCGCGTCATCGTCGGCGGGTTCAACATCGAGGACAGCTATTTCGGCACGATCGCCGAGGAAGCGTGGCGCGACCTTGGCCTGTTGGTCGAGGGGCCGGCGGCGCGGCGGCTGGTCGGCTATTTCGATTCGCTGTCGAGCTGGGCCAAGCAGCCCCGGCCGTCGCTGCGCCGGCTCGGTCGCACCCTGCGGGCGTGGAGCGAGCCCGAGGGCAAGACGCGCTGGCTGCTCGGCGGGCCGATGCGGCGGCTCTCGCCCTGGGCGCGGGTGGTCAAGCGGGACATGGAGCAGGCCAGGTCGATCGACATCATCGCCGCCTATTTCGCCCCCAACCCGGCGATGCTCCGCCGCCTCGACCGGGCGGGCAAGCGCGGCCAGGTGCGGCTGGTGCTGCCGTCGAAGCTCGATCACGGCGCGGCGATCTGGGCGGCGCGCTTCACTTATGCGGGCCTGCTCCGGAAGCGCGTGCAGATCTACGAATACCAGCCCACCAAGCTCCACGCGAAGCTGTTCCTGATCGACGATGTGGTGAATATCGGCTCGGCCAATTTCGATATCCGCTCGATGTTCCTAAACCTCGAGCTGATGTTCCGGATCGAGGACAAGGCGTTCGCGGCCTATATCCGCAGCTTCGTCGACGGCGAGATCGCCCAGTCCGAGCGGATCACGCCGGAGCTCTACAAGGCGCGGACCGGTCCGTGGACGCGGATCAAGCAGGCGGCGGCGTATTTCGTGATGGCGGTGCTCGATTATAACGTCACGCGGCGGCTGAACTTCGGGCCGGAGGGCACGCGGCCTTTGGGGTAACGCTGCGTGCTTGGCAGTTCCCGGCGCTTCAGTCCTTCACCGTCTCCATCGCGACATAGGTGGAGGTGCTGGCGACGTGCGGCAGGCTGGAGATCTTCTCACCGAGCACGATCCGGTAGCGGCGAATATCGGCGGTGCGGACCTTGAGCAGATAGTCGAAATTGCTCGCCAGCATGTGGCATTCCTCGACCTCGGGAATGCGGCGGACGGCGGCGTTGAATTCCTGCAGCGCCTTCTCGCGGGTATCGGCCAGCTTCACTTCGGTGAAGGCGATATGATCGAGCCCGAGCCGCGCCGGATCGATGATCGCGCGGAAGCCGCGGATCACCCCGCTGTCGGTCAGCCGCTTCAGCCGAACCTGCGCCGGGGTCTTGGAGAGGCCGACCCGCTTGGCGAGTTCGGTGACCGTCATCCGGCCATCTTCGGCCAGCGCGGCGAGGATCTTGCGGTCGAACTCGTCCAATTCGACTGCGGGGACAGGCTTTTTCATAATTTTCGCCTAGCAGATGCCCGATAATATGGCGATCCTGCCTGCGAAATGGCGCGGATAAGTCGGATCGACCTGCGCGAAGCAATTATATTGGGCACATGACCCAGCCCGCGCCCTTCGCCGCCTTCGCTCCGCCCGTTCGCGAGCAGACCCCGCTCCGCCAGGCGATCACCGCCGCCTATCGCCGCGACGAGGCCGAGGCGCTGGCCCCGCTGATCGCGGCGGCGACGCTCGATGAAGGCACCCGCGCCGCGGTCCGCGCGACCGCGACGCAGCTGGTCACCGGCCTGCGCGCCCGCAAGCGCAGTGGCGCAGTCGAATCGCTGGTTCGGGAATATGCGCTGTCGAGCGAGGAAGGCGTGGCGCTGATGTGCCTGGCCGAAGCGCTGCTGCGCATCCCCGACGACGCTACCCGCGACGCGCTGATCCGCGACAAGCTCGCCGATGGCGACTGGCGCGCGCATCTCGGCGGCAAGTCGCTGTTCGTCAACGCGGCGACCTGGGCACTGGTGGTGACAGGCAAGCTGGTCGACAGCGCCGACGATCGCGGGCTGGGCGCGGCGCTGATGCGCGTGGTCGCGCGCGCTGGCGAGCCGGTGATCCGCAAGGCGATCGACCTGGCGATGCGGATGATGGGCGAGCAGTTCGTCACCGGCGAGACGATCGCCGAGGCATTGAAGCGCGCCCGGCACGAAGAGGCCAAGGGCTTCCGCTACAGCTATGACATGCTCGGCGAAGCGGCGACCACCGGCGCCGATGCCGAGCGCTATTATCGCGATTACGAGAACGCGATCCACGCGATCGGCAAGGCGTCCGCCGGGCGCGGCATCTATGAAGGGCCGGGCATCTCGATCAAGCTCTCGGCACTGCACCCGCGCTATAGTCGCGCGCAGGTCGATCGCGTGATGGGCGAGCTGCTGCCGCGGGTAAAGACGCTGGCGGCGCTGGCGCGGCATTATGACATCGGCCTCAACATCGATGCCGAGGAAGCCGACCGGCTGGAGCTTTCGCTCGACCTGCTCGAGAGCCTGGCGCTCGATCCGGACCTGGCCGGCTGGGATGGCCTCGGCTTTGTCGTTCAAGCATACGGGAAACGTTGCCCCTTCGTGCTCGACTGGATCATCGATCTGGCCGGTCGCGCGAACCGCCGGATCATGGTGCGGCTGGTCAAGGGTGCCTATTGGGATGCCGAGATCAAGCGCGCCCAGGTCGACGGGCTGCCGGGCTTCCCGGTCTATACCCGCAAGCTCCACACCGACGTCGCCTATGTGGCGTGCGCGCGCAAGCTGCTGGCGGCGACCGACCGGGTCTTCCCGCAATTCGCCACGCACAATGCCCAGACGCTGGCGACGATCTACGAACTGGCCGGGCCGGACTTCGCGGTGGGCAAGTATGAGTTCCAGTGCCTGCACGGCATGGGCGAGCCGCTCTATGAGCAGGTCGTCGGCGCTTCGAAGCTCAACCGCCCGTGCCGCATCTATGCGCCGGTCGGCACGCATGAGACCTTGCTCGCCTATCTGGTGCGCCGCCTGCTCGAGAACGGCGCCAATTCCTCCTTCGTGAACCGCATCGCCGATCCGGCAATCCCGGTGTCCGAGCTGGTCGCCGATCCGGTCGAGCAGGTGCTGGCGATGCCGCATCCCGGCGCGCCGCACGACCAGATCGCGCTGCCGCATGCGCTTTATCCCGATCGCCGCAATTCGGACGGGCTCGATCTTAGTGATGAGAACGCGCTGGCGGCGCTGAGTAAAGCGCTGCGCGAGAGCGCGGCGATCGACTGGCGCGCGGGCCCGCCCGATGGCCAGGGCACCGCGCGGACAGTGCTCAATCCGGCCGATCATCGCGACGAGGTCGGCGTGGTGACCGAGGTTTCGCCTGAGGCTGCGACGGCTGCGGTGGCGCGTGCGGCTGGGTCGAACTGGTCGGCTACCCCGGTCGCCGAGCGTGCCGCGATGCTCGATCACGCCGCCGATGCGATGCAGGCGCGGATGCCGGTGCTGCTCGGGCTGATCGTGCGCGAGGCGGGCAAGTCGCTGCCCAATGCGATCGCCGAGGTGCGCGAGGCTATCGACTTCCTGCGCTATTATGCGGCGCAGGCGCGGGCGACCTTCGGCGCCGGGCAGGTGCCGCTGGGCCCGGTGGTTTGCATCAGCCCGTGGAACTTCCCGCTGGCGATCTTCACCGGTCAGGTTGCGGCGGCCCTGGTCGCGGGCAATCCGGTGCTGGCCAAGCCGGCCGAGGAGACGCCGCTGATCGCCGCCCAGGCGGTGGCGCTGCTCCATGACGCGGGCGTGCCCGCCGATGCGCTGCAGCTGGTGCCGGGCGATGGCCCGATCGGCGCGGCTTTGGTCGGCGCGGCGGAAACCGCGGGCGTGATGTTCACCGGCTCGACCGAAGTCGCCCGGCTGATCCAGCGCCAGCTCGCCACGCGCCTTTCGCCGGCCGGCAAGCCGATCCCGCTGGTCGCCGAGACCGGCGGGCAGAATGCGATGATCGTCGACAGCTCGGCGCTGGCCGAGCAGGTGGTGGCGGACGTCATCGCCTCGGCGTTCGACAGCGCCGGCCAGCGCTGCTCGGCGCTGCGCATCCTGTGCCTGCAGGAGGAAGTCGCCGATCGCACGCTGGCGATGCTCAAGGGCGCGCTCAAGGAGCTACGGATCGGGCGGACCGACGCGCTCAATATCGATACCGGCCCGGTGATCACCGCCGAGGCGCGCGGCAATATCCAGGACCATATCGGCAGGATGCGCGCGCGCGGGCACCGGATCGAGCAGCAGCCGCTGCCGGCCCAGGCCGGGCATGGCACCTTCGTGCCGCCGACGATCATCGAGATCGATGCGATTGCGGACGTGGAGCGCGAGGTGTTCGGCCCGGTGCTGCATGTGCTGCGCTACCGCCGCGACGATCTGGGGGCGCTGATCGATGCGATCAACGCGACCGGCTATGGCCTGACCTTCGGCCTGCACACCCGGCTCGACGAGACGGTCGCCGAAGTCACCGCGCGGGTGAAGGCGGGCAATCTCTATGTGAACCGCAATGTGATCGGCGCGATCGTCGGCGTGCAGCCGTTCGGCGGGCGCGGGCTCTCGGGCACCGGGCCGAAGGCGGGCGGGCCTTTGTACCTTGGCCGGATGGTCGCGGATCCGCCGGTCGCGGTCGAATCGGCCAGCACGGCGCCGGCGCCGCTCGCCGCGTTCATCGACTGGCTCGATGCGCAGGGCGAGGAC
>JAEXLC010000097.1 GCA_023445495.1 Pseudomonadota bacterium | reverse complement strand
CTGGCGCGCCGCGCCAGCGCGCATTTCGGTGCGGTCGTGGTGCTCAAGCAGGCCGAGACCTGGATCGCGGCCCCGCATGGGGAACTGTTTCATTATCGAGGCGGCGGCCCGGGCCTCGCAACCGCGGGATCGGGCGACGTGCTGGCCGGGATCCTCGGCGGCCTGCTGGCGCGCGGTGCGGCGCCTTGCCTGGCAGCCGCCTGGGCCGTGTGGCTGCACGGCGAGGCCGGACGCTTCCTCACCGAGGAGTCGGGCCCGATCGGCTTCCTCGCCCGCGAGCTTCCGCCGCGCATACCGTCGCTGCTCGCCGCGTTCGGCACGCGATGAAAATTGCGGCGGGGCGCGGACCCGGGGGAAATTCCGGCGGGTTGAGCCTTGGTGCACATTTCCCGTGCGCGAGGAGAGGATGAAAAGATGGACAGGCAGATCTCCGAGCCGCCCGCCGATGCGGGGCAGGACAAGGACGACCAGACGCCGGGCGGCCTTCCGCCGGAGCCGGTCGTGGACCGCCCCGGCGTGGGCAGCGTGAAGCCCGAGGACTATCCCGAGCCTGCCAAGGGAGACCAGGCATGACCGACAAGCGTAACGAGGGACCGGGAGAGGCGGAGCGCGCTCACCCGGGCAGCACCGATGTCGACCCGGCGAACAAATCCTCGCAACAGCCCGCCGAGGGCGCCGACGATGTTCCGCCCGAGCAGCCGGGCTCGCCGCGCGGCTAGCGACGCCGCTTTTGCACGACGCTGAGCTTTCCGCTGCTCTCAAGCGTCGCCAGCGCGACATCGTCGATGTCGCGGATCTGCTCGCTGCGAATTCCCTGGGCAAGGTCCTGGTCCGACAGGTTGGCGCGCCGCGTCGCCCTGGCATCGACCTTGCCGTCCTCGACGAGCGTGATCGGTCGCGACTTGACCAGCGCGGCGACCCAGTGCCAGCGCATCGCGACAAGGGCCAGCAGGCGGTGCAGGACCACCAGGGCCAGCGTCGCCGCAAGGACGGGGAAGAACGGCGCCTTGCCCGTCATGACTCGACTGATATTGGATCCGACGATCAGCGCGACGACGATGTCGAGCGGCGAGAAATGCGCGAAGGTCCGGCGCCCCGCGATCCGCACGCACAGGATCCCGAAGGCGAGGAGCGGCAGCACCCGGAAGCAAAGCTGCAGTGCGCTGGCCCCCTCGTCGGGCCCGATAAGCTGGCGAAACCATTCCATGCCCGGCCAACGCCCGCGAATTGGCGCGGGTTTCACGCAAGCCGGAACCGCGCCCGATCGGCAGGGTTCTCGCGCAAAAGCATCGGGAGGCTGTCGAATGATGTACATGCACGCGATCGACGAACCCGGGTTCATCCGTCCGGGCTCGCCGAGGGTTCGAGCGCCAAGCCTCGGAACCGTACGACGTTCGGGTCGCGCGGCGGCGGGCCGTACGCCTGTCCGATTTACCCAGGTGTCTCGGCAGCCTCGCCGCGCCGGCCGGCGGGAGGTCGCCTAGCCATGCACGGACCTAGCCATGACGCGGTTGCCGGCGCCACGCCGGGCGCGGTGCTGCTGCGAGAGGAGCTGCGCCGCGGCACGATGTCAGAGCTTTGCCAGTTGTCGCTCGGCACGCGGACGATCTCGCTCGCGGCGGGCCATGACGCGGTCTGGGTGATCGTGCGCCGCCCGGGCCGCGGCGGCATCGCGATGCGGGCGGCCTTCTGTCCGGCGGGCTATGAGGAAGCGCGAACGCTGCGCGCGCGGAAGGGCGAGGCGGCGCGGATCGAGGTCAGGAGCCCGATCGGTACGCACAGGATCGCGGTGCGCCTGATCGAGGGCGCGATTCCGGTACTGCAGGTGGCGACGAGCCTCGAGGCCAAGGTCCCGTTGCTTACCTCCTTCGTGCCGCGCGACTTATATCCGCTCGACGCGCACGACGATCCCCTGGGTGCGGTCGGGCAGGTCGAGGCGGCACAGCGCGGCTTCAACACCGGCGCCATCTATTTCCGCTTCGAGGAACCGGACTTCGGCAGCGTGCTCTATTGCCAGGACCTGACCCGCCTGAACCGCTACTTCGCCCTAACCGATACCAAGCCCGACGGCGCGGTCGGCGGCGTCTGGCCCGAGATCGGCTATCTCCTGCCGACGCCGCCGCAGCGCGGAACCCCGCCGGTCGATCCCTTGCCCGCGGGCGAGGAGGTTCTCCTTTCCCACGCCCTGATCGCCTTCCACGACGACAGCGACGGTGACGAGCAGGCGATGGCGCAGCGCTATCTCTCGCTGCTCGGCGCCGTGTTCGGCCAGATCGAGCAGCCCGACATCGCCTATCGCGACTGGACCGCTCGCGCCGAGGATTCGCTGCGCGACCTCGCCCGTTCGCCCAAGGCGACGATCCGCCATTATGGCCATAGCTATGTCCATCCCTATACCGCCGCCGAATATCCGGATTCGATGGTCCAGCTCTCCGTGCTGAGCGCGATCCGCGACTGGGAGGTATGGGCCGGCGGGAAGGCCGCCATCGGTGTCGACCTGGCGGCCGGGCTCGGCAAGTTCTACGATCCGAGGCTCGGAACGCTGCGCCGCTATCTGCCCAATGTCGGCAAGGACAAGGACAGGAATGCGGTCGACAGCTGGTATCTCTATCATCCGCTGTCGAAGCTCGGGCGCCTCGCCATCGACGGCGACAAGCCGGCGTTGCGGCTGTTCAGCAAGTCGCTCGACTACGGAATCCGCGCTGCCCGCCACTTCGAGTACAGATGGCCGATCCAATATGACGTGCGCGACTTCAAGGTGCTGCAGGCGGCGCGCGACGATGCCGGGCTAGGCCAGACCGATGTCGGCGGCATGTACGCCTATGTCATGCTCCAGGCCTTCGAGCTGACCGATGAGTGGCGCTACCTCGACGAGGCGCGCGCGGCGATCGACGCGGCGCGCGAGATGCGCTTCGAGCTCAACTACCAGGCAAATCTGACCGCCTGGGGGGCCGCCGCCTGCATTCGGCTATGGCGGATCACCGGCGAGGAAACCTATCTGCGCCAGAGCTATGTCTATCTGGCGAGCTTCTTCCACAACACTGCGATGTGGGAATCGGAGATCGGCCATGCCCGCCACTATCGCAACTTCCTCGGCGCGACGGCGCTCCACGATGCGCCCTATATGGCGATGTACGAGTGCTTCGACAGCTTCGCGGCGTTCGAGCGCTATCTGAAGGACGCCGGCCCCGAGCTCGATCCCGCCGCGAAGCTGTTGATCTGCGAATATTGCCGATACGCGCTCGACCGCGCCTGGTTCTACTATCCCGACGCGCTTCCGGAAGACGCGATCGCGCCGAAGCAGCGCCCGACCAACGGCCATATCGACCGCGCGCTCTCCTTCCCGGTGGAGGACCTGTATGTCGACGGGCAGCCGGCGGGGCAGGTCGGGCAGGAAATCTATGGCGCGGGCTCGGCCTTCGTCTTCGCCAGCCGCGCCTTTCACCGCGTCGAGGGTGCGCCCTTCCTGCTGTTCTGCGATCACTTCCTGCTCGGCCTGGACCGCCCGGGAGAGAAGGCCCTGCGCTTCCAGCTCGCGGGCAGCCCAGGCCGCGACGCTCGGCTCAGCCTGATCCGGGCGGGAAGCGCCGGGCTACCGGAATTCACCCTGTCGGCGCACGGCGGCAAGGCGTTGCGGCCGCGGCACGCGTCCGCGGGCCGCATCGAGTATCACGTTCCGGCGGACGCGACGATCGAGTTGCTCTGGTAGGCTAGGCGCCAAGCCCGGTCTTCATCGCGGCAAGACGCTGCTCATAGGCTTCGGCGAGCCGGCGATGGGCATAGGCCACGCCCATATCGTCCGCCTGCTCGGCGCGCGCGCGTTCCTCCCGGGCGCGCCGCTCGAGATAGTCGCGGTCCGCCACGTCGCCCGCCCGGCGGTCTCCCCATGGGTCGCTCATCGCCGCCTCAATGCGCGTGCGCCTGGTGGCGGCGGGTTTCCCAACCCTTCTTCGCCGCCGCCGAGCGCTTTGCCGCGCTTTGCGAGGCGCCGCCCTTCTCGCCGCCCTTGCGCGCGCTGTCGTGATTCTCCTGCTTGCCGCGTCCCGAGCCCGATTTCTTGCCGCCGCCGGACTCCTTGTTGACGGTCGCCCAGGCGCGGCGCTCGGCCTCCTCCTTGCCGACGCCGCGGTCCTCATAGCCTTCCTCGATATGCTTGGCCTTGCGCTTCTGCTTGTCGGTGTAACTGCTCTTGTCGCCTTGGGGCATGATCGCTCTCCCATCGTCTAACCGACTGCAACAACGCCCGATTTCAGCGGCCAGTTGCGCGCCATAACCTGGGTTATGCCGGGAACCAGCGCGTGTCCCTTTGGTTCGAGCCGGGAAGGAGAATGCAGCCATGACCGAGATTGCCGACCCGCCGGCCCGCGACCTTTCCGACGCGCATACCGAGATGCCGAGCCTCGAGGGGCGCAAGGCGATCGTCACCGGCGGGACCACCGGCATCGGCCGGGCGATCGCCGTGCTGCTCGCGTCCGAAGGTGTCGACGTGTTCATCTGCGGCCGCGATCCGCAGCATCTCCAGGACGGGCTCGGCCGCATCCGCGAGGTCGGCAAGGGCGACGGCATCAACATCGACCTCGCCGACCCCGACGGCGTCGCCCGCCTCGTGGGGGCGGCGAAGGACTATTTCGGCGCGTTCGACATCGCGGTCGTCAATGCGGCGATCCCGGCGCAGGGCGTGACCAAGATGAACGCGGAGGAGCTCCGCTATGCCATCGCCACCGACTTCACCGCCTATCTCGCGAGCGTCGATGCCGCGGCGGAGGTGATGAAGGACCATGGCGATATCGTCCTGATCGGCTCGATGAGCGCGCATGTGCTGGGGCCGGATTCCAGCGTCTATGCCGGGATGAAGGCCGGCATCGCCGGCTTTGCCGAAGCGGTGCGCAAGGAGCTCGGCCCCAAGGGAATCAAGGTCGCGCTGGTCGAGCCCGGCAAGACGGGCGCCGACTTTCAATATTCGAGCTTCACCGCCGAGGAGCAGGCCGAGCAGATCAACAAGGAGTGGATGTTGCGCGCCGAGGATATCGCCGTCGGGGTCCATTACGTCCTGACCCAGCCCCGGCGTGCCGTCGTCCAGCAGGTGACGATCGCGCCTCGCACGCAGGACAAGGAATGAGCAGCTTCCCGGTCGACCGGCTCGTCTTCGGCCCCGACGACATCGACCTGTCGCGCTCTCCGCTGGCGGGGCATTTCGATGCCGAGACCTATGTGCTCGGCGCCTTCAACCCTGCGCTGACGCGGCTGCCTAACGGCAATCTGGCGATCTTCGTCCGAGTGGCGGAGGCGCTCCGCAATCCGATCGTCGAGGGCAAGATCCACGCAATCCGCTGGCACGAGGGCCGCTACGTCCTCGATCCCTGGCCGCTCGAGCTGGTCGATACCGGCGATCCCCGCAAGTTCCTGATCCGCGGTGGCCGGTGGAAAGTGATGGCGCTGACTTCGCTCTCGTGGATCCTGCCGGTGGAACTGACGCCGGATGGCCTCGAGATCGTCGAAGTCCATTACGACAAGGCGATCGCACCCCAAGGCAGCTTCCAATGCTATGGCGTGGAGGATGCGCGGGTGTCGAAAGTCGGCGATCGCTGGCTGATGACGACCTGCTCGGTGAGTCCCGAGCGCCACTCGACGACGCTGTACAGCTCGCAGAACGGCCTCGACTTCACCTTCGAGGACGTGGTCCTCGACCACCAGAACAAGGACATGCTGATCTTCGAAGGGCTTGTGGACGGCAAATACTGGGCGCAGACGCGGCCGCTCGGCGATCTCTATTTCACCTATCCCCCGGGCAGCGAATGGCGCGGCGGCCCGTCGATCAATCTCGCCACCTCGCCCGACGCCCTCCACTGGAAGCCGCACCGCGAGCCCGGCATCCGGCCGCACGCGGCGACGATCGCCACAGCGCGGATGGGCGGTGGCACACCACCGATCCTCACCGATGCCGGCTGGCTGACCTTGTGGCACGGCGTCGAGCCCAAGGAGATCGTCGGCATCTACCGGACCTATTGGTCGATCCTCGACCGCGACGATCCCGCCCGGGTGTTGCGCACCGAGCATATGCCCTTGCTCGAGGCGGCGCCCGAACTGACCAGGCCGCTCGAGGAAAAGATGTATGTCCGCGACGTGGTGTTCACCACCGGCATCGCGGATGCGGGCGACCATTATGTCGTGGCGTCGGGCGAGGCGGACCTCGCATGCCGCATCACCCACATCCCCAAGAGCAGGTTTGCATGAAGGGTCGGCGCGGCATCGCCGCGCACGTCAGCGCCGGCGGACGCCCCGCAGTCCGTTGATCAGCGCCATCGCGGCGATCCCGATGAATGCCGCACTGGTCCAGGGACGCGCCTTGGCGAAACCCTTGGCCTTTTCCGTCAGCGGCGCATCGCCGGCGAAATGCTTGACGATGTCGTCGGTCAGCGCGGTCTTGCTGTTGGATTGCGGGGCGGAAGCGTCGTCGGTCATGCAAATCTCCTTGGAACACCGGCGGATAACGCGGTCGCCGCCTCGAAGTTCTCTCCGGCTAGCGGCGGAGCGACTATTGCCTGCCGAGGGCCGGTCGACGCTGGCCGTATCTGCACCGCTGAGGCGAAAACACGATGCTGGAAAGACGCCCGCCTTCCAGTTGCAATCGATTCGCAGGCGGAACCGAACGCAATTCCGGACCGCTTAGATCGCGCGCAAGCGGGAGATCCAACATGGCTGAATTCACGGACGCAATCGCACTGCTCAAGGCCGATCACCGCAAGGTCGAAGCCTTGTTCGAGCAATATGAAGGCACCAACGGTGCCGCCGCGAAGAAGAAGATCGCCCACCAGATCTGCGTGGAGCTGAAGATCCATACCGCGATCGAGGAGGAGATCTTCTACCCGGCGTTCAAGGGTAAGATCGAGGACGATATCCTCGAGGAAGCCTATGTCGAGCATGACGGCGCCAAGGTGCTGGTCAACGATATCGAGGCCGGAGATCCCGGCGACGACTTCTACGACGCCAAGGTCAAGGTGCTCTCCGAGGAGATCAAGCACCATGTGCACGAGGAGGAGATGCCCTCGGAGGGCATGTTCGCCCAGTGCAGGGCGACCGATGTCGATCTCGTCGCGTTGCGCGACGAGATGCTGGCGCTGAAGCAGAGCCTGCTTGCGCAGGAGGAAGCATCGGGGCTTCCCGTGGCGAAGCCCCGGGCCGTGAAATTGATCGCCGCCTGAGCAGGACCGGGTGCGGGCGCCGCTTCGCCCGCACCCTAAGCGCTTGCTGCCAAGAAACGCGAAAGACGGCCTTGCGCATCGCCCGGCCGGAACCCGCCCGGCGATCGATGCCGAGGCCGAGATGGAAAGGGAGAACGCCATGGATCGCGAATCCCCGTTGGAAGCGTTCGCCATCGGCTTTCGCCTCTGGCAGCTCGGCGTCGAGGCGAGCATCGTGATCGGTCTGCGGTCCTGGAAGATCGCGAGCGGCGGGAGCGGCGCTGGCGCCGAGGCGAGCCGCATGGTGACCGAGAAATGGCTGGCACTTGTCGAGGCCAATACTCGGCTGATGACGGGCAGCTATGGCAGCTCGCCGCACGGCGTGGCCGATGCGTTGCTGCGTCTTTATGGCGGCAAGGTCCGCGCGAACCGCAGGCGGCTCACCCGGCACTGACCCCGGTCGCGCAGTACCGCGAAAAACCTTCGCAAATTCGCATAAGTATTCGCGCCGACGGTCCGGAAACCGCGCCGGCGTGGCAGGAACGGGCACGGCGCTCCGATCGTTGCTCGACGCGATCATGAAGTCGCGTTCGATTCCGCAGCCGATGGAGGCAGTGCTGGCCGACGACCTGCCTATGGGCGGCGGCTGGCAGTTCGAGCCCAAATGGGATGGATTTCGCGCGCTTGCGCTGCGCGAGGGACGAGGTCGAGCTCTGGTCGAAGTCGGGCAAGCCGCTCGGCCGATATTTTCCCGACATCGTCGACATGCTGCGGGGCCTGGCGGCGAAGCGCTTCCTTCTAGATGGCGAGCTCATCATTCCCGTCGGGGACAGCCTGTCCTTCGCGGCCCTCCAGGCTCGGCTCCATCCGTCGGCTTCCCGTGTCGACAAGCTGGTGGCCGAGGCACCCGCACAGTTCATGCTGTTCGACTGCCTGCAGCTCGGCGAAACGTTCCTGGCGGACAAGCCGCTCGTCGAAAGGCGCGCTGCGCTCGAGGCCTTCCACGCGGCGCATGCATTGCCCCGGCTGATGCTGTCCCCTCGGACCGAGGAAGCGCAGGTGGCACGGAACTGGCTCGCCGGAAGCGGCGGCGCGCTCGACGGCATTGTCGCGAAGCCGCTGGGCGAACCTTATCGCGCCGGCGAACGCGCTATGCGCAAGGTCAAGCAACTAAGGACCGCCGACTGCGTCGTGGGTGGCTATCGGCAGGGCGCCAAGGGAAGCGTGTCCCTGTTGCTCGGTCTCTACGACGAGGACGGATTGCTCGATCATGTTGGCTTCACCTCGAGTTTCGCGGCCGCCGACCGAGCTGAAATCCTGCAAAGGGTGACCGGAGCCGTGGGCGAGCCGGGCTTCACCGGCGACGCACCCGGCGCACCGAGCCGGTGGAGCGGGGTTGCCAAGCCTTATGTGAAGCTGCGCCACGCGCTGGTGGCCGAGGTGGTCTACGACCAGGTCAGCGCAGGGCGCTTTCGCCATGGCACGCGGTTCCTGCGCTGGAGGCCCGACAAGGCACCGGCGCAATGTACGCGAGACCAGTTGATACGCGAACTCCGGCCCGCCGAGTTGGAGGTGATCCTGGCCAAGGCGTGATCTATCGGTCGAATCGCCCCGGGGTGAACGATCCGCAGGCGCGCGGCGCGAGCGGTCACCGCCGACATGTCATTTGGTCAAGGCGCGCCGCAGGCCGATCGGGCATGACAGGCAGTTCCGCGCGAAACCCAGGTTAAGCTGTGGCGGCAGATGGAAAGCGGCGCGCGACGGACGGATCGATGCAGGCCGGAACGGCGCGAATAGCGCATTGTTCTAACGAGATAATCTCCCGGAGAGACGAAGATGGGCGAGACTCTCGACACGCCGCAGCGCGACGATGCGCCACTGGCGACTTCCAAGGATTCGGCCGCGGTCGATGCGGCGACCGATACGCTGATCGACAAGCCTGGCCAGGGTGACGCCGACGTGCTGGTCGGTCGTACTGTGACGATCAACCGGCCGCGCGAAGAGCTGTTCGCCTATTGGCGCGACTTCGCCAATCTTGCGACGTTCATGGAGAATGTCGAACGCATCGACGTGCTCGATGACAGGCGCTCGCACTGGGTCGTCAAGGCCCCCGGCGGCAGGACCGTCGAATGGACCTCGGCGATCACCGAGGAGCGGGACGGCAGCTTCATCGCCTGGGCTTCCGAGGATGGCGCCGACGTGCCGAACAGCGGTCGCATCGACTTTCGCGATGCGCAAGGTGGTCGCGGCACGATCGTGACTGCGACGATCCTCTACGATCCGCCAGCCGGCGCGATCGGCAAGCTGATCGCGAAGATGTTCCAGCGCGAGCCGGCCATTCAGGCGCGCCGGGACCTGCGCCGCTTCAAGCAACTGATGGAAACCGGCGAGATCGCCACCGGCGCGCGCAACAAGCGGCTCCAGGACGAAGGGAAGAACTGATGCGCGCGAGTCTTTTTGAAGAGGGAGCACGCTGATGCGCGCACTGGCCTGGCACGGAAAGCACGACGTCCGCGTCGATACGGTCGACGATCCCGAGATCCTCAACCCGCGCGACGCGATCATCAAGGTGACCTCGACCGCGATCTGCGGATCCGACCTTCATCTCTACGACGGCTACATCCCGACGATGATGAAGGGCGACATTCTCGGCCATGAGTTCATGGGCGAGGTGGTCGAGGTCGGTCCCAAATCGACGCTGAAGATGGGCCAGCGCGTCGTGGTGCCGTTCACCATCGCCTGCGGCAGCTGCTACCATTGCGGCAAACACCAGTACTCGGCCTGCGATAACGGGCTGCCCGCCGATAACCAGGATATCGCCCAGGAACTGTACGGGCAGCCGATGAGCGGGCTGTTCGGCTATAGCCACATGACCGGCGGCTATTCGGGCGGACAGGCCGAATATGTCCGCATTCCCTTCAGCGACGTCGGCCCGCTCGTCATCCCCGAGGGGATCGAGGACGAGAAGGTGCTGTTCCTCTCCGACATCCTGCCGACCGGCTGGATGGCGGCGGAGAATGCGCAGATCGAACCCGGCGACACGGTGGCGGTCTGGGGCTGCGGCCCGGTCGGGTTGTTCGCGGTCCAGTCGGCCTTCCTGATGGGGGCGGAGCGCGTGATCGCGATCGACCATTTTTCGCGCCGGCTTGAGCTCGCGAAGAAGTTCGGTGCGGAGACGATCAACTTCGAAGAGACGCGCACCTACGAGGCGCTGATGGAGATGACCGGCGGCATTGGCCCCGACGCGGTGATCGACGCGGTCGGGCTCGAAGCGCACGGCTTCTTCGTCGACAATGTGATCGACCAGATCAAGGCAAGCACCTTTTTCGGCACCGATCGCATCCACTCGATCCGTCAGGCGATCCACGCCTGCCGCAAGGGCGGCCGCGTCTCGATGCCAGCCGTCTATGGCGGTTTCGTCGACAAGTTTCCCCTGGGAGCCTTCATGGAGAAGGGCCTGACGCTGAAGACCGGCCAGACCCATGTCCAGCACTACATGCCGGCGCTGCTCAACGCGATCCTGGAAGGCAAGATCGATACGACCTTCCTGATCAGCCACACGCTGCCGCTCGAGGACGCGCCCAAGGGCTACAAGATGTTCCACGACAACCAGAACGAAGTGACCAAAGTCGTGCTCAAGCCCGGCCTGGCGCTGGCAGCGGAGTAGGGAAAATGGCGAACAAACTCGCGATCGTGACCGGTGCCTCCACGGGGATCGGGTTCGAACTGGCGACACTCGCGGCGAAGGAAGGCTATGATCTGATCGTCGTCGCCGACGAACCGCTAATAGATGCGGCGGCAGCGGACTTCCGGCAGTTCGGCACCGAGGTACAGTCGGTGCAGGCCGACCTCTCGACGCTCGACGGCGTCGAGGCGCTGCTCGCGACAGCTGCCGGCCGCGCCATCGATCTGGTTTGCGCGAACGCGGGCATTGGCACCGGCGGTCCCTTTCTCGAGCAGGACGTCGCGGCCTGGCGACATTCGATCGACACCAACGTCACCGGCACCGTCTATCTGCTCCAGAACGTCCTGCGCGACATGGTAGCCCGAGACAGCGGCAAGGTGTTGGTGACCGGCTCGATCGCCGGATACATTCCCGGGAGCTTCAATGCCGTGTACAATGCCACCAAGGCGTTCATCGACAATTTCACCGAGGCGCTGCGCAACGAGCTCAAGGACGCCAAGGGCGTCACGCTGACCACGCTGATGCCTGGCGCGACCGACACCGAATTCTTTGCACGTGCCGACATGCTCGACACCAAGGTCGGCCGGGACGATTCCAAGGCCGATCCTGCCAAGGTGGCGAAGGACGGCTGGGATGCGCTGATGGCCGGCAAGGGTCATATCGTGTCGGGCCTCGCCAACAAGCTGCAGGTGGCAGCTGCAGGGATCGCGCCGCAATCGGTGCTGGCGGAACTGCATCGGGGCATGGCCGAGCCTGGTGCCGATCCCGACTGACTAGATCTGGCCCAGGGTGGCGAGGCAAGCTTCGAGGACTTCGCGGCGAAGCCATCGCTGGCGCCGGCAAGAGCCGATCGCGAGGACGGCTAGCCCGGGGCGAAGTCCGGCAATGGCGTCCGGGTCGCGACCCGCTTCGCCGTTAGCCGGGCCTGGCCTTACCGAACAGGGTCCGTGGCTCCGCCCTCGCCGGCCTCGCGGATCGTCGCGAGCAATTCCTCTATCCGCTCGAGCCTGGCGAGCGGATCCTCGATGCGATCCCTTGCGATCAGCCGGTCGCCCTTCCGCTCGAGCGCGAGGGCCTCGAACGCGCGACCGCTATCGGGTCGCGGCGTCAGCGCGATCGCAGCCGGCCCGGCATCAATGCGGGCGATGCCTGCCGAGCGCGCTTCGGTTCGGACGCGGGCGATCGCAAGCAATGTCCTCGCTTCGGGAAGCAGCGATCCGAACCGATCTTCCAGCTCCTCCTCGATCCGATCGATCTCGCCCGACGATCGCGCACGGGCGAGCCTGATATAGAAAGTGATCCGGATCTCAGCTTCCGGAATCAACAATCCCGGGAGCCGGCCCTCGATGCCGAGGCGAAGATCGGGCGTCCAGCGCTCCACGGATTCGCCGCGCGCGGGCCGCAGCGCCCCCCCCCCCGCCACCAG
>JAEXLC010000020.1 GCA_023445495.1 Pseudomonadota bacterium | reverse complement strand
AGCGGGACCCCGGCGCAAGGCCGGGGTGACGGGGGAAACGGAAGCGTCCCTTTGGCGCGGCTAGGGGACCAGGGTGGTGAAGACGAACACCCCGAAGATGACGAGATGGACCACGCCCTGCAGCACCGTGGTGCGCGCGGTGGCCAGCGACTGAGTGGTGACCAGCAGCGTGAGCGAGAGCAGCACGATGCCCTTCGAATCGAGGCCGAGCGCCAGCGGCAGGTCCTGGCTCAGCGACAGCATCGCCACTGCCGGGATGGTGAGGCCGATCGTCGCCAGCGCGGAGCCGAGCGCGAGGTTGAGGCTGGTCTGCAGCCGGTTGGCCATCGCCGCGCGCACCGCGGCGACGCTTTCGGGCAGCAGGACGAGCGCGGCGATCACCACGCCGACCACTGCGTGCGGCGCGCCGGCCGAGGCGACGCCTTCCTCGATCGCGGGGGCCAGCGCCTTGGCGAGCAGCACCACTTCGACCAGGCAGGCGACGAGCAGCGCGCCGGAGAGCGCGGTCTGCCGGCCGCTCGGCGGCGGGGCATGCGCCTCGGGATCCTCGGTTTCCCCGCCGGGCGGCAGGAAATAGCCGCGGTGGCGCACGGTCTGCACCATCACGAAGGTGAGGTAGAGCAGCAGCGACACGATCGCGACAAAGGCGAGCTGCGAAGGCGCGTAATAGGGGCCGTGCTCGGAGGCGAGGAAATTGGGCAGCACCAGCGTGAGCACGGTCAAGGTGCACAGCGTCGCCAGCGAGGCGCTGACGCCAACCTGCTGGAAGCTCTGCTCATGGTGGCGGAGCGCCCCGAACAGGATGAAGGCGCCGAGCAGGCCGTTGAGGATAATCATCACCGCGGAGAAAACGGTGTCGCGGGCCAGCGTCTCGGCGCCGGCCTTGCCCTGCAGCATCAGGGTGAGGATCAGCCCGACCTCGATCACGGTGACCGCGAGCGCGAGCAGGAAGGTGCCGAACGGCTCCCCCATCTTGTGGGCGATCAGCTCGGCATGATGGACGGCGGCCAGCACGGTGGCGATCAGCACCACGCCGAGCAGCAGCGGCGGGAGCGAGAAGGAGCTGCCGAAGAGCAGGCTCAGCGCGCCGGCAAAGGGGGGAAGCCAGATCCAGGTCCAACGCAAACGTTCCATGTCCGACACTCTACATGTCGGGCACCCGCGTTCAACCGAAAGGGGCCTCAGCGGCCGGCGGAGACATAGTCGATGATGTCCTGCGGGGTGCGGAACATCACATCGGGCTGCATCGCGGCGAGCAGTTCCTCGGCGGCATAGCCCCACAGCACCGATCCGGCGCGCATGCCGACCTCGCGCGCGGCATCGACGTCGCGCGTCTCGTCGCCGATCGCGAGCACTTCGTGCGGCTTCACGCCCATCTTCTTGAGCACGCGGCGGAACTTGGGCGCCTTGCCGAACAGCGAGGAACCGCAGGCGAAGAAATCGATCCGCGCGGCGTGGATCGGGCCCAGGATCTTGCGGGCATTGGCTTCGGCGTTCGAAGTGACCAGCGCGATCTTCACGCCGGTGGCGGCGATCTGCTCGAGCAGGTCGGGCGTGCCCGGAAACAGATCGATCTGGTGCGCATTGCGGCCGACCATCCGGCGCAGATGGCGCGCGATCAGCGGCAGCTTCCACCGCGAGATGCCGAGGAATTCGATCACTTCGCGCGAGCTCTTGTGGCGCAGCATCTCGACTTCGTGCGAGGCGACCGTGCGGAAACGGAACTTGCGCGCCAGATCGTCGACGACCGACAGGAACCAGTCACCGCTGTCGGAAAGCGTGCCGTCGAAATCGAAGATGACCAGGCGGATGGGCGCCGCGTCAGTCATGCGCGTGTCCATTCCCATGCATCCGACATTGCGCCCCGTCCCCCAATTCGATCTGCACGGTCGTATGATCGATCCTGAAGTCATGCGCCAGCCGATGTTGCAGCGCGATCAGGAAAGCGTCGCCGGGATGGCCATCCGGCATGACGAGATGCGCGGTGAGCGCGGCCTCGGTCGTGCTCATCGGCCAGATATGGAGATCATGGACGCGGCTGACGCCCGGCAGCGCGGCGAGCGCGGCCTCCACCGCCTCCGAATCGATGCCCTTCGGCACCGCCTGCAGCGCCATGGTCAGCGACTCGGTGAACAGGCCCCAGCTGCTCCACACGATCACCGCAAGGATCGCCAGGCTGATCACCGGATCGATCCAGTCGGCGCCGGTGAGCAGGATCAGGCCGCCGGCCACCACCACGCCGGCGGAGACCGCCGCGTCGACCGCCATGTGGAGATAGGCGCCGCGGATGTTGATGTCCTTGTCGCGGCCGCGGGCGAACAGCAGGGCGGTGCCCAGGTTGACGACGATGCCGGCGCCGGCGACGAGCATGACGGTCAGCCCCGGCACGTCGCGCGGCTCCTGGAAACGCTGGATCGTCTCGAGCAGGATCGCGCCGACGGCGACGAACAGCAGCACCGCATTGGCGAGCGCCGCGAGGATCGACGAACCGCGCAGGCCATAGGTGAAGCGCGGCGAGGCCGGGCGCTTGGCCAGCTCGGCGCCACCCCAGGCGATCAGCAGGCCGAGCACGTCGGACAGATTATGCCCGGCATCGGCGAGCAGTGCCATCGAATGGGTGAGCACGCCGGCCCCCCCTTCGATCGCGACGAAGCCCAGGTTGAGCGCGGTGCCGATCGCGAAGGCGCGGCCGAAATCCGCGGGCGCATGGCTGTGGCCATGGCCGTGATGTGCGTGCCCGTTGTGGCTGTGCCCGTGAGAGCTTTGGCTATGATCGTGATGCGCGGCCATGGACTCGCTTTAGCTAAGTCGCTGCATGTGATGCTAGGACATCAGTTCGGGCTGCGGCCCTTCTTGCCGCGCCCTGCGCCCGGAGGCGGCATCTGGGGGCGGATGGTGACCAGTTCCTTGCGCTCCAGCACGCCGTTCTTGTCGGCATCGAAGCGGGTGAAGAGCAGGTCGAAGCGCTCGGCGATCTCGGCGAAGCTGATCTTGTTGTCGCCGTCGCGATCGACTTCGAAGGGGCTGGGCACGGTGTTGCGATCGCCCATCCAGCGCTCCTGCCAGTCCGAATAGGCGATATAGCCGAGCCAGCCCTGGTGGCGGGTATCGACCAGGTCGAAGCTGCGCTTGAGGCCGGCATCGAATTCGGCGCGGGTGACCTTGCCGTCGCCATCCGCGTCGAAGGCGGCAATCATCATCGCCACCGGCTCGGCGATCACGGTGAAGGCGGGCTGCTCGCGCGTGCTGGTGCCGATCGGACTAGCGTCATTCGCCGGCGGCATCGGGATGCCGACGCGGTTCTGGGCATGGGCGGCCTGCGCAAAGGCGGGAGTCGCGATCAACGCCGCGAGCGCAAACAACAAACGCATGGGAACCCTTCCGAATCGCGATGACGAGGACCGCTACCGCGCTTGCCACCCAAGGCGCAATCCGTGGCGAAGCTGGGGCGTTGCGGACGACGCCCGTGCATCGCATGATCGCGGGGCAGGTTCTGCGGGGGAAGCGGGTGAGCGAAGTGCGGGCGCGGCTGGATGCGGCAAAGGCGGCGATCGAGGCGGGGGACCGCGCGGCTGCCGCCGGCGCGCTGCGCCAGGCCGAAGCGCTCGATCCGCCCCAGCCCGGCGCATGGCGGGCGATCGGCAATCTCTGGCATGCGGCGGGCGATCCCGGGGCGGGGGGCGCGGCGCATCTCCATGCGGTCTCGCTCTCGGTCTCCGACCCCGAACTGATCGACGCCGCGGCGGCGCTGGCGCAGGGCGCGCTCGACCGGGCCGAGACGCGGCTGCGCGCGCGGCTCCATGCCCAGCCGACCGATGTCGCCGCGATCCGGATGATGGCCGAGCTTGCCGGACGGCTGGGGCGCTGGCGCGACGCCGAGACGCTGCTGCGCCGCGCGCTGGCGCTGGCGCCGGGTTTCGCCGCCGCGCGCCACAATCTCGCGCTGGTGCTCCACCGGCACGGCCGGCCCGAGGACGCGCTGGCGGAGATCGACGCGCTGATCGCCGAGGCGCCGGAGGATCCGAGCAACGACATCCTCAAGGCGGCGATCCTCGGGCGCAGCGGCGATTACGACCTGGCGGTGGATCTCTATCGCACGATCCTTGCCGAGCATCCGCGCCAGGCCAAGGTGTGGATGAGCCTGGGCCATGCGCTGAAGACGGTGGGCGAGCAGGCCGAGAGCGTCGAGGCCTATCGCCGCAGCATCGCGCTGGAGCCGGGGCTGGGCGGCAGCTGGTGGAGCCTCGCCAATCTCAAGACCTGGCGCTTCACCCCCGAGGATGCCGATGCGATGCGCGGCGCGCTGGCCGATGCCGCGATCAGCCATGACGACCGCTTCCACCTCCATTTCGCGCTGGGCAAGGCGGAAGAGGATGCCGGCCATTACGCCGAGAGCTTCGCGCACTATGCGGAAGGGAATCGCCTGCGCAGGGCGATGATCCATTACGACGCCGACGAGACCAGCGCGCTGGTCGACCGCCAGCTGGCGACGCAGGATGCTGCGTTCTTTGCTGCGCGCGCCGGCTGGGGCTGCCAGACGGGGGACCCGATCTTCGTGGTGTCGCTGCCGCGCGCCGGATCGACCCTGGTCGAGCAGATCCTCGCCAGCCACAGCCAGGTCGAGGGCACGATGGAGCTGCCCGACATCGCGATGCTTGCCGGGCGGCTGGGGCCGGGCGGGCTCGCCGAGCTGGATGCGGAGACGGCGGCGACCTGGGGCCAGGAATATCTCGATCGCACCCGGGTGCAGCGCAAGGCGGGCACGCCGCGCTTCGTCGACAAGATGCCGAACAACTGGCTCTATGCCGGGCTGATCCAGCTGATCCTGCCCAACGCGACCATCGTCGACGCGCGGCGCCATCCGCTGAGCTGCGGCTTCTCGCTGTTCAAGCAGCATTTCGCGCACGGCCAGGCCTTCTCCTACGACCTGACCGAGATCGGCCGCTATTATGCCGACTATGTCCGCGCGATGGCGGGGGTGGACGCGGCACTGCCCGGGCGGGTGCACCGGGTGATCTATGAGCGCATGGTCGAGGATACCGAGGCGCAGGTGCGGGCGCTGCTTGCCGCCGCCGGGCTGGCGTTCGAGCCCGGGTGCCTCGATTTCCACAAGACCGAGCGCGCGGTGCGTACCGCGTCGTCCGAGCAGGTGCGCCGGCCGATCTTCCGCGAGGGCATGGAGCAATGGCAGCATTTCGCGCCCTGGCTCGGCCCGATCGAAGCGGCGCTGGGACCGGTTCTGGCTAGCTATCCGGACGTTCCGCGACCGTGACATTTTTGCAATGCAGCGCGAACTTAATTCGCGTAGTTCAGCACCTGCTTGACTTCACAACTCTGTAATAACAGCCTCCCTCATCTTAGCTACGGGGAGGCCGTTATGCGTATGACGCGGGTTGCGCAGTTCCTTTTCGCAAGCACTATGCTCACAGGATTCAGCGGCGTTGCTGCGGCGCAGCAAGCGCCGTCCACGCCGGCGGAAACGCCGGAGAAACAGGATGCGAGCGGCTATCGCGATCCCAACGAGATCGTCGTCACCGCCACCAAGCGCGAAGCCAGTCTGCAGGACGTTCCGATCAGCATCACTGCCTTGAGCCCGGCCAAGCTCGAGGAGAACCACGTCTCCAGCTTCGACGATTATGTGAAGCTGCTGCCGAGCGTCAGCTACCAGTCGTTCGGGCCGGGCGCCTCGCAGCTCTATTTCCGCGGTATCGCGACGGGCGGCGACGGCCTCGCCTCGGGGCCGCTGCCGGGTGCCGGCCTCTATATCGACGATGTGCCGGTGACGACCATCTACGGCTCGGTCGATCTCCATGCCTATGACCTGGCCCGCGTCGAGGCGCTGGCGGGGCCGCAGGGCACGCTCTACGGCGCCAGCTCGCTGTCGGGCACGCTGCGCATCATCACCAACAAGCCGAGCACCGCCGGCTTCGAGGCGGGCTATGACCTGCAGGTCTCCAAGTTCGGCAAGGGCGATTTCGGCGGCCAGGCCGAAGGCTTCATCAACATCCCGATCAGCGAGACGATCGCCTTTCGCGCCTCGGGCTTCTTCGAGCACGAGGGCGGGTATATCGACAATGTGCGGGGCACGCGCACCTATAACCGTCCGCATACCGATGGCCTCGGCAATGTCGTCGATGCGCCGCTGATGGTGAACAACTACGATCTGGCCAAGGACGATTACAACGACGTCGAGACCTATGGCGGCCGCGCCGCGCTCGGCATCGATCTTTCGGACAGCTGGACCGTCACGCCCGGCATCATCTACCAGCACCAGGAAGCGGGCGGCCAGTTCCTGTTCGATCCGCGCGCCGGAGACCTCAAGAACCACGACTTCATCGAGAGCCACAATCGCGACGAATGGTACCTCGCCTCGCTGACGATCAAGGGCCAGATCAGCAACTGGGACCTGACCTATACCGGGTCCTGGTTCCACCGCACCGTCGACAACACCTCCGACTATTCCTATTTCAGCGTCGCCTACGACACCTATGCCGATTACAATTACTACAAGACGGCATCGGGGCAGGACATCGATCCAAGCCAGGCGGTGCGCGGCTATGACCGCTACAAGAAATGGGCGAACGAGCTGCGGATCAGCTCGCCGGCGAAGAACCGCTTCCGCCTGACCGCGGGCCTGTTCGCGCAGCACCAGATCGACGATCGCATCGCTGAATATATCCTGCCGGGCCTCAGCACCGCGGTGAACCCGTTCAGCCCGCCGGTGCCGGGCGGCGGGCCGGACGACGTCTATTTCACCACCATCCACCGCGTCGATCGCGACTATGCCGCGTTCGGCGAGGCTGAGTTCGACATCCTGCCGAACCTGACGCTGCTCGCGGGCATTCGCGGCTTCATCGCCAACAACACGCTGAACGGCTTCTCGGGCGGCTATGGCGCGTTCGACCGGCAGGTCACCTTGTTCGGCTGCAAGGGGACGACGGTCCAGGAATGCCCGAACATCGACAAGAAATATGTCGAGCGCGGCGAGACGCACAAGGCGACGCTCACCTGGAAGCCGAGTCCGGACAAGCTGCTCTACGCCACCTATTCCACCGGCTTCCGCCCGGGCGGCAACAACCGCGACGCCTTCGCGCTCGGCCAGCTGCAGGACATCCCGGCCTATAAGGCCGACACGCTGACCAATTACGAGATCGGCTGGAAGACGAGCTGGTTCGATCGCCACCTGACCTTCAACGCGGCGCTGTTCTGGGAAGAATGGAAGGACGTGCAGTACAGCCTGCCCGGCGTGCTCGGCATCTTCTACACGGTGAATGCCGGCAAGGCGCGCTCGCGCGGCTTCGAAGGCGATATCAGCTGGTCGCCGATGCGCGGGCTGACCTTCACCGGCTCGGGCACCTATGTCGACGCGAAGCTGACCCAGCCCTTCTGCGACCAGGTCAATGGCTGCGACCCGGCCAATGGCGGCCAGGTCTTCGCGCCCAAGGGCACGCGCCTGCCGGTTACCCCCAAGGTCAAGTTCAACCTGGGCGCGCGCTACGAGTTCCTTGTGGGTGCCGACAAGGCGTTCGTGCAGGGCGGGCTGAACCACCAGAGCGGCACGACCTCGTACCTGACGCCGGACGGCAATGCCGCGCTCGGCAATACCGACCAGTTCACCACGGTGGACTTCTCGGCGGGCTATCGCTTCGACAATTTCTCGATCGAGGCGTTCATCCAGAACGCCTTCGACGAACGCGGCATCCTGAGCAAGAACATCACCTGCGCACCCAGCCTGTGCGCACCCTATGCGCGGCTCTATCCGACCAAGCCGCAATATTTCGGGATCAAGTTCGGCCAGCGTTTCTGACGCGATACGGCACGGGACGCCTCACGGCAGCAGCAGCGAGGCGTCCCCGTAGCTGTGGAAGCGATAGTGGTTGGCGATCGCGTGCGCATAGGCGCCCTGCATCCGGTCGAGCCCCATCAGGGCCGAGACCGGTATGAGAAGATTTACGACGTAATATCAGATGGTTGAAGGAGAGTAACAGAATCCCCGGGTTTCGGGTGTGGGCTTTTCCCTGGACCCATCGCCGACCCAGATCGAGAGGAGCTTGCTCTCGATCCGGGAACTCTCGGGGCGCTTAGTTGGAGGCCGGAGCCGAGAGCGCGGCGGCCTCTCGATTTGCCTTTTGGGTGGCTATGCTTTCCTGACGCGCCGCCATTTCCAGCCACGCCGCCTCAGCGCGGAGATTGCGTTCGCGGACATTCTCCAGCGTCGCAGCGTCGGCGTCGGCACGACACCTTGCCGCTTGTGCACGGAAGTCGGGCTGATTGCCCATACCAGGGTCCTTTCCGAGGGCCTTGAAAACTGGCGACGCCGGAGCCGGGGGAAGGTCTCGACGCCGCCGTTTGATTCAGTCCGCTTCGGCGAGGTTCGCAGCCGAAGGACGGCCGCGCTTGTCCTGCTCGATCTCGTACGTCAGGCGCTGGTTCTGGTTCAGGGTCTGCATGCCCGAGCGCTCTACCGCGCTGATATGCACGAAATGGTCATCGCCACCATTATCGGGAGCGATGAAACCAAAGCCTTTGGTGGCGTCAAAGAACTTTACGGTACCGGTATGACTCATGGGATATTCCTTCTGAAATGGCAGGTTCAAATTGAACCCACCTCGGGCTGCAAGGGGCAGACAGAAGGAAGAAGGGGCCGCAAAGCTCCGAAGACCGACGATTTGCGACTGTAGCGATTTGGATGTGGGGCTCCCGAATAAGCTTTACAAGGGCGGATGAAAATTTGCGGGGTCCGAGCGCGCGCGTAGAACAATTTTGGAAATATTAGGCGCTTTTCGGGAGGCTGCGTTCGACGCCGAACCTTCTGGCGGCGACCTCATTCTTCGTGGGTGGTGCGCCCGGCGATGCGTTGTCGCCGTTCAAGAAAGGCCAATCGGCATTCGATCCGTCAGAGCGGAAAATACTGTGCGATAACGAAACGATTATAATCTTACGGAGCCTTTTTCCGGAAAATAGTTTCGGATGATGATCCATGTATATTTGCGCAGAGGGGTATCGCTTGCTTCGTTCAGCGTCTATATCCGGGCAATCGCTGGCAAACGATTTCGTAGGCGCCGGCGACTGAGAGACCATCGCGCTCCCGCTTACATTAGCCGGAGACGAGTCATGGACCTCAATTATCTTCTGTCACGCTATCAGATTTCTATGATGCGCGCGGAGGGCGCCGCCACGCGTGAAGCTGCGATCGCGCATCGGGGCCTCGCACGGGGCTATGCGGCCCGTATCCGGGAGATGCAGATCGACCTCGGCGCGAAGCCATCCTTGGTTACGGCTACCTAAAGCTGCCCGCCGCGCATCCAGCGCGATGCGGGAAGGGGTGGGGGGACCTGCCGGGGATGGCGCTGCCGGCCCCGGCAGGGCGCCATGCGGGATCGGGCCTGCGCCCCGCGCAATGCCAGCCTGCCCCCCTACAAAGCAAGCTCTACCCCTGGGAGATCCGGATGGCGAAGACGGAAGAAACGGCGGACATCAGTCCTGCAGCGCCGAAGCTCAAGTCGTTCCCCAGGAGGTACAGCTCGGTGCGCCTGACCTCCGAGAGCCTGGAGCGTCAAAGCCGGATAACCTTGCTCGCCTGGAACCGGCTCGGCGCGGATGCTGCGATCGCTTTCCTCAACACCTATGATGCCGGGCTGGAAGGGCGGCCTCTGGATCTCGCAGTTGCGAGTACGGCTGGCTTCGAGGCGGTCGAGCGCGCCATCTCCGCGCTCGTGGACCGGGATTGACGCGTTCATTTCGATGCGCGCGGCTGGTGTACCGCACGACTGACCTTGTTCGAGCTCATGGGAGAGATTCATGCCGACCGGGACTGTCTGCTTTTATCACAGGGAAGGCGGGTTCGGCGTGATCCGTCCTGACCGCGCCGGCGCCGATGCGTTCGTCCATTCGAGCGCGGTACAGGCTTCCGGCCTTGAAAGCCTTTGTGCCGCCTTGCGGGTAACCTATGTGTTGCGGACCGATCAGCGCGGCCAATGTTGCGCCCATGACCTTGTGGTTGTGAACGCGTGACGGCCTTTTCCGTGCGCGCGTCCCACTGGATCGCGCTGCGGATTTTCCGGCTGCCGGATTGCGAGCCGGTGCGCCGGTTGGGCCGACCCCATCGCGGGGCTGCCCATCTTTCCGGCCGCTATCGGTGTTCCCACCAGGCACGCACCGACTATCCAGCCGAACGGCCGTAAAGCCGTATCCGCTCGGCCTATAAGCCCAACGCACGTTCACGGCAGAAGCAGCGAGCCATCCCCGTAAGAGTAGAAACGGTAGTCATTTTCAATGGCATAAGCGTAAGCCGCTTGCATCCGGTCGAGCCCCATCAGTGCCGAGACTAACATGAACAGATTCTGGCACGAGGCGAGAAAAGTGGTTTAATCAAAAGGAGCTTAGCTTATTTTGGTGGCATTCTTTGTGGCGTTCCCACCACACTCCCATATTTCCGTGTGTTAGCGGTTGAACGGCGATCTTGCCGAAGCGCCTCAGCTTGGCTGCGGTCCCAGTTTGCGCCTACCGCCCGCCACCGCATCGCACGACCTTATCCATCTAGCCAAGCCGATAGCCTTCAACGCCCCTAACTTTCGCATTGCTGAAGGTAAGCTTGCCGCCCTTCGATTTTGGCCAGGCTTTGCGGAGCGCTTCGTTGATGTGAACCACGTTTCTGCCAGCAGAGAGCTTCGTGGCATAGTAGACGCATGGTCCAATAACCTTTGGGTGCATTCTTGACGGCACACCGACAAGCTGAACGATGGCGTCTCCAAACCCTAGGCCTACCCCAAGATCAATGCTGGGCAGCTGATACCGAATCGCGATCTCTTCGTTTACGATATCACGAGTTTCTCGGATGCAGTTCTGCGCGGCGCGATGGGCCCTCTTGATATGCGGTCCCCGGTCCTCCGGATCAACCGAGAACAGGGCTAACACGCCGTCTCCAAGATATTCAGTCACCGATCCGCCTTCAAACTGTATCGTCTGATCCAAGGCTGGTAAAAGTGCGGCGGTCTCAAAGTACACTCTCTTCATACGCGTATATGTTGGTTTTGATCGAGCATACTCGACCAGTAGATGTTCGCTAGATTCTCTCATATCTGCCACTAGGCAGATATACTCTGAGACTTCTGAATGTTCGCTGCTGACAAAGGGATGATTGGGAATCCGAGAAGGTGCGACCTCGGCCCGTTTTGCTATTCTATGAAGCGACATCGCTTCCTCTGCAGCCTCAAAAACAGGTTGGTGCTTGTCCCAGACCTGCTCGGCGGCATCCAAAGAGCTTTGTACCAGTGCTCGAATGACCGAGCGCTGTTCATCAGTCAGGCTCATGCGATGAATTTCGTATAAATCGCTAGGGCTCCCGAAGAGACTAGCCAGATAACCGTCAATCTCGCAGCGGCAGTGAAGCGCTTTATTTTAATGGTGCGTATATAAATAAGCTTAATCTTTTCATATACTAGTTCAGTCTCAAGCTCATTGTCATTTTTTGGGAGTGTATCCTTTTCTTCGCCTACGCTTCTTTTAGACTGCGTCGCGAGATTGAAGAATATATGTGCCGAGGAAAGATTGAATAAATCTCCTCCGTAGAAAGAACCTTTCCCCGCTGCCCCACGAATGTGTCGGGTTGGATCGTCGATTGCTGCCACACAGTTAAACAGGGCTACGATGGCGAGCGCCCAAATAAGGAGGTCTACAACGATCCAGCCGGTCATTACCTTACTAGGCCTTGCCGGAAAGCCATAAATGACCCAGATCTTGTCTAGCATCGATAGTGGAAGGAATAGGACCACGAATAGGAATCCCGCTCGAACGTCGATCGATCGGATAGTTCCTTGGGCGTCGGTGATAGATGCGTATAGAAAATCGTTTCTCATTATGAGCCATTCCCCCGGACTTTATGTGAGCGGTGGATTAGTGTTGCTCTAGCGTCAAGGTTGGGCTGCATTAATTATGGTGCTGGATTCGATCTGATCGATCCAAATTGGTTGGATATTCGTGTGGAATTGCCGCAGCCGAGGAAGGGATGTAGCACTCGACTGGTCTGCAGGATCTCGGCACACTCATCTGCCATCATGTGCGCCTTCTTCCGGTGGCGCTACCTTAATACTGCGGCCTTCAACTAATGACGGGACTGGCAGCAAGAACCATGGCGACCGGTCGGGGAAGATCAAGCTGGCAAGGATAGCGGCCAGTGCGGTGCCAGGAGTTCCAGGGGCCGGAAAATCCGGCCACGCCGCTTCGAGGTCCGCAACGTTCCAGATGTCATGGCCGATGTTGAACACGGCGTTCTTGCCATTGCCGATATGATCGGCGCCAAACTCACGATAATCGTCCGGCAGGTATGCGTTAAGCGCCAGATGATCCAGGGCTTCGAGCGAAGTATCGAACTCACTTGTGAGCTCGAATAGCCGCGACAAGCGGAGGAGCACGATCGCCAGTTCGGTGGGTTGCGCGACCATCGCGGAGGGCTTGAGGTCATGATTGTCGCGTTTGAGGAGATAGTTGAGGATTTCTGTCGCGGGTAGGGCGACGCGTGCGACACGGCCGCCACAATCGACTAGAGATGCGAACATGTGGCCCAGCAGGCTTTCGCCATCCGCCGAGAGGCCCGCGTGCGCGGCGGCGGTTACTGCTGTTAACAAGTACGGTGCCTGCGCATCGCTCATCGCCACCAGAGAAAGCGCATAGGTCCGATTGATGCGCGCAAACAGGTCGGCAAGAAGCTTCGCTGCAGGTTCAGCGTCTTGTCCCATGCGAGTGCGGACATGCAGGGCAAAGCCGGTCCATCCGAGCAGCTTCGAGATACGGATCGGCAAGGCGTAGAGATCACCGAGGCCGCCTGTCACAAGTGCGAATTCGTAGGCATCAATAGATACGATGACGTCGTTGATTGCCGCCTCGGTAAGTTCTGCGATCCGTCTGCATCGCTCCGTGAGATGCTCGGCGACGATGTGCGTGCCGGAGAATGGCAACAGCGCGATTGTGCAGGCTGCCTCGACTTCGATCTCGCGGAAGCGATCACGACTATTGCGCGCTTGCTCCGCGAACGTGTCCGCGACCCGGCCCACGAAGTTGAGAAGGATGGCCGGATCGGATTCAAGCGGGGTCAGTATTGGGGCGATACGGTCCAGAAAATCTCGGGGGCTCCATTTTGACGAGAGCGTCACATAGGGTTCCCACAGGTCGGGCAAGCCCGATCGGATCGCCGCACCGCTTGTCGGATCGGGCCAGCCGACCAAGACGCTGCGTAGCGGTGTATCGCCGGTGCCGGCGTGTGGGTTCTTGCAGAAGCTCGACGGGCCATAGAGGTTAAGGCCCCACACAACTGGCGTCTGCCCGCCCGTCGCGCTGATCCGTTCAGAAACCGCTCGGCCAATCTCGACCAGGTCCAAGGCTGGACTGCTGTCCTGCAGGAAAATGTTGCCACGGATGCAATCGAGCAGCGCTGTCGTGCCGATGCCTTGACCGGCGACCTCCAGTGCCGCCTCGTTCGCAGCAGCGGTCGCCAGCAATGTTACACCGGGGGTGCCCAGTTGACCCATCACCTCTGACTTAAGGATGACATTGAGGTCGGATATTAGTCCGCCGGATTCGCATGCATCGATTACCAGATAGGTCTGTTTGGGCGCTGCTTCAGCGATCATCCGAAACAAGTCGGCGAGCGGCAGCGCGGTGGCCGACAACGCCTCGCCGCGTGAGTCACAGGTCGCCATATAGTAGCTGCCACCGCTGACCGCGCCGTGCCCGGCAAAAGTGAGGGTGAGCGTATCGAGGCGCTCGCTGCCGAACAGTATCTCCAGCAGCGTTTCGCGGACTTGGGCTAGGTTGGGGGAGAGCAGTAGTCGCGAGCGTGACGCATCATAGTCTCCAACTTCCGGACGCATTAGCGAAGCGTGGATTTGCGTCGCATCGGCTTCCGCACCGCGCAGTGGGGTCAGGTATGAATAGGAATTGCAGCCTATCGCAAGCAGCGCACGCCCGCTCATTCTGCGGCCTTTTTGAATTTGGCCTTGCGTTCGGCTTCCCTGCGTAAAGCGGCTTCGATCTTTTCAGCCTTCACCCGTTCGATCTCCGCTTCCAGCTCGGGCGGCACGTTTGCGAGTTCTTCGGGGAGCCGCTTGTACAAGTCTGGACCGACGTGCATCTGCGGCATGGTGATATTGCCATCGCGATCCACGCCAATCTCGATCTTGCGGAACATCTCAAGCATCGAGTGAGCGAACGACCCGGCAGCCTTTGCATCCACTACATTGCCGACTTTCTCGGCTGCGGCGCCAACGACACCATAGATGTTCTGTGCAAATTGCGCTTCCATAGACTCGTTGATCGGCAGGATCGTTCGCGAGATTAGGCCCAAATCGTTGTCAGCGATCTCTTTGAAAGGGATCGTCCATTCCACCGAAATCGTGTGCATGCTGGTGTCCGGTTCAGGGTCGCGTGCCGAATGAACCCAAGTGCTGCCATGGTTCATCCGTAAGGTATTTTCCTCGTTGATGAACTTGTCGCGCGAGCGCTCCTGCATGCGCTGCATGAGCCGATTGACGGAACCGTCAAATATCCTGTCATCCTCTCGGTTGTCGAAGCAGATGATCCGAGGGTCGGCTTTGTCGGAGTTTTTGGCTCGGTCTGGCATACGCGATTTTATCATCTCGATGAGTTCGGTCCGCAAGGTGGATGACGACGACGAAGTCTTGCCGGTCAGATTGACCGCAACAAAAAAATAGAAAGGTAAGCCCTCCGACCACACGCTATGTGCAGCCGGAGGGCGAGAGTTTGTCAGGCGGTATCACCGCTCCAAGTCGTGCCGGTGAGTTGCGATGCTGCGTTCACGGCGTTGAGCAACACCCCCGAATCGAGATGTGCATACCTCTCGGTGGTGCGAGTCTGAGAATGCCCCAATACCTTCGCAACTACGTAGAGAGATTGCCCTGAGTTCACGAGATTTGACGCAGCGCTGTGCCGAAGATCATGCATCCGGCAATCCCCGACCCGTGCCGCCCGCCGAGCTGAATCCCAGCTCCGGAAGATCGACTGGAACGGCTTAAGGGTCTTCGGGTTCGGCACGATGTACGGACACTTCCCGAAGCGTGGCACCAGCTTCAGCACCGCAATCGCGTCGTCGGACAACGGCACGTGGCGAGGCTTGCCGGTCTTGCTGGTCGGGATGCGCCAGACCTTCTTGTCTAGGTTCACCTCTTCCCAGCGCCCGTCCAAGAGCTCACGCTTGCGGCAGCCGGTGAGAAGCAGCAGCGCGACGATGTATTTGAGCATCGTGTTCGGGCTGTCTTGGACGGCTTGCTTTAGGCGGGCAGTCTCGGCCGGGCTCAGAAATCGCTCGATGCGGTTCTGAGGATCCTTTTGCCGAACGCCCTCCAGTGGATTGCGCTCGGCACCGGGAATGTCCCACTGCTTCGCCAGCCGCAGCATGTAGCTGAGGATCACCTGCCACCGGTTGACGGTCGCCTGAGCATAGCCCTCGGCAACCTTGCCATTCAGCCATTCCATGATCTCGTCGCGCTTGAGCTGATCGAGATGGAGGTGGCCAAAGGCCGGAATCAGATGCAGCCGAAGGTATCGCTCGTCGATGGCGTGGCTCTTCTTGTTGGTCTCGACGAACTTCAGATACCGGACCGACAGCTCTTCCAGCGTCGGAATGCGGCGGATCGCCTTCCGCTCCTCGGCGGGGTTTTTGCCGACGACAACGCAGGCTTTGATCCGCATAGCTTCCTTCTTCGCCTCCGCGAAGCTGATGTCCGCGACATTGGCGATCTTGTACTGGCGCTGGCGGCCGTACTCGTCCTTGTAGCGCAGAGCGTAGGTCTTGTTTCCATTCGCACGGGACTCGACCACAAATCCGGTCAGAGCCTCGCAGAAGTAGGTCTCCTTCGCCTTGTGAGGCGGGCAGTGCAGCAGGGGGATGATCCCTGCGTCGAGTTTAACAACGGGCATTCGATCTTCCTTCCGTAGTTGATGGGGGTAAAGGAGGGGCGTTCCCGGAACCGCATCGCTGCGGCTCCGGGGGATTTCGGTCGGACTGTTCGGGAGGTTCGGCTTAGGCGGCTGCGTCGAGCGCCGGTGGCTGCTTGCCTTCCGCGAGCATCTTGTTGAGCCAGACGCTCTCGATGCCTTCCAGTGGCTCCGAAGGGATCAAAACGGGTGCCGGGTCAGACTTCGCTGCGATCGGCACGACGCCCCAAGCGCGACGCTCGGAGTGGGGCGCTTCGACAAGTTGCAGGCCGTTCACGATCCGGTTCTTGTTGCGGGCGAGATACCGACCGAACCGCGACTGGTTAACGTGGCCGCGCTCCACGCACGGCAGTTCCATTACCGCGTCGTGTAGGTCGGATTGCTTGTTGTTCTCGATGTTCCTGAGCACCTGGCGCACGAGCGTGGCCTTCTGACCGAAGACTTGACGCCATGCCTGGAGCAGATTGCTCAGCTGCTCGCGGTCGGGATCGTGTTCGATCTGCTCGATCAGGCTTGTCGCCGGATCAGGCTCGCCGAGCCAGATGAGGCTGTGCCGGCACAGGTCCGACCAGTCCTCGAAGCCTGCGACATTGGGAACATTCGCCTTGGGACGACCGGCAGCTCGCCAAGCCTCGATGATCGTCAAGGCGTCCGTGACATACTGTCCCCGGTGCTTTCGCACATCCTCGTCCGGCCGGCCGCGATAATCACGTGTCGCGGCGTTCTCGACCTGCGGAAGCAAATAGATCGAGGCGACCCGACGCGCCATGTCGCGAAGGGGGCGAATATTGTTGCCGGTGCCCATGACGAACGCGGACACCCGCGCCGTCAGCACAGTGTTAGAGCCCAGCTTGCGTTCGGTGATCGTGCCCGCCGTCAGCAAGCGATTGAGGGCACCGTGCGGAAGCCAGTCCGTCGGCATATCATCGAAGCAGACCGCGGCCGGTTGCTCGAGCGCGAGGGAGAGAACGACTTTGGTCGCTTCCTCCTGTGTTGCGGGGTAGCCAATATTGCGAGCATCGGCTGGCCCCGCGAAGGGGGCAATGACCGATGCCAGATAGCTTTTGCCGCTGCCGGGCGACGAGGCTGTGATATTGAAGCCCGGCGCCACTCGCAGATGATCGCGGATGGTTGCAGTCAGCATCGCGCAGTACGTCGCCGCACGATCCGTTGCGCCAGCGAACTCGAACTCATCGAGGAGCGATTGAAGACGGACTAGCGCGGCTTGCGCATTCGCCTTCGTCGGTGCCGGCAGTTCGAAGTCGTCCGCGTTGAAGGCCGCGAAGATTCCCGACTCTCGATCGTAACCCGGCGTCGTGACCAGCCGGCCATCCGATCGCCGCAGAAACGGTTGTCGGGCGAGGCCATTCAGAACCTGACCTACCGCTCTGAGCCTCTCGCAAAACTCTCGGCCAGTGTCGACTTTGCGCGCGAGGCGATGACCGCCTTCAACAAGGTGAAGGATTTTAGCGGAATTCGCCGAAGAGCCTCGCGATCGGTGCCTTATGGCCAGCTCAGCGTCTTGGATCAGCTCACTGATCTCCTCTATCGCATTGTCCTCGACGCCTCTGCAGTTAAGGGTCCGCCGGACCTCGTTTGGGTCGTCTACTACAACAGCATTTGGTCTACGATTTTTAGGCATGGACGTGAGGGCGATGCTTCGCAACGAGTGCTGTTCAAGCTCCGACGTCGCCTCTTCGACGAGATCAAGCAGATGGAGAAATTCCCCAATTTCGAGGGCGCTCGCATCCTGGGGTTCTGCCTCAATATCGTGGCGTTCGATTACAACTATGACACGCGCATGGACCGTAGCTGGATCGCGCTGGGGAAGGCTGTCACCACGTGGACGCGGCGCAACTATTTGCGTCTGAGGGCCGAGAATCTTCGCGTGGCCGAAGCCTGCATGATTGGGCGCGTCACGTTCGATGCAGAAAGCAATCGGATCGTGAAGACATACGCGCAAGGCCTCCGAGCGGAGGTGCCGAGTGTGAGCCTAAGCCTCGATACTCCACGACGCTCGGTACGGACCAGGCCCGCCGATGGCACTCGCCGGCGCGCCGCGCGCCAGGCTCCAAAACGTACCGAGTAGAATTCGCAATGGAGTACTCCGACTGTGTGAGTGATGGGCACCACCTGCTAACGCTTCCTGCAACCCCCTTGTTGAGGCTGCGAATTCGCGCTTTCATATCGTTCGGGGGGAACGATGCGCTTAGTCAAACTAGAGACGTGGAGACGCGTAACAAGGTTAGAGCTGCAACAGCTTGTCAGTGAGCTAGGGACTGCGGCGATGGCCACGATCGATCGTTGGCCGGATAGTGGGGAGGGTCGGGCCGTAAAGTCAGCATGCGAACGTGCCACTCGGACCCTCGCGCTGATGAACGAAAAGGACATCCAGGACGGGTTCCGATTGCTCGCCGAGGTTGTCGAAGACCTCCGGTCAGCAACTTCAAGCGAATTCTTCCGCGAACATATCGCTGCTCGCAAACTACGATCGGGCAAATGGAAGGGCAGCGAGCTAGGAGCGGTTGTTGGCGGAGTTCTCGGCGGCGTAAGTAGTTATATCGCGGAAAACGCTCAGTTGCTGCCAGTGCGTGAAGTAACGCCAGCGTCCAAGCCGGCAGTCAACGAGCCCGCAATGGAAGCTGTGGTTCGGGAGGACGCGCTCACACGCATCACACCTCAGCAGCAGATCGGTCCCTTCCAATACGAGGTGTCCAAGGGGCATCTGCGAATTCGGCAGCAGGCAGCCAAATCCGGCGAGCGCAACGCGGAGGGAGCAGAGCACGCGCGACTTCAATTGGTTCAGGACGCCGCCTGGCTCGTGAATGCTCTACGTCAATCCAATATTGACCGGCGCGCCGTCGCCATAGTCGAAGACATGCACGAACAGCTGGAGGCAAAGCTGAACGTCGTCAGAGTCGGCATCACCAACATTGCGTGCGAGCAGGTGATAACGAGCGTGGAGGAGATGGTGGCGGCGCCAGTGGTTGCTCGTCTCAATGCGTTTAGCGTCGGGGTTTCGCTTTATGTCGGCCAGTTCGATGCGTGGCACCAATTCGTCGACAATGCCGCTGACCGTGATTTGCGAGTCGGCGACGCTTCGCGTGCTTTCAAGGTCGGGCGCCAGCTCGTCGCTGATCTCAAGGCGAATCCGGAACTTGCCGATCCGGAGGTTCCGCGCTCCATCGAGCTTCTCATCGAAGCCCTCGCAAAGCCTGAGCGTGCAAGTAAGCGGGCAGTGTTCGGCCTAATACGAACGATCGAAAACTTGGTGGCCAAGATCTTCTCGGAGTTCGGCGGACTCCTTCAAGCGATCTCGGACGGCACAAAGGGCGGAATAAAGAAGGGCGTGACGGTAGCCGTCGCGGTAGCTGCGCTCAGCATTGCCGCGACTGCTGCGGGAGAGATCGCTCCCGCAGCAAAGCATGTCCTCAAATCCGATTGGCTAAAGAAGGCCGCGGATATAGTCAGCAAGGGGCTTGAGGAGCTGAAGTAGGTACGGGTTTGTGGCGCGGGCGCTGCAGTCGCACACTCCGGCGCCTGCGGGCCGACGGGGTGCGGCCCTTCGTGTTGCCTGCGCGAGCACGCTTGGCGCCGCTGCGTCGGCCAGCTTCTCCCAAGGGGCACCAAATCAGATCGCAGCCAGTGCACAAGGTAGCTGTCGGGCATTCCGGTCCCGAAAGCCGCCAGTCCGCTGTCAGCCCATTTCCGCCCGCTATCGGTGTCCCACCAAGCACCCACTGGCTATCCAGCCGAACCACCGTAAAACCGTATCCGCTACGCCATAAGCCGGACGCACGTTCACGGCAGAAGCAGGGAGCCATCCCCGTAAGAGTAGAAACGGTAGTCATTTTCAATGGCATAAGCGTAAGCCGCTTGCATCCGGTCGAGGCCCATCAGTGCCGAGACTAACATGAACAGCGTCGAGCGCGGCAGGTGGAAGTTGGTCACCAGGCCGTCGATCCCCTTGAAGCGATAGCCCGGGGTGATGAAGATCGCGGTGTCGCCTTCGAAGGGGCGGATGATCCTGTCGTCGCCCGCCGCGCTTTCGATCAGGCGCAGGCTGGTGGTGCCTACCGCGATCACCCGGCCGCCCTTGGCGCGGACGGCGTTGAGACGGTCGGCGGTGGCCTGGTCGATGCGGCCCCATTCGGCGTGCATCTTGTGGTCCGCGGTGTCCTCGGCCTTGACCGGCAGGAAGGTGCCCGCGCCGACATGCAGCGTCAGCGTGGTGTGGCCGACCCCGGCGGCATCGAGCGCGGCGAGCAGCTCGGGCGTGAAGTGCAGCGCCGCGGTGGGGGCGGCGACGGCGCCCGGCTCGTTGGCGAACATCGTCTGGTAATCGTCGGCGTCGCGCGCGTCGGTCGGGCGCTTGGAAGCGATATAGGGCGGTAGCGGCATGCGGCCGCAGCGTTCGAGCAGCAGCTCGACCGGCTCGTCGCCGTGGAAGTCTAGCGCGAAGCTGCCATCCTCGGCGCGGTCGCCGGCGGTGGCGAGGACGCCGTTGCCGAAATCGACCGTGTCGCCGTCGCGCAGCCGCTTGGCGTTGCGGATGAAGGCGCGCCAGCGACGCGGCCCCTCGCGCTTGTGGAGGGTGGCGCCGATCTTCGCCCCAGACGTGCTTTGCACGTCGTCCTCACGGGCTTCCCGGGTGCCCTCGAGCTGGGCGGGGATGACGCGGGTATCGTTGAACACCAGGCAGTCGCCGGCGCGCAGCTGGCCGGGCAGGTCGCGGACATGGAGGTCGCGCGTCGCCTCGGGGCCGTCGAGCACGAGCAAACGCGCCGTATCGCGCGGGGCCGCGGGGCGCAGCGCGATACGGTCGTTCGGCAGCTCGAAATCGAAAAGGTCGACGTTCACCGGACTATTATTGCGGCAGCGTCGCCTTCACCTCGCCCGGCGGCAGCGCCTTGGGGGCGTCCGGTGCCAGGTTCGCATAAGGCGGCGGGTTGTCGGAAAGGATATAGGCGTGGACGATCTTGGTCGGGTTCGCCGGCGGCTCGCCGCGCTCGATCCTGTCGACCCACTCCATGCCGCCGGTGACGCGGCCGAACACGGTATAGTCGTGGTCGAAGGCGAGCTTCGGCGCCATCATGATGTAGAACTGGCTGTTCGCGCTGTTCTCCGCCTCGGTCTTCTGCTCGGGCGTGGCGTTCTCGGGCGCGCCGCGGCGGGCGGCGGCGACGGTGCCGCGGACGTGCGGCAAGTTGTTGAACTCGGCCGGCACGTTGGGCAGGTCCGAATCGCCGGTGCCGTCGCCCTTGGGATCGCCGCCCTGCGCCATGAAATAGGGCGCATCGACGACGCGGTGGAAGTTCAGGCCGTCATAGAAATGGCGGCGGGTGAGCACCTTGATGCGCTCGACCATCTTGGGCGCGGCATCGGGGCGCAGGCGGATCAGCACGCGGCCGCCGGTCGACAGGTCGAGCACCCAGGTCTCGGCCGGATCGGCGGGGACGACGGCGGGATAGATGCTGTTCACATCCTCCGCGCTCACGCCCTTGAGCGGTTCGGCGGCCTGCTTGGGCGCCTTGCCGCCGCCCTGGGCGAGGGCAGGCGTGGCAATCATCATCAAGGCCGAAGCGGCCAGCGCGGCAACGAAACGCATTAACTTCCCCACTCCAAACCCACTCTTGACTGGCCGCTCTAGCCCAATCGCGCGGGCTCAACCACTCCCTTTGCGACCGATCGTCGCGATCCGGGTAACCATCTCGTCATTAACCGCAGGTGAGACGAACTTGCGGATGTCGCCGCCATAGAAGGCGATCTCCTTGACCAGCCGGCTGGCGATTGGCTGGAGCGAGACGTCTGCCATCAGGAAGACCGTCTCGATCCGGTCGTTCAGCTGCTGGTTCATGCCGGCCATCTGATATTCGTACTCGAAGTCGGCGACGGCGCGCAGGCCGCGGACGATCATGCTCGCGCCCTCGCGCTCGGCGAAATCCATCAGCAGCGAATCGAAGCTGACGACATGGATCTCGCCCGAGATCCCCTCGACCTCGCGCTTCACCATCTCCATCCGCTCCTCGACGCTGAACATCGGGTTCTTGGAAGGATTGGTGGTGACGCCGATCACGAGCCGGTCGACCAGCTTCGCGCCGCGACGGATGATGTCCATATGGCCAAGCGTGATGGGATCGAAGGTGCCGGGATAGACGCCGGTGCGGGTGGTCATGCTGTACCTCGTCGCAGGATCACTCCCGGACGTGCTGCGGGTGCGAAGCCAAGTCAAGACCGGCTGCGCGCTTGCGGCATGCCGGGCTTTCGGCCAGCCTGCCGCCATGATCGATGATGTGCGCAACAACGCGGTGCTGGTGCTCGAGATCGGCTATCATGACGCAGCCGATGCGCGGACCTCGGGCACGGCGATCGAGCGGCTGGCCAATGCCTTCGCCCAGGAGACGCGGGACGGGCAGAACCGCTACGGGCTGGAGATGATTCGGGTGGAGATCGCCAGCCTCCACGCCTGGTTCGACCTCGGCAAGACCATGCTCGACCTGTACGACCAGCGGGCGCTGTTCGGCGGCTTCCTGCAGACCGTGGCGGTGGCGCTGGAGACGGTGATGAACGCCAGCGGCGGGCAGGCAGCCCAAGTCTCCGCCTCGGTGCGGACGCTGCTGGTGTCGCTGGCCGGGCCGATCGTGCGCAAGCAGGCCTCGCACGCCAAGCTCTATGTGAAGGGCGACAACAACACGATCATCTATATCGAGAACCTGCAGGCCGAGCGGATCGACCAGCTGTTCGACGCGCCGAAGCGGGTGCGCAGCGGGGGCGGGTTCATTGCCTATGAGGAGGCGCGGGAGGTTGCCGAACCGGCGAATGACCTGCGCACCTTGCCGCGCGCCGACCCGTCGACGATGGGCGATTCGCAGGCGGCGCTGCTGCATATCGCCGGCCAATGGTATGCGCGCCCAGCGGGTTTCCAGGGCGTGATGCTGCCGGTCGCCGAGGGGAGCGTTGCGCTCGGCGACCTGAGCGAGAGCAAGACCTATGTCGCGAGCGGCACCGTGGTGCGCGAGGGCGGGAACCCCACGGTGTTCCGGGTGGCGACCGCAGTGGAGCGTCGCGGCTGAGGCTGTGTCCTAAACCTCGGCAGCCGCGACGCGCGAGAATACATGAAGGTACAGCATCTCGCTGCTCCCCGGCGAAGGCCGGGGTCCAGTTG
>JAEXLC010000331.1 GCA_023445495.1 Pseudomonadota bacterium | reverse complement strand
AGAAGCGGGACCCCGGGTCGAGCCCGGGATGACAGGAAAGTGATTCAACCGGATGGGGTTCCAGTCTAGAGCGGTGCCATGCCCGCTACCCCTGCCTGGCCGCCCCAGTCCGCACCCCGCCTGTTCGTCGAGACCGAACTTTCGCCCGGCGAGATCAAGATCGACGGGCCGCAGGCGCATTATCTGATCTCGGTGATGCGGATAAAGCCCGACGAGGCGATCAAGCTGTTCGACGACAGGACCGGCGAATGGGCCGGGGTCGCCCGCTCGATCGGCAAGCGCGACCTTATCCTGGAGGTGACCGACCAGCTTCGCGAGCGTGAACCGGTGCCCGATCTCTGGCTGTGCGCCGCGCCGATCAAGAAGGGGCGGATCGACTGGATCGCCGAGAAGGCGTGCGAGCTGGGGGTCGACCGGCTGGTGCCGGTGCTGACCCGGCGCGCGGTGGTCGACAAGCTCAATCTCGAGCGGCTGCGCGCGCACATGATCGAGGCGGCCGAGCAATGCGGGCGCACCGCCCTGCCCCGGCTCGACGAGATGGTGAAGCTGCCGGCGCTGCTGCGCGACTGGCCCGAGGAGCGGGTGCTGTTCTTCGCCGATGAGACCGGCGGGGTGCCGGCGGTGGACGCGATGCGCGCCAATCCGGGACCGGCGGCGATCCTGATCGGGCCCGAGGGCGGGTTCGACGAGGCCGAGCGCGAGGCGATCCGGGCGCATCCGAAAGCGATCGGGATCGCGCTGGGACCGCGGATCCTGCGGGCGGAGACGGCGGCGGCGGCGGCGGTTGCCTTGTGGATGGGGGCCGCGGGGGATTGGTGATCGCCGCGTATCACCAACCGTCACCCTGAACTTGTTTCAGGGTCCAACGCTCCACCAGAGATATCCTGTGAGGCGCGTTGGGTGCTGAAACAAGTTCAGCATGACGGAGTGGGCTAGCCGCGAACCTTGCTCCCGACCCACGCAAAGAAGCGCGGCACCGGGGCGTTGCGCTGCATCCAGGCGCTGTATTCCTGATAGGCCGGATCGGCGCCCAGGTGCAGCTCCTCGGTACGGGCGCGCCAGTAATAGATGCCGCTGACCACGCCCATGATCGCGGCGTTGCGCAGCCCCTCGACCCAGCTGGTGGTGGCGAGGAAGGGCAGGCCCGAGAGCCACCAGAACAGGTTCTTCGACAGGTATGCCGGGTGGCGGCTCCAGGCGTATGGGCCGTGGGTCAGGATGCCGCGGTGCGTGAGGTTGGAGAAGCGCAGGCCGAAGGCGATCGTCGCCCAGGCATAGATGCCGGTCAGCCCCACCAGCACCGCGCCGAGCCCGCCCAGGATCCAGGGGTGATTGGCGAACCAGTAAGTCCAGTCGGCGCTGCCCGGATGATAATCGAGCACGCCGCCTTCGTTCATCAGCACGAAGGGCGGGTAGCAGATCAGCGCCGCGGTCCAGCCCGCCGCATAGGGGGTGGCGCTGCGGATGTGCGAATCGAGCGGCCGCATCGTCAGGATGTAGCCCGCGGTGGCGAAGGCCACGTCGATCACGAACATGAAGCTGATGCAGTAATTGGCGATCACCGCCGGGCTCTCGAACATCCGGCTGAAGTTCCAGCCGACGAAATCGCCGAAATTGGGCGGCACGATCGACAGCATGAAGGCGAGGAAGAAGCCCTTGATCGCCCAGCTGCGCAGGTGATTCTGGATCGCCGGCATGTCGATCGGCTCCTTGGTGCCCATCAGCCAGGCGCCGAGATGCCACGCGCCATCCTTCGGCTGGACCAGCTTGCGATCGAGCCAGAGGACATAGGGGATCGAGAGCAGGAACAGCGCCGGCGCCACCATCTCGATGCACCAGATCGACCAGCCGAAATTGGCGTAGCGGCCGGTCCACCAGAAGCGGAAGGTGGCATAGATCAGCGCGATCCCGCCCCAGGTGAGCCACAGGCCGGTGAGCTTGGTGATCGAGATGTCGAGCGTGTCCTTGAGCGTACGCTGCGACGACCAGTCGATCCCGGTGCTCGGGTTCAGGTGCACCTTGTCGATGAAGATCGACCAGAGCACCATCGGCAGCGCGCAGGCGACGACATTGACCAGCGCCGAATAGGGCCCGTCCATGCCGTAATAGGTCGCGATTCCCGTCCACAGGCTCATGCCCGCCAGACCCGCCATGCCGACGCCGGTGCTCACCGCCGAGCGGGGTCGCGGATCGGCCCGGGTTTCCACCGTCAGCTTGGGATCGTGATACATGGCGGAAACGAGTAGCGCGCAATGGTTAGCGTCCCGTGAAGGATTGCCATTACGCGCAGGTCTTTACGCCTCTGCCCGCAGGGTCCTATGACCCGTCGCTTCAAAATGAGAGGTCGCTTCCACCGATGATCCGTGCGCTTGCCGCAGCTGCCCTGCTCGCTTCCGTATCCGCTCCCGCCATCGCCCAGACTTCGGTGGTGCAGTCGGCGCCGGCGCAGACCGCGCCCTATCCGAACACCATCCCCGATGCGCGCGATGCCGCCTATCCGGGCACGCTGACGCTCGACATCGATGCGACCGACACGGTGCGCGGCATCTTCAACATGAAGGAGACGATCCCCGTCGCGAAGAGCGGGCACATGGTGCTGCTCTATCCGAAGTGGATCCCCGGCAAGCACGGCCCGCGCGGCGAGATCGAGAAGGTCGGCGGCCTGGTCATCAAGGCGAACGGCAAGGTGATCCCGTGGAAGCGCGATCCGGTGGACGTCTATGCCTTCCATATCGACGTGCCGGCTGGCGCGAAAAAGCTCGATGTCAGCTTCAACTTCGTCTCGGCCACGGTAGGCGACCAGGGCCGCATCGTGATGACGCCGAACCTGATGAGCCTGCAGTTCTTCTCGCTCAGCCTTTATCCGGCCGGCTATTTCGTCCGCCGCATTCCGATCGAGGCGAAGGTGAAATATCCGGCGGGCTGGACCGCGAGCTCGGCGGTGGACGCCAAGGTCGCCGGCAATGTCTACAGCTATGACAAGACCAGTTACGACATCCTGATGGACTCGCCGGTGCTCGCCGGGCGCTATTACCGCCAGCTCAAGCTGAGCGACCGCGTGACCATCGAGACCTATGCCGACAGCGCCGAGGAGCTTGCCGCCAAGCCCGAGCAGATCGCGGCGCACGCGAACCTGGTCGACCAGGCGAAGAAGACCTTCGGCGTCGAGCATTACGACCATTACCGCTTCCTGCTCTCGATCAGCGACGAGCTGGGCGGGATCGGCGTGGAGCATCACCGCAGCTCGGAGAACGGCACGGGCCTGGGCTATTTCACCAAGTGGGACGAGAAGGCGACCAGCCGCAACCTGATCCCGCACGAATACACCCATAGCTGGGACGGCAAGTTCCGCCGCGGCGCCGACCTGTGGACCCCGGACTACCGCGTGCCGATGCGCGGCTCGCTGCTCTGGGTCTATGAAGGCCAGACCCAGTTCTGGGGCTATGTGTTCCAGGCGCGCTCGGGGCTGGTGAGCAAGGCCGACACGCTGGACGCGTACGCCAACATCGCCGCGAACCTCGACAATCGCCAGGGCCGCACCTGGCGCCCGATGGGCGACACCACCAACGACCCCGTCATCAGCCCGCGCGCGCCCAAGGGCTGGGTGAGCTGGCAGCGCAGCGAGGACTATTACAACGAAGGCCTGCTGATCTGGATGGAAGTCGATTCGATCCTGCGCGAGAAGTCGGGCGGCACCAAGTCGATCGACGATTTCGCGCATATCTTCTTCGGCGGCCGCGACGGCGATTTCGGCGAGCTGACCTATACGTTCGACGACGTCGTCGCGACGCTCAACCAGGTCCTGCCCTATGACTGGCGCACGCTGCTCAAGGAGCGCGTCAACGACGTTTCCGAGCATGCGCCGCTCGATGGCTTCACCCGCAACGGCTACAAGCTGGTCTATAACGACACCCCGAACAAGGTGACGCCCAAGACCAGCACCGACCTGTCCTATTCGATCGGCCTGTCGATCGGGCCCAAGGGCATTTCGGGCGTGATGTGGGGCAGCCCGGCGTTCGACGCGGGAATCACCCTGGCCGACGAGATCGTCGCGGTGAACGGCGCGGTGTTCAGCGGCGACAAGCTGAAGGACGCGGTGAAGCTGGCCAAGGGCGGCAAGGAGCCGATCAAGCTCACCGTGAAGCGCGGCTCGCGCTACCGTGACGTGGCCATCGACTATCATGACGGGCTGCGCTATCCGCACCTCGAAAAAACAAGCGAAGGAGAGGCTGGCCTGGACAAACTCCTCCAGCCCAAGTGAGGCTCGAGGGGCGCAACCGCCCAGCTAAGGGATAACAGCAGCGTGCGTATTGATCTTATTCCGGTGGGTGATGATCCGCCGAACAGCCTGAACGTCATCATCGAAGTGCCGGTCGGCGGCGAGCCGGTGAAGTATGAGTTCGACAAGGAGAGCGGTGCGCTCTTCGTCGATCGCATCCTGCACACCCCGATGCGCTACCCGGCGAACTATGGCTTCGTGCCGCACACCCTGTCGCCGGACGGCGATCCGCTCGATGCGCTCGTCATCGCGCGCTCGCCCTTCGTGCCGGGCTGCGTCGTGCGCGCCCGCCCGATCGGCGTGCTCAAGCTCGAGGACGAGGCCGGCGGCGACGAGAAGCTGGTCTGCGTGCCGGTCGACTCGACCTTCCCGTACTATTCGGACATCGGCGAGCGGCAGGACCTGCCCTCGATCGTGCTCCAGCAGATCGAGCACTTCTTCAAGCACTACAAGGACCTCGAGTCCGAGAAGTGGGTGCGCATCGGCCAGTGGGGCGATGCCGAGGAAGCCAAGAAGATCGTGATCGAAGCGATCGAAGCCGCGAAGAAGGCCAAGGAGGCCGACGCGGCTTGAACGGCGCGCTGGCCTGGCGACTGTGCGCAGTGGCCGGGCTGGCGACGCTGGCAGCGTCGATGGGGTTCGGGCGCATCCCGGACCTCGTCGCCTGCGGCCCCACCCACGGTGCCGGGCCGATCATCGCGCTCGAGCTGGTGCGCAGCCCGGCCGAGCTTGCCGAATTGTTCGGCGCCCCGCCCTGTTCCGAGAAGTTCCGCATCGCGCAGCTGAGCGCGAGCTGGTGGGACGCGCTCGTCTTCATCCCCGCTTATGCGACCTTCCTGATCCTCGGCGCCTGGGCGCTGCGCCACGGCACGCGCGCGCTTGGCCTGGCCGCGATGGGCGTGCTGTTCGCCGCCGCGCTGCTCGACCAGGTCGAAGGCGTGATCCTGCTCCAGATACTGCCGGTCGGCCCCGATGCGCAGAGCCTGTTCGACATGCTGTTCGTCGCGGTGCGCACCAAGTTCGCGTTGCTCGGCCTTGGCGAGCTGATGCTGGCGGCGCTGGCATGGCGCGGGACCCTGGTCGCCAAGCTGACCGCCGTGCCGCTGGCGGCGGGCGGGCTGGTCTCGCTCTGGTTCCTGCTGAGCCAACCGCACCACCCCTGGATGATGCAGGCGCACAGCTATGGCTGGATGGCGCTGCTGGCGCTGGCCGTGGTCGGCGCGATCAACCCGCGCTGGGTGCGCCCGGCATGAGCAAGCCGCACCGCCGCGGCATCGGCAATGTCGTGGCGCCGCCGCGCTTCCTGCTGTTCGTCGGCGCGACCCTCGTATCCGCCTGGTTCCTGCTGCCGACAGTCGGCCTGCATTTCGGCGTGATGCTGGCGTTCGATGTCGGCGCGGCCGCCTTCCTGATTTCGACGATCCCGCTGCTGAGCCACCGCGCCACCGGGATGCGCGAGAGCGCCTGCCGCAACGATGCCAACCGGCCGATGCTGCTGCTGATCACGGTGATGGTCGGTGCGGCGGTGTTCACCTCGATTGCCGCCGAGCTGCTGAGCGGGATCAAGTCCAACCCCTGGGCGCTGCCGGCGATCCTCGGCACGCTGGCGCTGAGCTGGACGTTCAGCAACACCATCTACGCGCTGCACTACGCGCATATCTTCTACACGGCGGCGCGGAACGGCACCGATTCGGGCGGGCTGGAATTCCCGGACACCAAGGAGCCCGATTACTGGGACTTCCTCTATTTCGCGGTCTGCCTGGGCATGACCTTCCAGACCAGCGACGTGACCATCTCGAGCCGGCGCCTGCGCCGCGTGGTGACCGCGCACTGCCTGGCGGCCTTCGTGTTCAACCTGGGCATCCTGGCGTTCACGATCAACGTGCTGGGGGGCGGCTAGGCTGCCGTCACCCTGAACCTGTTTCAGGGTCCAACCATCCGCGCAGGAAGGACAAGAGGCTCAAGCGCTTCACTGCGCCGCACGTTGGATGCTGAAACAAGTTCAGCATGACGAAGAAAGTGGTCAGCGCTTCTTCTTCGCCTTCTTCGGCGGTGCGCGCCTTGCCGCATCCAGCGCGAGCAACGCCCAGCGGCGCAGTTCGTCGGCATCGTCATAGGTCTCGTCGGGCGCGCGACGATAGTTGAGCGACTGGACCTTGCCGTCCTCGCGCGTGACCGAGAAGCGCTCGGCATCGCCCCATTCGGCGGCGCTCCCGGCATCCGCCTTGAGCCACAGCGCATCGAAGGCGAGGATCGCGAAGGCCAGCCCGTCGCAGTAGAGCGCGGCGCCGCCGAACAGCCGCTTCGACGTGACGGTGCCGACCGGCTCCATCGCTTCGGCCACCCAATCGACCAGGCCCTGGTCGATCGCCATCAGCCGCGCCCGGCGAGCTTCAGCAGCGCATCGCCCGAGACGCGCTGCACGGTCCATTCTTCCATCGCCTCGGCGCCCATCGCCCGGTAGAAATCGATCGCCGGGGTGTTCCAGTCGAGCACCGCCCATTCGAAGCGGCCGCAATCCCGATCGAGCGCGATGCCCGCCAGGTGGCGGAGCAGCGCCTTGCCCGCGCCTGCGCCGCGCGCATCGGGGGTGACATACAGGTCTTCGAGATAGATGCCGGGCTTGCCGGTCCAGGTCGAGAAATTGTGGAAGAACAGCGCGAAGCCCACGGGCTTGCCGTCCAGCTCGGCGATCAGGCTCTCGGCGACACGGGTCTCGAACAGCGCCTTGTGCAGCATCGCCTCGGTCGCGACCACGGCATGGGGCTCGCGCTCATAGACGGCGAGCTCGCGGATCAGGTCGAGGATCAGCGCGACGTCCTGCGGGGTGGCGGTGCGGATGGCGATCATGACAGGGCAGGCTCCACTTCGGGCTCGGCGATGCCGGGCTTGCTGCGTGCCGCCATCACGCATCCGGCGACGATCAGCAAGGTGCCGCCGATCGTGAGCAGGGTCAGCGGCTCGCGGAAGAACAGCCAGCCCATCAGCGCCGCCCAGATGAAGGCGGTGTATTCGACGGTGAGCAGCACCTGCGCCTCCGCCCTGGCATAGGCCCAGGAGAGCAGCAGCAGCGAGACGATCGCCAGCCCGGCGGCCAGCACCACCAGCCACCATTGGCCGGGCGCCGGCGGCACCAGCAGCCAAGGCGCCGGCAGCGCGAACAGGCCGAGGATGATCCAGTTCTGGAAGAAGGCGATCTCGATCGGCCCCGCCTGCTGCGCCTGATGCCGCGCGATGACGAGGTTGACCGCGTAAAACACCGCCGAGGTGAGGATCGCGACCATGCCCAGCGCCGAATCGGGCCGGTGCGGCGCGCCCAGCTGCCCGGCCAGGATGATGCCGACCCCGGCCAGGCCGAGCAGCGAGCCGAGGATCGAGCGGGTGCCGATCTTTTCGTGCAGGAAGACCGCCGCCAGTGCGAGCGCGATCAGCGGGGCGATGAAGGTGAGCGCGATCGCCTCGGCCAGCGGCACGCGGACGATCCCCCAGAAAAAGGCGATCGCCATCACCGCGATCACCACGCTGCGGATGGCATGGATGCGGAGCACCCGGGCGGAGGGCAGGCGCTGCCCGGAAAAGGCGAACAGCGGCGTCATGATCGCCGCGCCTGCCACCAGCCGCCAGAAGATCGCGGCATAGGCGCCGATGACGAGGCTGAGCCCCTTCATCACCGCGTCCATGATCGAATAGAGCGCGATGCCGGCGCAGGCGGCGAGCAGGGCGAGGGTGACGTTGCGCATCAGGGGCGCTTAGCTGCGCCCGGTGCCGGCGTCACGAGTCGCGCGTTTCGGACTTCGAGGTTTCGTCCAGCTGGATCAGCCGGCCGACCTCCAGCTCATCGATCCGCAGCTTGCCGATCCGGGCACGGCCGATGCGCAGCCGCCCGATCGCGACGGCGCCCACGGCCACCGCGCCGAGTGCGAATCCGCCGATCATCGCGGCGCTGAGCGCAAGGGCGCCGATGGCCGAGGCGCCGGCCGCAGATGCGCCGGTGGCCACCGCGTTGCGCTTCTCGACCGGCACCGGCGGCTTTGCCATGGCCTATTCGGCCGCCTGCGCCGCAGCCTCGCCAGCCGCCTCGATCTCCGCCGCCTTGGCCTCGACCAGCTTGACGATGTGATCGAGCATGTCGGCATCGTTCACCGTGTGATCGGTGACGCCAGACAGATAGACCATGTGCTTGCCATTGCCGCCGCCGGTCAGGCCGATATCGGTCTCGCGCGCTTCGCCGGGGCCGTTGACCACGCAACCGAGCACCGAGAGCGACAAAGGCGTGCGGATATGCTGGAGCCGGTCCTCGAGCGCCTGCACCGTGCGGATCACGTCGAAGCCCTGGCGCGCGCAGCTCGGGCAGCTGACGACGCGGACACCTCTGTTACGAATGCCGAGCGCCTTGAGGATCTCGAAGCCGACGCGGACTTCCTCCTCGGGCTCGGCCGAGAGCGAGACGCGGATCGTGTCGCCGATGCCGAACCAGAGCAGCGAGCCGATGCCGATCGCCGACTTCACCGTGCCGCCGACGAACCCGCCGGCCTCGGTGATGCCAAGGTGGAGCGGGCAATCGACCGCGTCGGCGAGCTGCTGGTAGGCGGCGACGGCCAGGAACACGTCCGACGCCTTCACCGCGACCTTGAACTCATGGAAGTCGCGGTCCTGGAGCAGCTTGATATGGTCGAGCGCCGACTCGACCAGCGCCTCGGGGCACGGCTCGCCATATTTCTCGAGCAGGTCCTTCTCGAGGCTGCCGGCGTTCACGCCGATACGGATCGCGCAGCCATTGGCCTTCGCCGCGTTGACCACTTCGTTCACCCGGTCGGCGCTGCCGATATTGCCCGGGTTGATGCGCAGGCAGGCGGCGCCGGCATCGGCGGCTTCGAGCGCGCGCTTGTAGTGGAAATGGATGTCCGCGACGATCGGCACGCGGCTGGCGCGGACGATCTGCTTGAGCGCCGCGGTCGATTCGACGTCCGGGCAGCTCACGCGGATGATGTCGACGCCGGCATCCTCGCAGCGGCGGATCTGGTCGATCGTCGCGCGCGCGTCGGAGGTGGCAGTGTTGGTCATGGTCTGCACCGTCACCGGCGCATCGCCGCCAACGGGCACATTACCCACCATGATCTGACGGCTGGGCCGCCGGACGATATCGCGCCAGGGACGTACGGACATGGCGGCCATATAGGCGCTTTGGCCCCGGGGGGCCAGACGCCAGAATATCGAGTTTCCGTGCAGATGCGGGGCCGGCGCTTTACGCGATGCTAAGCAACCCGGGTTAAGCTCACAGGCTGTTCGATTAGCCCGAGGCCCGATGCGGCACGATCCTGTTCCTGTAGCCGCACCGCGAGCGAGCCAGCGCCATTACGGCATGGACTGGCTGCGGATCGCTGCGTTCGGGCTGCTGATCCTCTATCACATCGCCATGGCCTTCTCGCCCTGGGACTGGGTGATCAAGACCGGCTATGCCTTTCAATGGCTGATCCCGCCGATGGCGCTGCTCACTCCCTGGCGCCTGCCGCTGCTGTTCGCCGTCTCCGGCTATGCCTCGCGCAAGCTCTACGACCGGGCACCCGGCGACTTCGCCCGCTCCCGCGCGCTCCGGCTGCTCATCCCGCTTGGCTTCGGCATGGCGGTGCTGGTGCCGCTCGAGATGTGGGTGCGGGTGATGGAGAATGGCTATCCGCACGGGTACCTCCATTTCTGGGCGCTCGACTATTGGCGCGGCGGCATCTTCTGGGGCCGCGAATTCCCGAGCTGGGAGCATCTCTGGTTCGTCGCCTATCTCGCCGCCTACACGCTGCTGCTCGCGCTGGTGCTGGCGCGGGACAACGGCCGAACGCTGCGCGCGATCGGGGCGGCGGCGGATTGGCTGAGCCAGGGCCGCCGCCTGCTCTGGGTGCCGGTGGCGGCGCTGGCGGCGGCGCGGCTGGCGCTGCTGTTCGTCGCGCCCGAACGCCAGGGGCTGCTGCGCGACTGGGGCGGGCATGCGCAATATGTGCCGATCTTCCTGTTCGGCTTCGCGCTGGCGGGGTCGTCCGGGCTGTGGCCGGCGATCGCCCGCAGCTGGAAGCTTGGCGCGGTGATGGCGGCGCTTGCCGGCGCGGTGGTCGTCTCGGTCGAGCTGACCTGGCCGGGCACCAGCGTGCCGCCGCACGAAGTGATGGCGCTCGACCGCGCCGCGCGCACCGCGATGGCCTGGGGGATGATCCTCGCGCTGTTCCACATCGCCGAGACGCGCTGGAACCGCGATCATCCCCTGCGCAAGCCGCTCGCCGAGGCGGTGTTCCCCTTCTACATCGTCCACCACCCGGCGATCGTGCTGATCGCCTGGTATTCGCTGCCGCTGCACCTCAGTGCTCCGGCGGATTTCGCGCTGCTGCTCGGCGGCACGGCGAGCGTGTGCGCCGCGACCTATCTGGTCGGCCGGCGGATCGGCTGGCTGCGGCCGCTGATCGGACTCAACCGGCTGGCGAAGCCCGAAAGCTCTGCTAGGGAGACCGCGCCTGCTTCTGGAGTAGTCTGATGCGCTTTCTCGTGATCCTCGCGGCCCTGATCGGCTTCGCTTCGCCCGCCAATGCCTATTGGGAATATGGCCACCAGACCGTCGCCGCGATCGCCTGGCGCAACGTCACCCCGGCCACCCGCAACAAGATTGCCCAGCTGCTCCGCCACACCGACCTGCTCAAGACCGAAGGCTGCCCGGCGACCAATATCGAGGAAGCCTCGGTCTGGGCCGATTGCATCAAGAAGCTGGGCGCCGACTGGCGCTACGCCTCGGTCTGGCATTACCAGGACGCCGATGTCTGCAAGCCGTTCGACGTGACCGCCGAGTGCAAGGACGGCAATTGCGTCTCCGCCCAGATCGAGCGCGACGTGAAGCTCCTCAAGGACCGCAAGGCGCCGCAGGTCGAGCGGGTGAAGGCACTGCTGTTCCTCGTCCATTTCGTCGGCGATATCGGCCAGCCGCTGCACGGCGCCGAGCATGACCATGACGCCGGCGGCAACAAAGCGCAGGTGAGCTACGGCATCTACACCACCGACCGGCTGAACCTGCACTCGGTGTGGGACGGGCTGCTCGCCGAACGCGCGATCACTTCGGGCCCGAACATCGTGCGCAGCTACAGCCGCGCCGACCGCGCCAGGTACAGCAGCGGCACCGTGCAGGAGTGGGGCAAGGACAGCTGGGAGCTGGCCAAGACCGTCTATGCCGACCTCAATGGCGGCGACACCTGCAAGCCGATCACCGGCCGCGTCGCGATCACCGAGCCGATGATCGAGAAGTGGGTGCCCGAGGCGCGCGCGCAGGTCATCAAGGGCGGCCTGCGCCTCGCCCGCCTGCTCGACGAGGCGCTGGGCTAACGCTTCCCGGTGACGAACCCGGCGATGGCGTCGACCAGCGCCGGGGCCACCGGCAGCGACGCATCGCCATAGGTGGCGATGCTCGCCGCCCGGTCCTCGCTCGCGGCGATGCGCAGGACATGCGTCATCCCCGGCACGATCGCCAGCGTCGCTCCCGGCCTGGCGCCGGCGAGTGCCTGGGCATCCGGCACGCCGATCTGGATATCGCGGTCGCCCTGGGTGACGAGCAGCGGCACCTTGAGCGACGCCGCAAGCTTCGCCGGATCGTAGCGGAACTGATCGATCAGGAAGTCCTGCACCGCATCCGGGAATAGCGCGGGAAGAGGCGGCGGCATCGACGCGGTATCGGCATGCTTGCCGCGTTCCAGTGTGTCGACCAGCGACAGCAGCGGCTCGAGCAAGGGCGCATTGGCCGGGTTGGCGCGGAACTGCGCGCGCATGATATCGGCGAGCGGGCGTCCGGCGGCAGCAATCAGCACCGCGCCGCAAACGCCTTCTGATTGTTGCGCGGCGGCCAGCACGACCAGTCCGCCTTCGCTATGCCCGCCCAGCCAGATGCAGGAGCGGCCGGTGCGCTTGCGCGCCACATCGATCCAGGCGCGGACATCGGCAGCATAATCGGCGATCGTCACATGATTGCCGTCGGCAACCGCCGCCTTGCTGCCGAACATGCCGCGCTTGTCGACGCGCAGCGTGGCGACGCCGCGCTTCGCCAGTGCCTCGGCAAGCTGGCGATAGGGGCCGCCGGCGACGCCGTAGCGGTTGTTGCCGTCGCGGTCGGTAGGGCCCGAGCCGGGGACGATCAGCACCAGCGGCGCCCTGGGATCGGGATCGACCAGCGTGCCGGCAAGGTTTCCCTGCGGCCCCGGCGCGGTGATCTCCACCCCGGCGGGGGCTTCCTGCGCGAACGCAGGTACGGCAAGGGCAAAGGCGGCGAGCGCCAGGCCGCGGCGGATCATTGCTCGCCGCCCCAGCGGAAGCCCCATTCCCCGTCGGTCTTGCTTGCGATCAGCCATAGATAGGCCCCGACCACCGGCAGGAGCAGCAGCAGCCACAGCCGGTCGCGATGGTTCGCGAAATTGACGATCACGCCGAGGACCGCGACGAAGGCGAAGGTCGCTGCCCAGCCCTGCCAGGTGACGGGCACCGCACCCAGGCCGAAGCGCTTGGGGCGGAACCAATAGCCGGGGCGGACCGAGTGGCGTTCCTTGAAGCGGGCGCCCATCATTGGAACAGCGCCAGGGCGATGCCGGCGACCAGCGAGAGCCCGGCGATGCCGAGCACATAGGGCAGATGCGCGCGGCGGATATGCGTGGCAAGCAACATCGCGAAATCCCTTCAGCCGGCCTTGCCGTCATCCACGGCAGGCGAGGACGTGCGCCAGGCGACGACCAGGTACAGCGCCGTCGCGGCGAAGAACAGGATCACCCAGGCAGCCGCGCGCACCGGCGCGGGTGGCAGGAGCAGCGGGGTCAGCGCCAGGCTGAACAGCACATAGGCGATGGTGAGCGCCCAGCCCTGCCGCGTGCACGGCGTGATATTATATTTGGCACCCCGGCGGATCCGGACGAACCACGCATCGGCGCGCTGCGGACGGACACTCATTCGCCTTCCTCCTTCGCCTTGGGCGGGCGGCCGCGCCGGGCGCGTACCGGCTCGGCCAGCTTCACCCCGCGCTTCCCCAGCGCCTCGCGCAGCAGGCACTCGACCTGGGCGTTGACGCTGCGCAGGTCACTCGCCGCCGACCGCTCGATCGCCGCATAGAGCGCGGGATCGAGACGGAGCGGAAAGGCCTTTTTCTGGGGTGGTTCGGACACGGGGTACGCCTTGATGCTTACTGGTAGAGCGAGCCCGTGTTGACCACCGGCTGGGTATCACGCTCGCCGCACAGCACGACCATCAGGTTCGAGACCATGGCGGCGCGGCGCTCGTCGTCGAGATGCACCACATCCTTGGCCGAAAGCTGGGCCAGCGCCATCTCGACCATGCCGACCGCGCCCTCGACCAGCGTCTGGCGCGCGGCGACCACCGCCTGGGCCTGCTGGCGGCGGAGCATCGCGCCGGCGATCTCCTGGGCATAGGCCAGATGGGTGAAGCCGCACTCGTCGACCGTGATGCCGGCGACGCGAAGGCGCTCGATCAGCTCGCCGCGCAGCTCGGTGCCGACCTGATCGTGATTGCCGCGCAGCGTGACTTCCTGATGCTCGAAATCGTCATAGGGATAGCGCGAGCCGATGGTGCGCACCGCCGCCTCGATCTGGACGTTCACGAACGCCTTGTAGTCATCGACGTCGAACAGCGCCTGCGCGGTATCGGTCACGCGCCACACCACCTGGGCCGCCATCTCGATCGGATTGCCGCGCAGGTCGTTGACCTTGATGCGCTCCGAAATGATGTTGTTGGCGCGCACCGAGACCTTCTTCTTGCTCAGCCACGGCAGGGCCCAGCGCAGGCCGGTGGTGCGATCGGTGCCCTGATAGTCACCGAACAGGGTGATGACCGCCGCCTGGTTCGGCTGGAGCAGGTAGAAGCCGCACAGCACGAACAGCTCGACCAGGATCGCGACGAGCAGCGTGGTGATCACGATCCAGTCGGCGATACGGTCGATCTGCGAGAGCGCCCCGCCCGCCGCGACAATGGCGAGCAGCGCCACGAGCAGCATGCCATAGCCGCTGGCGGTGGTCGCAGCCTTCTCGCTGCTCTGGCGCAGGGCCGGCGCGGCGCTACGAACGTCAGTCATCATTACCTCCCGAAATTATGATATCGTATTTATATCGAGTCGGAGCGCCTCGCAAGCGGAATCGCAAAGCGGTTCATCCAGCGCTCATCGCGCTTCGGGAGAGTGGGTGGCGTCGTTCGAGAGGGGGAATCGATGCGTCCCAATTTGCCCGCCGCCCTGTGTACCGTCACCCTGTGTGCCGTCGCCCTGTTCGTCGCGCCGATCCCGGCATCGGCGCAGCCCTCCCCCCCCCCCATAGCCCCCG
>JAEXLC010000319.1 GCA_023445495.1 Pseudomonadota bacterium | reverse complement strand
AGAAGCGGGATCCCGGCGCAAGGCCGGGATGACGGTCAGTTGGGAACTTCCCCGTTCGCCTTGAGCACCGTGCCGGCAAGGTAGAGCGATCCCAGCACCAGCACGAGCGGTGCGCCGCCTTCGCGGGCGATCGCGGTGAGCGCGCGGGGCACGTCGGGCGCGACCGAGGCATGCGGGATGCCGAGCAGTTGCGCGACTTCGGCGAGCCGCGCGGGGGCGTGGTGCTCATGGCCGGGCACCGGCACCGCGTGCAGCCCGGCGGCCAACTTCGCGAACGGGGCGAGCAGGCCCTGCGCATCCTTGTTGGCGAGCATGCCGAGGACGAGCTGTACTGGCCGGCCCTGCGCGACCTGGGCGAGCGTGGCGCTCACCGCGGCGGCAGCGGCTTCGTTGTGCCCGCCATCGAGCCACAATTCACTGCCCGGGGGCAGGAGGTGGAGCAGCGGGCCGTCGCCGAGCTTCTGCATGCGGGCAGGCCAGCGCGTGTTCGTGGCGGTGGCGGCAAGGGCGGTGTCGGGCACCGCAAGCGCCTGCTGGTGGCGCAGCATCGCGATGGCGAGCGAGAGGTTGGCGGGCTGGTGCGGCCCGGCCATCGCGGGAAGCGGCGTCTCCACCTCGCCGCGGGCGTCGCGGTAGACGAGCCGGTCGCCGCGCGTCTCGAAATCCCAGGCGGTCCCCTGCGCGAACACCGGGGCGCCGGCGGCGGCGACGATCGCGGCGATGTGCGGGGCATAGCGCATTGTCACCAGCGGCACGCCGGGCTTGGCGATGCCGGCCTTTTCTGCCGCGATCTTCTCCAGCGTGTCGCCGAGGAAGCTCTGATGGTCGATGCCGAGCTGGGCGATGCCGGTCATCGCCGGCCGGTCGACCACATTGGTGGCGTCGAGCCGCCCGCCGAGGCCCACTTCGAGGATCAGCGCGTCCGCCGGCACCCGGGCGAAGGCGAGGAAGGCGGCGGCGGTGGTCACTTCGAAGAAGCTCGCGCCGATATCGCCGCCCGCGTCGAGCACTTCCTCGAGCAGGGGCGCGAGGATCGCATCGGCGATCAGTTCGCCCGACAGGCGGATACGCTCGTTGAAGCGGACGAGATGCGGGCTCGAATAGACATGCGCGCGCATGCCCGAAGCCTCGATCGCGCCGCGCAGGAACGCGCAGGTCGAGCCCTTGCCGTTGGTGCCGGCGACATGGAGCACCGGCGGCAAGGCGAGCTGCGGGCTGCCGACGCGCTCGAGCAACCGGGTGATCCGTTCGAGCCCGAGGATGTCGGCGCCCGGAGAGAGTGCGGTCAGCCGGTCGAGCTGGCGCTGGACATGCGGATCGGAGGAAATTGCGTGGTCGGCCATAAATTAAAGCCCTCTCCCCATCGGGGAGAGGGTTGGGAGAGGGGCAGGAGAGGAGAGTGCGTCGCACTTCCCCTCTCCCCGGCCCTCTCCCCGAAGGGGAGAGGGAGAAAAGGTCACGCCGCCTTCTTGCCCTCGCAGAGCAGGCCGATCAGTTGACCGAGCGTCTCGCGCAGGTCCTTGCGGTGGGTGACCATGTCGATCAGGCCGTGCTCGCGATAATATTCCGAGGTCTGGAAATCGTCGGGCAGCTTCTCGCGGATCGTGTTCTCGATCACGCGGCGACCGGTGAAGGCGAGCGTGGCGCGCGGCTCGGCGATCTGGACGTCGCCCAGCATCGCATAGGCGGCCATCACGCCGCCCGAAGTCGGATCGGTCAGCACGACGATATAGGGCAGGCCGGCATCGTGGAGCATCTCGATCGCCACGGTGGTGCGCGGCATCTGCATCAGCGACAGGATGCCTTCCTGCATGCGCGCGCCGCCCGAAGCGGTGAAGGCGATGAACGGCGCGCGGGCCGCGATCGCTGCCTCGACACCCTGGATGAACGCCTCGCCCACGGCCTGGCCCATCGATCCGCCCATGAAGGCGAAGTCCTGCACGCCGATCACCGCCTTGCGGCCGAGGATCGTGCCCGAGGCGTTGATGAACGCGTCCTGCTCGCCGGTGCTGGTCCGCGCGGCCTTGAGGCGCGCCGGATAGGGCTTCTGGTCGCGGAACTTGAGCGGATCCTCGGCCACCTTCGGCGTGGCGAGCACGGTGTAGCTGCCCTCGTCGAACAGATAGGCGAAGCGCTCTGCCGGGCCGATGCGATCATGGTGATCGCAATGCGGGCAGACATGCTGGTTGGCCTCCAGCTCCTTCACGAAGGTCATCTGCCCGCAACCCTTGCACTTGTGCCAGAGATTGTCGGGGGTGTCCTTCTTGGGCGTGAAGGCCAGGACGTTGCGGACGCGATCGATCCAGCTCATGCGACTTCTTTCCTTGCGGCCTCCACGGCCGTCTTGAGGGAGTGGATATAGGCGCGGATGGGTTCCGGCGCATCCTTCCCGTGTTTTCCGACAAGTTCAACGATTGCGGAGCCGACGACGACGCCGTCGGCCACGCGTGCGATTGCCTCGGCCTGTTCCGGCGTGCGGACGCCGAAGCCGACCGCGACGGGGATGTCGGTAGCGGCCTTGAGGCGCGCCACGGCGTCCTCGATCGATCCCTGGGCGGCCTGTTGCAGCCCGGTGATCCCGGCGACCGAGACATAGTAGAGGAAGCCCGACGCCCCCTTGAGCACCGCCGGCAGGCGTGCGGCATCGGTGGTCGGGGTGGCGAGCCGGATCACATCGATGCCGTGCGCGGTGAAGGGCGCGACTTCGGCGGCCTCCTCGGGTGGGATATCGACGATGATGACACCGTCCGCGCCCGCCTCGGCTGCCTTGGCGGCAAAGGCCTCGGGCGTGGGCCGGGTCATCGTGTTGGCATAGCCCATCAGCACCAGCGGCACGCTGGGATGACGCGCACGGAACCCCTTGGCGATGGCGAGCACATCGGCGGTGCGCGTGCCGGCACCGAGCGCGCGCAGGTTCGCCGCCTGGATCGCCGGGCCGTCGGCCATCGGATCGGTGAAGGGCATGCCCAGCTCGATCACATCCGCCCCGCCCGCGACCAGCGCATCGAGGTTCGCGGCGGTGTCGCCGTCGCCGGCGGTGATGAAGGTGACCAACGCGGCGCGGTCAGCCGGGAAGGCATTGAAAAGGCGGCTCATTGCATTTCAATCATGTTGGGAACCAATGCCATCAGGACGGCGAAGAACAGGCAGGGCAGGCCAAGGTAGAAACCAAAAATCAGAAACGCTCCGACCGGTCCCACTTCGTGCAGCTCCGACGCCTCGGCACCCAGAAAACCTACGAGCGTAGCGACAACCGGCAACATGGCTGAAAGCAGCACGGCCCATCCCACCCTGGCGATGCGAAAGCGGGGACCGGCAAGGCTAAGTCGCGTGCCTATCGCAAACAGGAACGTATAGGCGAGCACGACGCCAAAATTGCCGAAGCCAGCAATGCGCTGGAGCGGGAATAGTGCAAGGACGAGCAGCGCGAGCAGCGCCCAGCCGAGCAACGTCGAACTGCGCTCGCTAATGCCACTACCAGCGGTCACAGCTTCACTCCCGGCGTGTCCGCGAGGCCCAGCGGCATTGCGGCTGCAATCAGAATGTATCCGATCCGGCTCACGACCGCACCTTGCGCTGCTGCTTAGCTCCGACGCGCGTGAAGGCGCGCATGCCGTAGACGCCGATCAGCACGCCCGCGGTCATGGTCAGCAGGCGGTGGACATCGGCGGGGATCTGCCAGGCCTCGGCGATCTCGCGCATCAGCGCGACGTCGAACAGCAGCGCCAGCACCAGCGCGGCGATGAGAATGGGAAGCCGGCTCATAAGTCGTCACCCCGGCCTTGTGCCGGGG
>JAEXLC010000317.1 GCA_023445495.1 Pseudomonadota bacterium | reverse complement strand
GCGAAGGCCGGGGCCCAGCCTCGGCGCAGCTGGTTGGGGCGGTCAAACCTCGCGAACCACATCGCAACTGGACCCCGGCCTTCGCCGGGGAACTGACATGGCAGAACTCAGTGCCGGCGGCTCAATGTCCAGGTGGCAGTGAAATCGGGATCGACCACGCGCTCCCCCGCCTCCTTCAGCGTGTAGATGCCAGGGTCAGCGGGCTCGAAGGCATCGAGCAGCGGCGGCAGCCGAACGATCTCTCCGCGGCGCTTTCCCTCCAGCCGCAGCGTGATGCCATCGACAGGGTCGAGCGCCATCACCGTTCCGAAGAACTGCTCCCGCCGCTCTCCTTCCGAGTCCCGGCGCGTAAGACCCACCAGCACCGTCGCGCCCTCAAGTCGCGCGGCCATGGCATGATCCCACACGTCCTCGTGCTCGTGCAGCCTCTCCCAAGGTTCCCTGTCCACCCCTACCCCTTCATCTGCCGCGCGATCGCCGCCCGCGTCTTCTTGCCATAAGGCGGTTTGAGCCCCGCCAGCCCCGCCACATCCAGTTTCGGCTGGCTGTACACCGCCTTGGCGTGGCTGAACGTCCGGAAGCCGATCTCGCCATGATAGGCGCCCATCCCCGACGGGCCGATGCCGCCGAACGGCAGTTCCTCCTGGCTGACATGGAAGATCACGTCGTTGATCGTCGCCCCGCCCGAGATCGTCCGGTCGAGCACCTGGCGCTTCTCGCCCTCGTCGCGCCCGAAATAATAGAGCGCCAGCGGCCGGTCGCGCCGATTCACTTCGCCGATCGCATCCTCGAGCTTGCCATAGCGCCGCACCGGCAGCACCGGCCCGAAGATCTCCTCCTGCATCACCGTCATGTCGTCGGTCGGGTTGCGGATGATGTGGAGCGGCAGCTTGCGCGAATTCGAGCTGCCCAGGTCCTCGTTCGCCGGATTGACCGCGATCACTTCGGCGCCCTTGGCCCGCGCATCCTCGATCCAGCCGGTCAGCCGCTCATAGTGCCGGTCGTTGATGACGGCGGTATAATCGGGATTGGACAGCAGGGTCGGGTACATGCGCGAAGCCGCGGCAACGAGCCCGTCGACCACCTCGGCCTCCTTCTCGTCGGGCACCAGCATGTAATCGGGCGCGAGACAGATCTGGCCCGCGTTGAGCATCTTGCCCAGCGCCACCCGCTCGGTCGTCTGGGCGATGTCGGCGGAGCGGCTCACCACCACCGGCGACTTGCCGCCCAGCTCCAGCGTCACCGGCACCAGATTGTCCGCCGCCGCATGCAGGATGTGCTTGGCGATGCCCGTGGCGCCGGTGAACAGCAGATGGTCGAACCGCAGCTCGGCAAAGGCCTTGCCCGCCTCGGGCCCGCCGCTGACGAACGCCAGCTCGGTCGCGTCGAAATAGCGCGCCGCCAGCTCGGCCATCACCGCGCTGGTCACCGGCGTATATTCGCTGGTCTTCACCATCGCGCGGTTGCCTGCGGCGAACACCCCCGCCAGCGGGCTGACCACCAGCTGCACCGGGAAGTTCCACGGCGCGATGATCCCCACCACGCCCTTGGGCTGATATTCGATATGCCCGCGCCCACCGAGCAGCCCGAGCGGGAACAGCACCGGCTTGCGCGCCGGTTTCGCCCAGCGCGCGAGATGCTTGAGCGCATGCTTGAGCGGGCTCACCGAGGCGGCGATGTCGGTGATCATCGATTGCTCGCGGCTGCGATGCCCGAAATCCTCGCTCAGCGCGTCGCAGAGCTTGTCGGCATTTTCGGAGACCATCGCGATCGCCCGCTTCAGCCGGTCGCGCCGGCTGTCGAGCGAAACGGGCAGTTCGGCCATGAAGGCCGCACGCTGGGCGTCAAGCAGGTCGCGCATCTATCGATCCTCCCCATAAATCCTGTCGTTGAGCGTCGTGACAATATCGGCGGATGGTGGCGGCGGGTTGATCGCCTGGCCCAGCCACACCGCGAAGGCGGCAGCGGCGAGCATCACGCCGAAGGGCAGCCGGTCGGTCGCGGTGATCCTGCGCCCGCCCAGCATCAGCCCCAGCACGCCCGCCAGTCCGATCAAACAGGCCGCAAGCAACACCAAAGGCAGCGCCTGCCACCCGAGCCACAGCCCGATGCCGCCGAACAATTTGGGGTCGCCACCGCCCAGCCCCTGGCGTCCGCGCAGCCTCCGATAGCTCCAGGCGACGATCCACAGCACCCCGAAGCCCGCCGCGCCGCCGATCAGCCGGTCCTGCAACGCCGGTTGTAACCCCATGAATCCCGTGGCCAATCCGGCGATGGCGAGCGTCGCGGTCAGCTTGTTGGGCAGCCACAATGCCTCGATGTCGAGCGCCGCCAGCGTCAGCAGCAGCCAGCCGAACACCGCGCCGGCGGCGCCCGCCGGATCGGGCGAGGCGATGGCGGCCGCGATGCCGATCGCGCCGCCAACCATCTCGGTCAGGACATGCTGTACGCGGATCGGTGCACCGCATCCCCGGCAACGTCCGCGCTGGAGGAGATAGCTCAGAACCGGGATCAGCTCGCCGGCTTGCAGCCCCTTGGCGCAAACATCGCAGGCGGAGCGTCCGCTGGTGATCACTTTTCCGGCGGGCCAGCGTATCGCCAGCGTCGCGATGAAGCTGCCGAACACCAGCCCCAGCACCCCCAGCAAAACCGCCCATCCCCAGACCGGGTCAATCGTCATGCCTCAGCGTCTTTCCCGGGTTTCCTGCGGCGGATCAGATAGCGCCAGACGCCGAAGCAGTTGACTCCGAAAAGCACGAGATTCTGCGTCCATAGCGGCTCATCTTTAGAGAGCATCGCACCTGCGATCCAGGCGATGCTCGACGTGACGAACAGCGCGAATCCCCAGCCGGTCACCTTCCGCCCGAAGTCGAGCGAGACCATGAACGCCGCCACGATCCCGCTGATCGAGGCATACCATTTGAGGATATCGATCAGGCCCATGGCCATCCCTCCCACACCGCGCAACTTTTGCAAACCATCACTTCCGATACTAGATGGGCCCAAACCAATGAGAGGATCCCGAATGTCCGCCGACGACGTCGTCATCGCCGCCTATGCCCGCACCCCGATGGGGAGCTTCCAGGGCGCGCTGGCCGAGGCTTCCGCCACCGATCTGGGCGCCGCCGCGGTGGGTGCCGCGGTCCAGCGCGCGGGGCTGAAGGGCGAGGCGATCGAGCGGATCTACATGGGCTGCGTCCTCCCCGCCGGCCTCGGCCAGGCCCCGGCGCGCCAGGCGGCGCTCAAGGCCGGCCTGCCCAATCACATCGAGGCGACCACGGTGAACAAGATGTGCGGCTCGGGCATGCAGGCGGCGATCATGGCCGCCGAAGCGCTCGCCGCCGGCTCGGTCGACATGCTGATCGCGGGCGGCATGGAGAGCATGACCAACGCCCCCTATCTCTCGCTGCGCCACCGCGCCGGCGCCCGCATCGGCCATGACGTCCTCAAGGATCACATGTACCTGGACGGGCTCGAGGATGCCTATGAACCCGGCCGGCTGATGGGCAGCTTCGCCGAGGAAACCGCCCAGGAATATCAGTTTACGCGGGCAGCCCAGGACGACTTCGCCATCGCCAGCCTCGAGCGCGCCAAGGCCGCCCAGGCCAGCGGCGCCTTCGACCGCGAGATCGTGCCCGTAGAGGTGAAGACCCGCAAGGGCCTCCTCCAGGTCGCCGCCGACGAGCAGCCTGCCAAGGGCGATCCGGCCAAAATCCCCACGCTCAAGCCGGCCTTCTCCAAGGACGGCACGATCACCGCCGCCAACGCCTCGTCGATCTCCGACGGTGCCGCCGCGCTGGTCATGACGCGCATGTCGGTGGCCGAGAAGCTCGGCCTCACCCCCATCGCCCGCGTCGTCGCGCATGCCGCCCACGCCCATGCCCCGGCCCGTTTCACCACCGCCCCGGTCTTCGCGATGAAGAAGGCGCTGGCCAAGGCCGGCTGGGAGATCGGCGATGTCGATCTGTTCGAAGTCAACGAAGCCTTCGCCGCGGTCGCGATGATCGCGATGAAGGAGCTCTCGCTCGATCACGCCGTGCTCAACGTCAACGGCGGCGCCTGCGCGCTCGGCCATCCGATCGGTGCCAGCGGCGCCCGCGTCCTCGCCACGCTGCTCTCGGCGCTGGAGACGCGCGGCGCCCGCCGCGGCCTCGCCTCGCTCTGCATCGGCGGCGGCGAAGCGACTGCGATGGCAGTGGAATTGCTGGACTAAGCCACCAGCCGTCATCCGGGCGAAAGCCGGGATCTCAGGCGAAGGCGGGAAAAGGGCCGCACGAGATCCCGGCTTTCGCCGGGATGACGAGGGAAGGTAAGATGGTCTTCGACTTGCGAGGCGCGCTGCTCAAAAAGGCCGAGGTTGAATCGGCACGCCTCGACGATTTCGAATTCCGCCTGCGCGCCCGCACGATGCGCCTGCTCGCCCCCTTGCTCGGCGTCGATCCCGACCAGCTGGTCGCCCGCATCGCCGGCGAACCCGACAAAGCGATCGTCGCATCGCTCCCCGAAACCGCCCGCGCCTGGTACGACGAAGCCCGCACCGAAGCCCGCCGCCAGCTGATCGCGGAACGCGGCGATCCCACGCCTTACAAGCTCGCCTAAATTCCCTCTCCCGCTTTTGCGGGAGAGGGAGGGAGCCGCGAAGCGGCGGAAGGGTGAGGGGCTGAAACGCCTGAAGCGCCTGCCGCTCGTTCATGCCCTCACCCGGCCTCGCTGTCGCTCGACCATCCTCTCCCGCAAAAGCGGGAAAGGGCTTTTAGGGCTTCCAATGTAGGATTTCGCCTGACACCGTCGTCAGGCTCTTTCTCATCGCGAAGACAAGACCGTCATCCCGGCGAACGCCGGGATCTCAAGCGAAGGCGCAACCACAGCCCGAACTTTACGCTTGCGAGCGCCAGCGCCGAAATTCCGCGAGCGCGCAACCGCAACCCTTGCAAACTTCCGCGTATCAAAGGGACTGGTTCAGTTCACCGCTTCGCCCGGATCGGTGCCCCAGATATGGCTCTGCTCGATATAGCCCCCGCGCCCGGCGACATCGAACCAGCACCAGCCGCTGGCGCAGCGGCTCACCCGGCCGACCACGCCCGGCGCCGCGCGCCAGCTCACCCGGGCATTGAAGCGGGGGGCGTCGCGCATCTCGCTCACCGTGCCGATCACCATCGCGGTGCGCACATCGTCGAGCAGGTTCGCCAGCATCCAGCCCTGGGTACCGTCCGGATCCTCGACCTTGCGCCACTCGCCATAGATGTCGATCACCTTCAGCGGCAGGCCGCGGCGCTGGTAGAGCCAGTTCGACGGATAGTTGCGTCCCGGGCCCGTGCGCATCCGCGCCTTCTCGGCCTTGATCGAGACGAAATAGGGCGTCTTGCGCTGTGCGAATGCAGGAACGGCCAGCCCCAGCGCGACGACGCCGAGCACGACCCATTTCCCGAAACGCATGCGACCCCCATGAATATTGTGTGTGGGAACCGTTTACCCTGAGCTGCCCCTCGCCATCAACCGTTGACTGGCGCCTCCGCACTCGCCAAGCCGCCTTTTATGGCACAAGGCCCGCGCCCTTCCCGCCCCCGGGTGATCGTCACCCGCGCCCTGCCCGAGAGCATCGAGGCGCGCATGGCCGAATTGTTCGATGCGCTGACCAATCCCGATGACACGCCGCGCACCACCGAGCAGCTGGCCGCCGCGATGGCCGATTGCGACGTGCTGGTGCCCACCGTGACCGACCGGATCGACGCGGCACTGATCGAGGGCGCACCCGATCGCCTCCGCCTGATCGCCAATTACGGCGCCGGCGTCGGCCATATCGACCTCAAGGCGGCCCGCGAGCGCGGGATCACCGTCACCAACACCCCGGGTGTGCTGACCGAGGATACCGCCGACATGGCGATGGCGCTGATCCTCGCCGTGCCGCGCCGGCTGGTCGAGGGCGATGAGCTGGTCCGCCAGGGCGCGTGGAAAGGCTGGGCGCCGACTTCGATGCGCGGCCACCGGATCGGCGGCAAGAAGCTCGGCATCCTCGGCATGGGGCGGATCGGCCAGGCCGTGGCGCTCCGCGCCCGCGCCTTCGGCCTGCAGATCCATTACCATAACCGCCACCGCCTGCCTCAGGTGCTCGAGGCCCAGCTCGGCGCCACCTGGCACGGCGAGCTCGATACGATGCTCGAAGCGGCGGACATATTGACGATCCACACACCGCATACCGGCACCACCAGCGACCTGATCGACGCGCCCCGGCTCGATCTGCTCGGCCCCAGGGGCTGGCTCATCAATACCGCCCGCGGCGAAATCGTCGACAATGAAGCGATGATCGCGGCGCTGACGGAGGGCCGCATCGCCGGCGCCGGGCTCGACGTCTATGTCGGCGAGCCCGCCGTCGATCCGCGGCTGATCGCGCTCGATAACGTCGTGCTGCTCCCCCATCTCGGCTCCGCCACTTTCGAGGGGCGCGAGGATATGGGGGTGAAGGTGATCTCGAATATCCGCGCCTGGTCCGACGGACATCGCCCGCCCGATCAAGTACTCGATGGCTGGGTGTAGTTTATCTTATAAATACTTTGGATTATCTGGAACAATAGCTCCAATCCGGAGCATCTTCAGTCCGATTAACCAAAGTCAGCAAGTCCTCGGTAAACGCCTTTCCTCGTAGTTATACCCTACGCAAAGCCACCTATACGGTGCACCGCAAGGGGGACCAGAATGCAACCGAGAGAATCGAGGCGGGAAGTCGTCATTCCCGCCCAGATGCGCAGCAAGCGAGGATGGTCTGACGTAACCATCCGCAACATCTCGCCGCACGGCATGATGCTGCTGGCGCCGTTCCCGCCCAGGCCGGGGACCTATGTCGAGGTCCGCCGGGCCTCGCTGGCGATGGTCGGCCGGGTCGTGTGGGTGAAGGGCAAGACGCTCGGCATCCAGCTGATCGAGCGGCTGAACTTCAACGCGCTGCTGCGCGCCGCCAACGAGACCCTGGCCATCACCAACAACCGCACGGCGCGGAACGCCCGGGCGCAGGCTCCTGCCCCGGAGCTCCCTGCGGACACGTCACCGAGCATCTTCCAGAGCTGGCTGCGCGCCGGCATCGACCTGTTTCGCGGCCAAAGCCGCCGCGACACCGCCACGGCGGACTTGACCGAAGCCTCCTGACGACTTTCCGAGACGTGGCCGAAGCCACGCAGGAAACCCCTCGATCGCCCTTAGTCGCCCGTCAGGATCCGGTCCACCAGCTGCTTCACCGTCGGCACGAAACCGTTCGAATAGAACGGATCCCGCTTGAAGTGATAGGCGGCATGCCCAGCGAACATCAGGTTCTCGTCGGTCGGGCCGCCATGCGCGATGTCCTGCAGCGTCTTCTGGATGCAGAAGCTGCGCGGATCCGCCAGCCGGCCGGTCGAGTTGGTCTCGGTATCCGCCCAGGACGAGAAGGCACACTGGCTCAGGCAGCCCATGCAGTCCTTCTGGTCGGTACGGATGATCTGCTGCTCCTCGGGCGTGACGAACACCAGGGTGTTGTCCGGCGTCTTGAGCGCGGCGGTGAAGCCGTTGCCGAACCACTGGCGCGCGCGCAGCAGGTCGTTGCGGGTCACCCAGAAATTCTTGCCCTTCACGCCCACGTCGAGCTGGAAAGTGTGGTCGCCCGCCTCTTCCGTCGAATAGGGGATCTGGCGCTCCGAGCGCGCCTCGAGGTTGCGCAGGAACGGATTGCGCACCGCGGAGGAATAGAAGCCGGTCGGCGAGAAGCGGTGCAGCAGCACTTCGCCTTCCTCGATCTGCGTCAGCTTGGACTTCCAGCCCTGCGGAATCGGGCTTTCCTGGGTCAGCAGCGGGCGCGTGCCGAACTGGAAGGCGATCTTGCCGAGCTCCGGATTGTCGATCCAGTCGTTCCAGTCGCGCAGGTACCACACGCCACCGGCCATCACGATCGGCACATCGTCCGAAATGCCGCCCTCGCGCATCACCGCGCGCAGCTCCTTGACGCGCGGATACGGATCCTGCGGCTGCAACGGGTCCTCGGCGTTCGACAGGCCGTTATGGCCGCCGGCGAGCCAGGGATCCTCATAGACCACCGCCGCCAGCCACTCGCTCGCCTTCGAATAGGCACGCTTCCACAGCGCGCGGAAGGCGCGGCCGGAGCTGACGATCGGCAGATAGTTGACGTTGTACGACGCCGCGATCTCGCTGAGCTTGTAGGGCATGCCCGCGCCGCAGGTGACGCCGGCCACCATGCCGCGGGTGCGCTCGAGCACGCCGTGCAGCACGCGCTGCGCACCGCCCATTTCCCACAGCACGTTGATGTTGATCGCACCCTTGCCGCCGGCGATCTCGAAGGCCTTCTTGACCTGCTGGACGGCGCCTTCGATCGCGTACTGGATCAGCTCTTCATGGCGCTCGCGGCGGGTGAGCGCGTTGTAGATCTGCGGGATGATCTTGCCATCGGCGTCATAGCTGTCGGCATTGACCGCCGAGACCGTGCCGATGCCGCCCGCGGCGGCCCAGGCGCCTGCGCTGGCGTGGTTGGTGGCAGCCACACCCTTGCCCCCCTCGACGATCGGCCAGACCTCGCGGCCGTTGTACAGGATGGGCGACAGACCCTTGAACACAGAACCTCCAGATTAAAATTCGGGCGACGCTAGACGCATTGGACACAACAAGCGAGCAACATTCGTTATTGCAGTGCGTCAGGCCGTCCCATCGCGGCGCCATAGAGCCGCGCATAGGCGGCAATCATTTCGCTTTCATCATAGAACGCACGGGCGCGCGCGCGGTTCTCGTCTCCGACGAGCTTACGCTCCTCGGGATGCTTCACGAACATGTCGATCCGGTCGCGCAGCACCACTTCGCTGCGCTCGGGCGGCAGGAAGTGGCGGTTGCGGTCGCTGACCATCGAAGGGATGTCGCCCACCATCGGCGCGACCACCGGCAGCCCGGCCGCCATCGCCTCCAGCACCGAGAGCGGCGCCTGCTCGCTCTTCGAGGAGAGCGCGAACACGTCGAACAGCCCCATATAGCGCTGCGGCTCGCGCAGAAATCCGGGCAGGATCACATCGTCCTCGATCGCCATCGCCTCGGCGGCGTCGAGAATGGCCTGGCGCTCGGGCCCTTCGCCGACGATCACCAGCTTGAAGCGCGTATTGAGCCCCGCCACCGCGCGGACCAGCATCGGCAGGTCCTTGACCGGCCGCAGCCCCGCCACCGCGCCGATCACCAGCGTGCCGGGCTTTTTCTTCTTCAATTCCGGGATCAGCTCGATGTCCGGCTTGCCGGCGAACTGCATCGTCGGGATGCCGTTGGCGATGCGATACAGCCGGTCCACCGGCTGGCGCCAGTGCTTGAGCGCGATCCGCTCCAGCACCTCGGACGGCACGACCAGCGCATTGGCGGCGGGCAGCGCGATCCGGCGATACATGTTGCGCACCGGGCTGAGCCGCTCGGCCTCGTCCTGGTTGAACCCGTCCTCATGATGGATCACCGGCGGCAGGCCCTTGCCGAACACCCGCGCCGCCATCACCCCGTCGATCGCACCCCAATTATAGGTCAGCACCAGGTCGAAGCGCCGCATGTAGCGTGCGATCGCCTCATAGCGCTTGACCGAGGGCTTGCCGGAGAGCGGCGGCGGATCCTGGGCGATCTCGTACTTGATCCCCCGCTCGATCATCGCCCGCGCCTCGAGCTGATCGGGCATCGCCGAGACGATGGTGTGCCGCGCCTTGTCGCCGAACGCATTCATCAACCGCACGGCGCGCGCTTCCTTGCCGCCGAGGTTGAAGGTCGAATGGAGATGGAGGATGTGGATGGGCATCGTTGGGAGGGGTGCTTAGCGGGGGATTGCACAGACGTCACGCCCGTTGGACAATTCCTAACAGTGGTGAGGGGAAAGAACGTGAAGAAGCTGATGTCGTTTACCGCCCTGCCCCTTCTGCTCGCCCTTCCCTCAGGCCCGGCCTACGCTTCGCCGATCGCCAACTGCACAATGCCGGCAGACCGCGGAATCGGCGCGGTCTATGGCGAACTCAGCCGACGCGCGGTCGAGATCGTGACGCGGGCGGCAGCCAACGGCTGGAAGAACGACCGAGAACTTCTCGCGGTGGTGGCGCCCGAGGCGAAGTTCGGACTCGGAGCGGGCGATGTCGGGCGCCCTTTGGGAACCGGTCTGACTGGTGCCCGAGCCTTGGCCAATGAAATGAAAGCCGATTCCTACCGCTATTTCACCTGGAGCTCGATCCCATCCCAGATCGACCCCTGTGGAGAATGGAGCGTGAAAATCGAATTCATCGACAGCCGTTCCAAGAACCTGGCTGACATGGAATTCACTTTCAGCAACGGCACGCTGAAATCGGCAATGGGCTGGGTGCGGTGGTATGCAAGCGGCCAGCTGAAGCCAGTTCAGAAGAACTAACCGACCACCTTCGCCAGCAGCCGCTCGATCCCCGCCATCGCCTCCGGCTCCTCCAGCGTCGGCGCGTGGCCGATGCCCGGCACGGTCACCAGCTCGGCACCCTCCACCCGCGCCACCATCTTCGCGGCGGTAGCCTCGCTGAGGATGTCGGAGCGTTCGCCGCGCACGATCAGCAGCGGGCGGCCGTTCATCGCGTCGATCGTCGGCCACATGTCCGGCCCGGTCTCGTTGCCCGGCACCCGGAACGGCTCGGCGATCTTCATGTCATAGTCGAGCACGATGCGCCCCGAGCTGTTCACCCGGTAGAGCCGCTTGGCCATGCGCAGCCAGTCCTCGATGTCATAGTCCGGATAGACATCGACATTGCTGGCGGCGAGCCCGCGCGCGGCATGCATCCAGGTCGGATACCAGACCGCCTTGCCGACATAGGTGCGGATCCGCGCCAGCCCGGCCGGATTGATCTCGGGTCCGACATCATTGAGCACCACGCCCGCCAGCTTGTCGCGCTCGGTGGCGGCAAGCAGCATCGTCACCAGCCCGCCCAGCGAAGTGCCGACCGCGACGAACTTCTCGACCTTCAGCTCCTCGAGCAGCGCCTCGACATCCTGGAAGTAAGTGAGCGGCACATAGGACATCGGGTCCTTGGCATAGCCGCTCTCGCCGCGCCCGCGGAACTCGACGCACAGCACGCGCCACTGCCCCGCCAGCCGCTCGGCCAGCGCCTCATAGTCGCGCGCATTGCGCGTCAGCCCCGGGAAGCACAGCACCGGCGGCTTGTCCGCCGGGCCTGCATATTCGCGATAGTGGAGACGAATCCCGTCCCGCGACCACCAGAAACCGTCGGAATAGTTGCGTCGCTCGGCCATCCTTCCCCATATCGCTGCATGGACTTCACTCCGCAACAGGCGATCCTCGAACTAGGCGACAGCTTCTACGATCCCGTAGCGGCTGCGCGCTTCCCGCAGACCATCCTGCGCTTCCGCAACGACCGCGCCGCAGTGCAGGTCGGGCTGGACGGCCTGCCGGACGCGGAATGGATAGCCCATTTCGGCCGATTCGAGCCGCTCAAGGGCTCGCTCCAGACACCGCTCGCGCTACGCTATCACGGCCATCAGTTCCGCGTGTACAATCCCGAGATCGGCGACGGCCGCGGCTTCCTGTTCGCCCAGATGACCGATGACAGGGGCCGATTGCTCGACCTCGGCACCAAGGGATCGGGCCAGACGCCGTACAGCCGCTTCGGCGACGGCCGCCTCACCCTCAAGGGCGGCGTCCGCGAAATCCTCGCCACCGAGATGCTCGAGGCGCTGAACGTCGAGACCAGCCGCACCTTCTCGCTGATCGAGACCGGCGAGGAGCTGCACCGTGGCGACGAACCCTCGCCCACCCGCTCCTCGGTGCTGGTCCGGATGAGCCAGGGCCATATCCGCATCGGCACCTTCCAGCGCCTCGCCCATTTCCAGGAAACCGAGGCGCTGGAGCGCCTCGTCGCCTATGTGCTGCGCCATTACTATGGCGAGGAAGCGGGGCCCGACGCCCCCGCCCGGCTGCTCGCCCATGTCGCCACCCGCACCGCGAAGATGGCGGCCCGCTTCATGGCGGCCGGGTTCGTCCACGGCGTGCTCAACAGCGACAATATCAACGTCACCGGCGAGAGCTTCGACTATGGCCCCTGGCGCTTCGCGCCCTTCTGGGAAGCGAGCTTCACCGCCGCCTATTTCGATCATGCCGGGCTCTACGCCTTCGGCCGCCAGCCCGAGGCGATCTATTGGGACGTGATGCAGCTCGCCATCGCGCTGCGCCAGATCACCGACGAGGAGCCGCTGATCGCGGCGATGGAGAGCTTTGCCGAGGTCTATCAGCGTGAAGTCACCAGCGCGCTCCTCTGGCGGCTGGGCGTGACGCCGCGCAGTCCCGAGGCCGACCGGGTGCTCGCCGGCGTGCTGGAAAAGGCGCTGGCGGAAACGCTTACGCCGATCGACCAGTTCTTCTTCGACGCGTTCGGCGGCACGCTGCCCGAGGAATATGGCGAAGCGTTCGACGATCTGCGTGGCCAGCTCGCTTATTATCAGCCGCGAAAGGGGCGCGATCATGCCTATTGGTCCGGCACGCCCTGCTCGATGCTGATCGACGAGGTCGAGACGATCTGGGCCTCTATCGCCGAGTCGGACGACTGGGCTCCGCTCCATGCCAAGGTCGCCGCAATCCGGCAGATGGGCGAGGCGCTCGGCAGCGCCGACGGGGCCTAGCCATCGCCGCGCGCGCCGGGGCCCGGCACTGGCTTCGCCGCCAAATTTCGTGCAAGAGCGCCTGAACCTTCCCGAAAGACCAAGTCCCCCTACATCGATGCCCGGCACGGAAATCATCTCGACCGAACCCGCAACCGGCGCCGTGCTGTGGCGCCAGATGAGCGGAGATGCCGACCACGAAGTTGCCCGGGCCCGCGCCAGCTGGGCCGCCTGGGCCGCCCATCCCCTGGCCTACCGGATCGAGGCGCTGCGCCGCTTCGCGAACGTGGTTCGGCAAAAGGCGGATGCCTTCACCGATCTGCTCGCCCGCGAGACCGGCAAGCCGCTCTGGGAAGCGCGCACCGAAGTCGAAACGGTGATCGCCAAGGTCGATATCTCGATCACCGCCTATTCGGAGCGCACCGGCCAGCGCCGCATCGACGCGCCGATGAACACCCGCCTGGCGCTGCGCCACAAGCCGCACGGCGTGCTGGCGGTGCTCGGACCGTATAATTTCCCGGTCCACCTGCCCAACGGCCATATCGTCCCGGCGCTGCTCGCCGGCAATGCGGTGGTGTTCAAGCCGTCGGAGAAGACCCCGGCCTCGGGCGCCTTCCTGGTCGATTGCTTCCACGCCGCCGGCATTCCCGAAGGCTGCGTCCGCCTGCTGGTCGGCGGGCCGGACGAGGGCAAGGCGCTCGCCGGCCATCCGGATATCGACGGCCTGCTGTTCACCGGCTCGGCCAATACCGGCATCGCGCTCAACCGCCAGTTCGCCACCCGGCCCGAGAAGATCCTCGCGCTCGAGATGGGCGGCAACAACCCGATCGTGGTGTGGGACACCCCCGATCTCTATTCGGCCGCCGTGCTCGTCGTGCAGTCCGCCTTCACCACCGCCGGGCAGCGCTGCACCGCCGGGCGCCGCCTGATCGTCGATGAAAAGCTCTACGATCCGCTGGTCGCGGAGCTCAACAAGCTGATCGGCCGTCTCATCATCGGCGAGCCGCACGCCGACCCCGCGCCGTTCATGGGCCCGGTGATCGACAATGACGCCGCCGACATGCTCACCGAGAGCTTCCTCGCGCTTTCCACCATGGGCGGCCGGCCGCTGCGCCACATGGAGCGCCCGATCGAGGGTCGCCCCTTCCTCACCCCCGGCATGATCGACATGACGAACGCCAATGAGAAGGTGGATGTCGAGCTGTTCGGCCCGATCCTCCAGGTCTTCCGGGTGAACAGCTTCGAGCAGGCGATCGTCGAGGCGAACGACACGCGCTACGGCCTGTCCGCCAGCTTGGTCTCGCAGGACCCCAAGCTCTACGACCAGTTCTGGGCGAATATCCGCGCCGGCATCGTCAACTGGAACCGCCCGACCAACGGCGCCTCCTCGGCAGCGCCGTTCGGCGGCGTGGGCTGGTCGGGCAACCACCGCCCCAGCGCCTATTACGCCGCGGACTATTGCGCCTATCCGGTGGTCTCCTCGGAAAGCGAGTCGGCGCGCGCCTCGATGGGCGTCGGGCTCCGGGACGCTTAGGCTGCTGCCACATTTTCCTTTCCGTCATCCCGGCCTTGAGCCGGGATCCCGCTTCT
>JAEXLC010000287.1 GCA_023445495.1 Pseudomonadota bacterium | reverse complement strand
CCACCACCACCAAAACGCCCCGCGCCCCCCCCCCCGCCCCCCCCTTTTCTTATGCCCAGATCCGGTCGTAGCGCGGGCCGAGCCCGGTCAGCAGCTCATATTGCGAGAGCCCGCTCAGCGCCGCCGTCTCGGGCAACGCATAGGACATGGTCACCCAGTCGCCTTCGCGCAGTCCCGGCAGCGCGGTCACGTCGAGCGCGGTCAGGTCCATCGAGACGCGCCCGATCAGCGGCAGCGTCACGCCCTCCGCGCGCGCCAGCCCCTTGCTCGAGAAGCAGCGCAGATAGCCATCGGCATAGCCGAGGTTGAGCGTCGCCACTTCGGTATCGCGCTCGGCGATCCAGGTGGCGTTGTACCCCACGCTTTCGCCCGCCCGCACCAGCCGTCGCTGGAGGATCTGCGCCTCGGGCGTCGCCACCTGGCGGATCGCGTCATGCCCGCTGCGCTGCCAGCCGCCATAGAGCGCGATGCCCGGCCGGGTCAGGTCGAAATGATAGTCGGCGCCGAGCGCGATACCCGCCGAATTGGCCAGGCTCATCCGCCGGGCCCGGGTCCGCCCCCTGAGCGCACCGAATGCGGCAAGCTGCCTCGCGTTGAGCGGTACATCCTCGTCAGCCGAGACGAGGTGGCTGAGCAGATTCTCGATCGCCAGCCCATCGAGCAGCCCGGCGGCAACCTCTTCCACCGACACGCCCAGCCGGTTCATGCCGGTATCGACCATCACGTCGCACGGCCGTCCGGTCGGCTTCCAGCGTTGCACCTGTTCGGGGGTCGCCAGCACCGGCCGGGCATAGGGCGCGTCGAGCGGGTCCTCGGCGCGCAGCCCGTGCAGCACCGACACGTTCAGCCCCAGATCGGCCAGCGCCTCCGCCTCGGCCCAGGTGGCGACGAAGAAGTCGCGGCATCCCGCGCCCGCCAGCCGCTCGGCCACGCCGCGCGATCCCAGCCCATAGCCATTGGCCTTGATCGCGGCGCCGCACGCGGCACTGCCGCTCAGCTTCGCCATGTGCCGCCAGTTGGAAATAAGCGCGGCGCTGTCGAGCCGCAGGCGCAGGGGTGCAGTCATGTCCCCAGCGGTTAGGCCCTGCGCCCCACCCCCGCAATGGCCGTTGCGGGGGAAGGCTATGCCCTCAGTGCCTTGCGTGGCCGTGCTTGCGCGGCGCCACCGTCTCGGTCAGCCCCAGCGCGGTCACCAGCAGCGCCATCGCCACCACCGCCATCGTGTACCACAGCCCGGCATAGGGATCGCCGGTGCGCGCGACGATATACTGGCTGATGAAGGGCAGGAATCCGCCGAAATAGCCGGTGCCGAGATGATAGGGGATCGACATCGAGGAATAGCGGATGCGGCTCGGGAACATCTCGCTGAGCAGCGCCGCCACCGGGCCATAGGTCGCGCCCGCCAGCGCCATCAGCCCCAGCATCGCCAGCACGATCACCGCGACATTGCCGATCGAGGGCTTCACCCGCTCGAGCCGGTACCCCGCCTCGGCCAGCGCGGCATCGAGCCCCGCCGGGCTCGCATCCGCCACCGGCACGCTGTCCACCGTCACCACCACCGCATCGGCGCGCTGGGTCTTGTAGGGCACGCCCTTCTTCGAAAGGTGATCGAGCACCTGCGCGCAGGGGTCGGTCTGCTTCGCGGCGAAGGGATCATATTTGCAGTTCGGCCCGCGCACGATCACCGGCGCATGCCGCGCCGATTCCGCCAGCCCCGGATTGGCCGCGTTGCCGATCACCCAGAACAGCGGGAACAGCAGTATCAAGGTCAGCAAATAGCCAATCACGATCGGCTTCTTGCGCCCGATCCGGTCGGAGAGATGGCCGAACAGGATGAAGAAGCCGCAGCCAACCAGCGCCGATCCGCCGCAGATCAGCTGCGCCGTGGTCGGGTCCATCCGCATCGGCCCGGTAAGGAACGACAGCACCGAGAACATCGACGTGTACCAGATCACCGTCAGCCCCGCCGCGATGCCGAACAGCGCGACGAACAGGCGCGGCAGGTTGCCCGGATAGGTGAAGCTTTCGAGGAACGGGTTGCTCGCCGTCTCGCCGGCTTCCTTCATCGCCTTGAACACCGGGCTCTCGGAAAGCTTGAGGCGCATGTAGAGCGACACCGCGAGCAGCAGGATCGAGAAGAGGAAGGGCAGCCGCCAGCCCCAGGCTTCCCAGGTCGCGGCGGGCATCGGCGTCTTGAACGCGAGCACCACCGCCAGGCTCAGGATGAAGCCGCCGACCACGCTCGCCTGGATGAAGCTGGTATGGAAGCCGGCGCGTCCGCCCGGCGAATGCTCGGCGACATAGATCGCCGCCCCGCCATATTCGCCGCCCAGCGCCAGCCCCTGCGCCACCCGCATGATCAGGATCAGCACCGGCGCCGCCACGCCGATCGACGCATAGCCCGGCACCAGCCCGATGCCGGCGGTCGCCAGGCCCATCACGGTGATGGTGACGAGGAAGGTGTATTTCCGCCCCATCCGGTCGCCGAGATAGCCGAACAGCACCGCACCGAGCGGCCGGAAGCCGAAGCCGACCGCAAAGGCCGCCCAGGCCAGCAGGCTCGCCAGCACGTCGTTGCCCGCCGGAAAGAAGGTATGCTGCAGGATGCCGGTGGCGGTCAGCGTGCCCCAGATGAAGAAGTCATACCATTCGAAGATGGTGCCCAGCGACGAAGCGCCGATCACCAGCCGGATGTCCTTGCCGCTCGGCTCGCCTGCGCCCTCTGCCATATGCCCCTCACCTGCCCTTTGGGGGAAGCTTAGCGGCTCGCGGGGTTATTGCCAGACCAGCATCGCCACCGCCGCCGCGGCCATCACCAGCGTCGCCGCCCAGCCGAACACCAGCAGCGGCCCGCGGATGCGGAACTCGCCCATCACCTGGCGCCGCGTCGCGATCACCATCATCACCGCCATGATCGGCACCGCCGCGAAGCCGTTGACCACCGCGCTCCAGAACAGTGCCTGCATCGGCGGGATGCCCGACCAGTCGAGGAAGATGCCAAGGACGATTGCCAGCGCGATCACGCCGTAAAAGCCCGGCGCGTCCTTCACCTTGTGCTCCAGCCCGCAACGCCAGCCGCGCGCGTTGCTCACCGCGAAGCCCGCCGACCCGGCGAGCACCGGCACCGCGAGCAGCCCGGTGCCGATGATCCCCACCGCGAACAGCGCGAAGGCGAAATTGCCGGCAACCGGCTTCAGCGCCTGGGCGGCGTCGGTCGCGGTGTTGATCTGGGTGATTCCCTGCACGTGCAGCGTCGCCGCGGTCGCGGTGATGATCGCCAGCGCGATCAGGTTGGAAAAGGCCATGCCGACGAACGTGTCGACTCGCATCCGCCGGATCTCGTCCGGCGCCTGCTCGGGCGCCTCGACCAGCGGTTTGGCCTCTTCATGGTCGTCGACTTCCTCCACTTCCTGCGCGGCCTGCCAGAAGAAGAGATAGGGGCTGATCGTCGTGCCGAAGATCGCGACGATCATCGCGATCGCTTTTGGCCCCTCGATCGTCGGCACCACCAGCCCGCGCCCCGCCGCCGCCCAGTCGACCTGCACCGCCAGCACCACCGCGACATAGGCGAACAGCGACAGCGTCAGCCATTTCAGCACCCGCGCATAGCGGTGATAGGGCACAAAGGCCTGCAGCATCAGGCTGAGCAGCGCGAAGAAGATCGTGAACCAGTGATCGCCCCAGCCGGCCACCATCTGCGCGGCGTCGCCCATCGCGGCGATGTCGGCACCGATGTTGATCGTGTTGGCGATGAACAGGATGGTGACGAGCAGGCTCAGCAGCCAGCCCGGCAGGAAGCCGCGCATGTTCGATGCCAGCCCCTGCCCGGTCACCCGGCCGATATGCGCGCTCACCAGTTGCACCGCCGACATCAGCGGATAGGTGAGCACCATCGTCCACATCAGCCCATAGCCGAATTGCGCGCCCGCCTGGGAATAGGTTGCGATACCGCTGGGATCGTCGTCGGCCGCGCCGGTAATCAATCCCGGGCCAAGCTGCTTGGCGACCGAGGTTTTTTCGTTGTTCTTCTCGGTCATGCAGGCTCCGGGATCGTGACGATCGCACAACCTTATCGATTGTCGGGCGTTCCGGGATCAACCCAGATTAAAGTGTGCCCGCTCACGCCGCACCGTTCCGGACCGAATGCCGGTTGCGCGCATGCAGGCGAAACGGAAGTTTCCGACCGCGCGTCATCAGGACGCGCAGCAAAGTGGGGGAACTCCAATGGCCGGCAATCCGAACTACCCGATCTCGACATCCTCGATCTGCTGGTTCGACAGCGCGCACGCGCTGCACATCCGCGTCTATTCGAGCGACGGCAACGAGATCACCGAGCGTTGTGCGGACGGCAATGGCTGGACCACCGGCGCCAGCTTCCCGGGCACGCAGTCCTCGGCCATCACCTGGGCGGATTCGGCCGGACAGCATATCCGTCTCTATGTGACCAACGAAGACGTCACGACCGAATATTGCTCCGATCCCGGCACGTCAGGCTGGACCAAGGGCAGCTACACCCAGCCCTGATCTCGTTCCCCCTCTCCCCTTTGGGGAGAGGGCCGGGGAGAGGGGAAGTGTGTCTTGATCCGAGAGCGGCAGACATGACGCCAGCGTCCTGGGGGGGGGGGGGGGGGGGCGCGGCG
>JAEXLC010000246.1 GCA_023445495.1 Pseudomonadota bacterium | reverse complement strand
TGTATTAGAGTCAGGCGCGGTCGCTCGATGCCGAGGGCAAGCGCGCCGCGTCCGCCAGCGCCCGGGCCGAGCGCGGCACGCTGGAACGCGAAATCTCGGCCTCGCGCGAGCGCCATGCCGCGGCGGGGGCGGAGGCCAAGAGCTGGAAATCGCGTGCGGGTGACGCAGCACGGCGCGCCAACGAGATGGACAAGCGCGCGCTTCAGCTCGCCGAGGAAAGCGAAGCGCTCGCCGGCAAGCCCGCCGCGCTGGAGGCGCAGCTCGCCGAGGCCGAGGCGGCGACCGAGAAGGCGCGGATCGAAAGCGCCGCCGCCCAGGCCGCCGAGCGCGATGCCGAGAGCGCGGTGCGCGAGACCGAAGGTGCGGTGCGCGGCGCCAATGAAGTGCTGGCCCAGGCTCGCGAGCAGCGCGCCGGCGCAGTCGCGCGCGCCGAGAACCAGGAGATGCGCCGCATCGAGATGGGCCGCATCTCGGGCGAGCGCTTCGAATGCCCCCCGCCCCTCCTGCCGCAAAAGGCCGGTTTCGACGAAGCGACGGTGCGCGCGCCCGAGGAGGAATCGACGGGGCACGAAAAGCTCAATGCCGAGCGCGAGCGGATCGGGCCGGTCAACCTCGTCGCCGAGACCGAGCTGGCCGAGCTGGAAGCCGCCTTCACCAGCAACGCCGCCGAGCGCGACGAGCTGCACCAGGCGGTCAACCAACTGCGCGGATCGATCGGGACCTTGAATCGCGAAGGCCGGCAGCGCCTGCTCGCCGCGTTCGAAGCGGTCGACCAGCATTTCCGCCGGCTGTTCTCGACGCTGTTCAATGGCGGCGCGGCGCATCTGGAGCTGATCGATTCGGACGATCCGCTGGAAGCCGGGCTCGAGATCATGGCGCAGCCACCGGGCAAGAAGCTCCAGTCGCTGACGCTGCTTTCGGGCGGCGAGCAGGCGCTCACCGCGGTCGCGCTGATCTTCGCGCTGTTCCTGACCAATCCGGCGCCGATCTGCGTGCTCGACGAAGTCGATGCGCCGCTCGACGACGCCAATATCGATCGCTTCTGCGACCTGCTCGAACGGATGACCGAGGAGACCGCGACCCGCTATCTGATCGTGACGCACAATGCCGCGACGATGAGCCGGATGCACCGGCTGTTCGGCGTGACCATGGTCGAGCGCGGGGTGAGCCGGCTGGTGTCGGTGGATCTCGGCGGGGCGGAGAGCCTGTTGGCGGCGGAATAGCCGGGCCTGGCTGTTGGTTGCGGTAGCGCGCGCATTCCCTATCTCGATGCCGGGGCGGCAACAGGAGGAAGTGCATGCGATCGAGCCTTTGGATCGGGTTTGCGGTGGCGATGCTGGCGAGCAGCCCGGCGCTGGCCCAGGACAAGCAGCAATCGACCGCCGAGCGCGCCGGCGATATTGCCGAGCAGCCGGCCAAGGATGTCGGCGCGGTGAAGACCAAGATTCCGCCGGTGCTGCAGAAGGCGGCCGCTTCGCCCTACAGCCTGTCCGGCCTGTCCAAATGCACGCAGATCGCCGATGCGTTCGATGATCTCGGCGAAGCGCTCGGGCCCGATTTCGTCCGGGGCGTGAACCGCAAGAAGAGCCGCAAGGTCAAGGTGACCGGCGATACCGTGGCAGGGCTGATCGTGCCGTTTCGCGGGCTGGTCCGCGAAGTGAGCGGCGCGGCTTCGGCGCAGCGCGAGCTCAATGCGGCGGTGGATGCGGGCTTTGCGCGGCGCGGGTTCCTGCGCGGCGTGTATCAGACGCGTGGGTGCAAGCCGGCGCTCTAGCCCTCCCCCCGTCATCCCCGCGAAGGCGGGGATCTCGTGCGGCTCTTTCTCCGCGCTACGGCATGAGATCCCGGCTTTCGCCGGGATGACGAAGGGGCGTATGGGATCGCGACCCCAATCCTCTGCCGGTGCACGCCCATGAACCTCGACGCCTTTCCCCGTATCGCCCTGTTCGACGCGCCGACTCCGATCCAGCGGCTGGAGCGGGTGGAGAATGCGCTGGGGCTGAAGGGCGCGCGGCTGTTCGTGAAGCGCGACGACCTGATGGGGCTGGGCGGCGGCGGCAACAAGCTGCGCAAGCTCGAATATCTGCTCGGCGCCGCGATCGCCGAGGATTGCGACACCTTCATCACCACCGGCGCGCGGCAATCCAACCATGCCCGGCTGAGCGCGGCGGCGGCGGCGCGGATGGGGCTCAAGGCCGAGCTGATGCTGACCGACACGGTGCCGCGCGACGATCCGGCCTATCTGCATAACGGCAACCAGCTGCTCGACGGGCTGTTCGGCGCGGTGGTGCATCATTTGCCGCGCGGGGCGGATTCGCTGGCGGCGGCGCAGGCGCGGGCGGAGGAACTGCGCGGCGAGGGGCGCAAGGTCTATGTGGTCGGATCGGGCGGCTCCTCGCCGGTGGGCGCGCTCGGCTACGCGTCGTGCGCGGCGGAGATACGGGCGCAGGAGCGCGAGCTGGGACTCCGCTTCGGATCGGTGATCGTCGCCAATGGCAGCCATGGCACCCATGCAGGGCTCGCGGCAGGGATGGCGGCTTCGGGGGACGATGCGCGGCGTGTGCTGTCGTTCACGGTGCTGGCTGAGCTGGCCGAGGCCGAGCGGGGCACGCTGGCGCTGGCGAACGCGACGCTGGCGCTGCTCGGCGGCGCGGCCTTGGGGGCGGAGGATATCCGGATCGACGGGTCGCAGCGCGGCGAAGCGTACGGGATTCCGACCGAGGCGATGCTGGCGGCGGTGCGGCTGATGGCGCGGCAGGAAGGGCTGCTGATCGACCCGGTCTATAGCGGCAAAGCCTTCGCGGGAGTGCTGGCGGGGTTGGCCGAGGGCGTGCTGACCGGCGATGTGCTGTTCGTGATGACCGGCGGGACGCCGGGGTTGTACGCGTACCAGCCGGCTTTTGGGTAAAAGCGCGTCCAGATTCTTCGTCGTCATCCCGGCCTTGAGCCGGGATCCCGCTTCTTCTTCGGCAGGACAATAGCGGGACCCCGGCTCGAGGCCGGGGTGACGATCAAGTGCCCAATATCCGCTGGTAGAGCTGGATATACCGGTCTGCCATCGCCTCGACCGAGAAATGCGCCGCTACCCGGGCGCGGCAGGCGGCGCGGCTGATGCCCTCCACTCGTCCCAGCGCGCCGATCGCGTCGCCAACCGAATCGACCAGGAAGCCCGTTTCGCCGTCGACGATCAGCTCGGGCATGCTGCCCCGGTCGATCGCGATCACCGGGGTGCCGCACGCCATCGCCTCGATCACCGATAGACCGAAGGGTTCGTCGAAATTGATCAGGTGGAGCAGCGCCTGCGCCTTGCCGAGCGCGCGCAGGCGGTCCGCGCCGCCGACGGGGCCGTGATAGGCGATGCGTTCGTCGAGGAAGGGCGCGACTTCGCGGTCGAAATAGCCCTGGTCCTGGATGATGCCGTAGAGGTTCAGCCGCCGCCCGGTGGCGCGGGCGAGCTGGATCGCTTCGGCGGCGCCCTTGTCCGGGTGCATGCGGCCGAAGAACAACAGGTCCTCGCCGCCCTCGGGCTCGAACGGGAATTCGTCGAGGCGGATACCGTGATGGATGGTGTCGGCATAGCGCAGCGCCGGGTGGCGATCGGCGTTGCTGATCGCGACATAGTGCACCCGGTCCTCGAACGGCTTGTACATCGGCAGGATGCGATCCGAGGAGAAGCCGTGGATCGTCGTCACCATCGGCGTGGCGATCAGCGGGGCATAGGCGTGGGCGGGGAAATCGGCCTGATTGTGGATCAGGTCGAACCGGTCCGCCTGGGCGAAGAGGTGCGACTGGTGCGCATATTCCCACACCTTGGCGTCGATGTCGGGGCTCTCCTCATAGCCCATCGGCACCACGCCATCGAGTGTGCCGGCGGTGATCGAATCCTGCGTGGCGAACAGGGTGACATCGATCCCGCGCGCGACCAAAGCCTCGGTCAGCAGGCTGGTGACCAGTTCCCAGGGGCCGTAATGGCGCGGCGGCGTGCGCCACGCGATCGGCGCCAGCATCGCGATCTTCATCCCAGGATATAGCCTTCGTTCGGGGCGAGCAGCGCCGGGTCATGGCCGCCGCGCGCCGAGGCGAGGACGGTGAAATCCTCGGCCCATTCGGGGATGGCGAAGCCTTGTGGCGTGTCGCCGAGATTGAGCACGACCAGCAAGCGGTCATGCTCGTAGCGCCGTTCGAAGGCGAGCAGGTCGCCGCCGGCATCGACCGGGTGATAGTCGCCGAGCGCGAGCGCGCGGTGCTCGTGGCGGAGGAAGAGGAGCTTTTGCGTCAGGCGCCACATCGACGCGGGGTCGCCGCGCTGCGCCTCGACATTGCGGGCGATCCAGTCGGGATGGAGCGGCAACCAAGGGTCGGCGGGGCTGAAGCCGGCGTTGGGCGATTCGTCCCAGGCCATCGGGGTGCGCACCGGATCGCGGCCCAAGCCGATGCCGGGATCGCGGATCTCGCGCGGGTCCTGGACCAGATGCGCGGGGATCTCGCCATCCTCCATGCCGATCTCGTCGCCATAATAAAGCGTGGGCGTGCCGCGGAGCGTCAGGAGCAGCATCATCGCGACGCGCGCCTGTTCGGGGCCGACGCGCGTGGCGATGCGGGGGCGGTCATGGTTGCCGAGCACCCAATTGGGCCAGCCGTCGGCGGGGAGCGCGGCTTCATAGTCGGCGATCATCCTGGCGAGGCCGGGTGCGCTCCATTCGGCACCGATCAGCTGGAAGTTGAAGGGGAGGTGGACGCCGGGCTGTTCCGCGGTGCCGTAATAGCCGACCAGCTGGGGCACCGGCAGGTAGATCTCGCCGATCAGCACGCGGGCGCCGTATTCGTCGGCGATCGCGCGCATCTCGCCGGCGATGCCGTGGACTTCGGGCTGGTCGGTCGAATGGAGCTGGTGGACGCGGGTGTAATCGGCCTGGCCGGGCGCCCAATCGAGGTTCACCGGATTGTCGGGCAGGTCGACATGCTTGACCATGTGCCACAGCACATCGATGCGGAAGCCGTCGACGCCGCGTTCGAACCAGAAGCGCAGCACGTTCATCATCGCCGAGCGCACTGCGGGATTGCGCCAGTTGAGGTCGGGCTGCTCCTTGAGGAAGGCGTGGTAATAATATTGGCCGGTGGCTTCGTCCCATTCCCAGGCCGAGCCGCCGAAATCGCTGATCCAGTTGTTGGGCGGCGAGCCGTCGGGCTTCGCGTCGCGCCAGATATACCAGTCGCGCCGGGGATCGTCCTGGGCGGAGCGACTCTCCAGGAACCAGGGATGCTGGTCCGAGGTATGGTTGGGGACGAGATCGAGCAGCAGCCTGATGCCGCGTGCGTGGGCGGCGGCGAGCAGCGCGTCGAAATCGGCGAGGGTGCCGAAACGCGGGTCGACGTCGCAATAGTCCGCCACGTCATAGCCGAAATCGGCCATCGGACTGGGGAAGATCGGCGAGATCCAGATCGCGTCCACGCCGAGCGCCTTGAGGTCGTCGAGGCGGCGCTCGATGCCCTTCAGGTCGCCGATGCCGTCGCCGTTCGTGTCCTGGAAGGAGCGCGGATAGACCTGGTAGATGACGGCGGATTTCCACCATTCGGTCTCAGTCATGCGCACACTCTCCTTCGTTGCTCCCCTTCCGCTTGCGGGAGGGGTCGGGGG
>JAEXLC010000074.1 GCA_023445495.1 Pseudomonadota bacterium | reverse complement strand
ACCTTCTCGAGCACCGGCCGCGCGCCGGCGCTGACCGAGCTGTTCGCGCGCGGCGGGCATGACGGGCCGCAGACCTTCGAGACCGGCGATCCGTTGCTCAAGATCGAGCGGGCCAATTCGCTCGAAGGCACGATCCGGGTGAACTCGGGTCCGTTCCGCTTCGAAGGCAGCGTCTATGGCACCTGGTTCCACAACTACATCTATGGCGACCTGACCGGGCGGACCTGCGACGATGACGGTGCCTGCGTGGTCGGCGACAGCGAGGAGCTGAAGGAGCTCAACTACGGCCAGCAGGGCGCGCATTTCTGGGGGCTGGAGGGCGATATGCGCTACCAGCTGTTCAAGACCCAGGCCGGCGGGCTCGAGGCGCATGTGCTGGGCGATTATACCCGCGCGAAGCTGGACGACGGCAACAACGTCCCGCGCATCCCGCCCTATCGGATCGGCGGCGGGCTCAACTGGAAGAGCGACCGGTTCGACGCCGGCTTCCTGTGGATGCATGTCGGCGAGCAGGACAAGTTCGGCGTCTTCGACACGCCGACCGACGGCTATAACAACCTCAGCGCCAATATCGCGGTGCGGCCGTTCGCGAGCCAGCCGGGGATCGAGCTGGCGGTGGTCGGCCAGAACCTGACCAACGACGTGATCCGCAACGCATCGGCCTTCAACAAGGAAGATGTGGTGATGCCGGGCCGGACCGTCCGCTTCGTGCTGCGCGTCGCCACCTTCTGAACCGCGATGCCGCCGCCGTGACGGGTTCGCGGCGGCGGCACGCCGTGGGAGACTCCCATGCGTTGCGTACAACCGGACCGGGGCACGCCGCTGCTCGACTGGTTCGAGCGGGCGGCGGCGAGCGCGTCGATCCTGTGCCTGATCCACTGCGCGGGCCTGCCGCTGCTGCTGGCCGTGCTGCCGGCATTGTCGCGGGTGCTCGCGCTGCCCGAGAGCCTGCATCTGTGGCTGCTCGCCTTTGCCGTGCCCGCTTCGGGATCGGCCTTGTCCTTCGGCTTCCGCCAGCATCGGGCATGGTGGCCGCTGCTGGCCGGCGCGACGGGGCTGGCCCTGCTGGCGACCGGCGCGCTGCTGCTGGAAGGCGAGCGATACGAGACGCTGGCGACGATGGCCGGCAGCCTGTGCCTGGTCCTGGCGCATATCGGCAACTGGCGGCGGCGGCACGGCGGGCGGCCGCATGGCGGGTAGCAAGCGCGGCCCCGGCTTCCTGCACGAGCGAGTGCTGCGGCTGCTCGAGCTGCGCTATCCGCAACCGCTTACCGGGCTAGAGCTGGTCGCACTGCTGCTCGGCACTGGCGAAGTGGTGCCGCCGAGCCAGGTCTACCGCGCGCTCAAGCGGCTGATCGACGCGGGCGAGGCGTGCAAGGTGCTGGTCGCGGGCGGCTATGTGCCGGCGGGGCCGGGACCGGCGATGCTGCTCTGGTGCCGCGGATGCGGCGCGGTGCAGGCGGTGCCGTGTCCCGAGCTGTTCGCGCGGCTGGCGGCGGGCGCGGCCGCGGCGGGGGTGCGCGATGCGCGCAGCGTGGTGGAAGTGCCCGGGCTCTGCAGCCGGTGCACCGGGACGAACCCGGCCTAGGCCCGCTCGGCCGAGCTCACCACGTCCGCCGCGCGCAGTGCCGCGAGCAGGCGCATCAGGTGGGCGGCGTTGCGCACTTCCAGGTCCATCGTGTTGGTGTGGAAGGTGGTGTCGCGATTATCCATGCGCAGGCCGAGGATGTTCGCCTTTTGCTGGCCGATCAGCGTGGCGACCGCGCCGAGCGCGCCGGGCTCGTTCTTCAGCGTGATCTCGATCTGGGCGATGCCGCCCTCGGCCTTGTCGCCCCAGGTGAGGTCGACCCAGTCTTCCTCGATCGTGTCGGCCAGGCTCGGGCAATCGATGCGGTGGACCTCGATCGGCTCGCCCGGGCGGCGGATGCCGACGATGCGGTCGCCCGGCACCGGACGGCAATCGGGCGAGAAGTGGAAGGCGACGCCGGGCGTCAGCCCCTTGATCTCGATCGCGTGCTGCTGGGGCGGCAGGTCATGCTCGTCCTCGCCCTCGGTCGAGCCGGGCATCAGCGCTTCCATCACCTGGAAATCGGTGAACTGGCGCCGCGCGATCGCTTCCATCAGCGTCGCCTCGTCCTGGACCTTGAGCCGCTTGAGCGCATCGGTGACCGCGCTTTCGCCCGGCGGCGTCGGCAGGCGCTCGACGATCTCGTCATAGAGCTTGCGCCCGAGCGCGATCGTCTCCTCGCGCTCCTTGAGGCGGATATGGCGGCGGATCGCCGCGCGCGCCTTGCCGGTGATCGCGAAGTTGAGCCAGTTGGCCTGGGGCTCCTGTGCCTTGGAGCGCAGGATCTGGACCTGGTCGCCCTGCTCGATCTCGGTGCGCAGCGGCACGACGCGGCCATTGATCTTGGCACCCACCGCCTGGTCGCCCAGGTTCGAGTGCACCGCATAGGCGAAGTCGATCGGCGTCGCGCCCTTGGGCAGCTGGATCAGCTCGCCCTTGGGGGTGAAGGCGAAGATCCGGTCCTGGTACATCGCCATCCGGGTATGCTCGAGCAGCTCCTCGGGGCTGTCGGCATGGTCGAGGATCTCGATCAGGTCCTTGATCCAGCTGACCTGGGTGTCCGGGCGGACGCCGCTGGTCTTGTAGGCCCAGTGCGCGGCGAGGCCATATTCGGCCTGGGCATGCATGTCGCGCGTGCGGATCTGGATCTCGATGCGCGTATCGCCAGCGTGCATGATCGTCGTGTGGAGCGAGCGATAGCCGTTGCGCTTCGGGGTGGAGATATAGTCCTTGAACCGGCCCGGCACCATCGGCCAGCGGCGGTGGATCACGCCCAATGCGCGGTAGCATTCCTCCTCGGTATCGACGATCGCGCGAAAGGCCATGATGTCCGAAAGCTGCTCGAGCGACACGTGCCGCTCGGACATCTTCTTCCAGATCGAATAGGGATGCTTCTCGCGGCCGGTGATCTCGGCATCGATGCCGCCGCGCGACAGGAGCAGCTTGAGGCCCGAGGCGATCTTGGCGATCCGGTCCTCGCCCTCGATCTTGAGGCTGTCGAGCCGCTTGGAGATCGATTCATAGGCTTCGGGCTCGATCTCCCGGAAGGCGAGCGTCTGCATCTCCTTCATGAACTCGTACATGCCGATCCGCTCGGCGAGCGGCGCATAGATCTCCATCGTCTCGCGGGCGATGCGCTTGCGCTTGTCCGGGTTCTTGATGTGGACCAGCGTGCGCATGTTGTGCAGCCGGTCGGCCAGCTTGACGAGCAGCACGCGGACATCGTCCGACATGGCGAGCAGGAACTTGCGCAGATTCTCGGCAGCGCGCTCGCTCTCGGTCTGCGCCTCGATCTTGGAGAGCTTGGTGACGCCGTCGACCATGCGCGCGACATTGTCGCCGAACAGGCGCTGGATGTCCTCGGGGGTGGCGACCGTGTCCTCGACCGTGTCGTGCAGGATCGCGGTGACGATCGTCTCGTCGTCGAGATGCAGGTCGGTAAGGATGCCGGCCACTTCGATCGGGTGGCTGAAATAGGGGTCGCCCGACGCGCGCTTCTGGCTGCCATGCGCGTTGACCGAGAAGACATAGGCCCGGTTGAGCATAGCTTCATCGGCATCGGGGTCGTAGCTGAGGACCCGGTCTACAAGTTCATATTGACGCAGCACGATATCTAAATGGGGCGCGGCGCTGCTGCTTTGCAATGAAATTGAGCGCGATCCGGGATTTTCGGACCGCGCTCAATCACTTTAGCGGAGCCGGTGTGGCACCGGCGCCATAGGCTCAGTGGGCCTTGGCGTTGCACTTCTCGAGGCTGGCAGCGTCGAAATCGGCACCGTTGGCGCGGAAGGCCGAGAGCTTGCCGACTTCGCGGGCGACCAGCTCGCAGACGATGCCGTCACGCGCATTGGCCTTGGCGGCGGTGCAGGTGCCGCCATTGCACTTCCACAGGGTCGAGCGGGTGACGAGGCTGGCCTTGGCCGGCGCGCTCACCGGGGTGGCGGCGTAATAGCCGTTCGGGGCACCCTGCGCGATGCCGGCGGCGGGGACGAGGGCCAGCGTGGCCGCGGCCGCTGCGGCGAAGAAGCGGGTCATGGAAACCTCCTGGGGTCGAATCACATGCAACGGATGTTGCGACTCAATATCTAATTGACATAAAGGTAAGTTGCAACGAGAAACTATTGCTGCAATGCAAGAAGTTACGGCATTCCGTAGCGTCAAGATTTGCGATAGGGTGACAAGTCATGGGCGGTGCCATTCGAGAGTCCCTGCGCCAGCTGGCGAATGACTGCAGCCTTCCGGCGGCACTGGAAGCGATGGGCGAGCGCTGGTCGTTCCTGATCCTGCGCGGCTCGTTCAACGGGCTGCACCATTTCGAGGAATTCCAGTCCGAGCTGGGCATCGCGCGCAACATCCTGGCCAACCGGCTGGCGCGGCTGGTCGACAAGGGCATCCTGGTCCGCGAGCCCTGCGCCGACGATCGCCGCAAGATCGAATACCGGTTGACTGACAAGGGCTATGCGCTGCTGCCGGCGATGATCGCGCTGCGCCAATGGGGCGAGCGCTGGGAGACGGGTACCCCGGCCTATCCGGTACTGGTCGACGCGCGCGACAGCCGCCCGATCCGCCCGGTGCAGGTGCTGAGCCATGACGGGCGGGCGCTGGGCAAGGGCGACCTGCTCTGGGCGCTGCCCGAGGATGTGGTGCGCGACGACGAACTGGACGTGAAGGCGGCGGAGTAGGGGCAGAGCGGCGGCCGCATGCCGCAGTTCAGGCGGGCTTAAATTGTCGAGCCCCTCTGCCTTTGCAGGCGTGCAGCAACCGCTTCCAATGCAGCTTCCATCGGCGGAGGTTCGTCCGTCACCAGCAGGGAGATGGTCGTGCCCATTCCGAAGAATGTTGGCGTTTCACTCGCCTCTAGCTGCGCGTGCGCCGTCTGGATTGCGAAATTTCGGGCTTCCTGCATTGCGTCATGAAAATCGGTCCGTAGCTGCTTCACGCCAGCCTTGAGAAGTTCGAGAACCGCTCCGCCAAAATCGAAAGTCTCTTGCGGTGACGGGAAATGGCCCTTGTGAATGACCTTGTTCCGGAAGGATGTTTGGTTATCGGACAGCAAGTCGGGCGCCCGGCCATACGTCGCCGTATATAGTCCGATGAACATTCCCAGTTGGCGCTCGGATTGATTGGAAACCCGTTTCCACATTGCCTGGATCATGTCTGCTTCGACCTTTCGAGAGAGCAGAAGAGTCTGGATCGCGAATTCGTGAAAGCGCTCAAGGGCGGCTGCAAACGAGCTCACCGATTCCCTGAAATAGTTATCGACGAAGGCCTCCATGGCGCTCTCGAAAAGAAGCTCAAACTGCTGGAAGTTTGCGATCATCGTCATGTTGTGACCGTTGCTGCAGACAGCTCGGTAGAGTCCGACTGTCTGTACCGGTACCAACTTCACTGTCATCGGAATCCCGTCTGGCGGAATCGTCTCCAGCGATCCGACGAGGTCCTCCACGCATTGAGCGCACATCACCTGCATTAGCATGGGGTGAATCCTTTAGCGGAGTGACGAGGATGGCACCCGGATGGGGTCAATGCCTTGCCGGGCGTTGACCCAACCCCTCCAGCCGTCCCCGTACCTGCTCCGGGATCGGCTTCGACTTGCGGGTCTCCAGATCGACATGGACGCTGACCATCTCGATCTCGGTGTGCAGTTCGCCGGTGTCGGCGTGACAGAGCTCGATGCGCATCGTCATGCTCGAGGTGCCGACGCGCTCGACCCGGGCAAAACCCTCCACCATGTCGTCGAAGACGAAGGGCCTGCGATAGTCGACGCGCGCGCTGACCACGTTGAACTCGGCGTCGAGCCAGTCGGGCCCGATATCGCCCAGGTCCGCCCAGCGCCAGAACTCGCCGAGGGTGACGTCGGCATATTCGAGATAGCGCGAGTTGAAGACGATCTTCTGCCCGTCGATCTCGGAATAGCGGACGCGGAAGCGGGTGGAGAATTGGAAGCCTGGGCGCATGGCGACGGGTTGGCGCGCTGTGCGCGTCAGGTCAAGATTGGGGCTTGCACCGGCCCCAGGGGCAGGCCCGATACAGCGATTCGTTCGAGAAAGGACGGCCCCGTTTGGCAAGCCCAGGACCCAATCTCCGTTCCGCCGAAGCCGCCCGCCGACTGGGCGTGAGCGGCAAGGCGCTGCGGCTCTACGAGGCGCATGGCCTCGTCCGCGCCGAGCGGACGGCGGCAGGCTGGCGGGTCTATGGCCCGGAGCAGATCGCCCGATTGCATCAGGTGGTCGCGCTCAAGAGCTTCGGCTTTCCGCTCGGTCGGATCGCCGAGCTCCTGTCCGGCGGGCTGCCCGATCTGGCTGCGTTCCTGGCACTGCACGAGCAGTGGCTGCGCGGCGAGGCGGAGCGGCTGGAGCATGCGCTCCGGCTGCTGTCGGCGGCGCGGGCCAGGCTGGCCGAGCAGGGCGGTCTTTCCTCGGACGATCTGATGGACCTGACGAGGGAGACTGCAATGACCGACAAGCGCACCGGCGATGTCGCCGCCGCCTATGAAGCGATCGCCGCGAAGCATTTCACCGCGGGCGATCGCGCGACGCTCGCTGCCAATGGCTATCGCGGCATGGCCGTGCCCGACGCGGACTGGCCGGGGCTCCATGCCGAGGCCGCGCGTCTGATGGATATCGGCGATCCGCGCTCGGCGGAGGCGATCGACCTCGCCAGGCGCTGGATGGCCAAGGTGTTCGAGGCGACCGGCGGCGATCCGGCGCTGACGCGCAAGATGAAGACCGTCGCGCGTGAGGCGCTGGACCAACCCGATTTCGCGGCGGCATCGAGCGCATCGCTGGCGATGATGGACTTCGTGTCCGAGGCTTATGGCGCGGCGATCGCCGCGGGGGTGGTGCCCAGGCCCTAGGTCAGCAGCTTGAAGCCGACGATCGCCAGCACCGTCGCCAGGATCGGGGTCAACACCCGGTCCGACACGCGGGTGGCGATCAGGCTGCCGACGACGATGCCGGGGATCGAGCCGAGCAGCAGCGCGACCAGCAGGCCGAGATCGACCGAGCCCATCGACCAATGGCCAAGGCCGGCGATCAGGGTGAGCGGCACCGCGTGGGCGATGTCCGAGCCGACCAGCCGGGCGACCGGCGAGCCGGGATAGAGGACGAGCAGGGCCGTCATCCCCAGCGCGCCGGCGCCGACCGAGGTGAGCGAGACCAGCACGCCGAGCACCACGCCGAGCAGCACGGTGAGCGCGGCCACCACCTGCTCGTCGAGCTTGGCGAAGCGCCGGCCGGCGGCGCGGACGATCTGGACGCGGAACAGCACGGCGATCGCGGTGCAGACCAGGGTGGCGCCGAGGATCGCCGAGATCAGATGCCCGGTATCCTTGGCGTCGCGGTGCGCGGCGGCGAGGTAGAGCAGGGTGAGGAGCGTCGCCGGCACGCTGCCGGTCGCCAGCCGGCGGACCACCTTCCAGTCGACCGAGCCGCGCCAGCCATGGACGGCGGTGCCGACCGCCTTGGTGCCCGAGGCATAGAGCAGGTCGGTGCCGACCGCGGTGGCCGGGTGGAAGCCGAAGGCGAGGACCAGCAGGGGCGTCATCAGCGATCCGCCGCCAACCCCGGTCAGCCCGACAAGCAGGCCGACCAGGATCCCGGCCAGCGAATAGAGCAGGTCGATATGCAGCACCGGTTCGGGCTCAGCCTGCCTTTGCCGGGGTGTTGACGCCCATCGACTTGAGATACTGCTTCACGTTGCGCGCGGCCTGGCGCAGGCGCTGCTCATTCTCGACCATCGCGATGCGCACGAACCCTTCGCCATTCTCGCCATAGCCGACGCCGGGCGCGACCGCGACCTTGGCATGGGTGAGCAGCTGCTTGGAGAATTCGAGGCTGCCGAGATGGGCGAGCGCCGGGGGCAAAGGCGCCCAGGCGAACATCGAGGCGGGCGGGGAGGGGATGTCCCAGCCGGCGCGGCCGAAGCTCTCGACCAGCACGTCGCGGCGCTTGTGGTAGAGCTGGCGGTTCGCCTCGACGATGTCCTGCGGGCCGTTCAATGCGGCGCAGGCGGCGGCCTGGATCGGGGTGAAGGCGCCGTAGTCGAGATACGACTTCACCCGCGTCATCGCCGCGATCAGCTTCTTGTTGCCCACCGCGAAGCCCATCCGCCAGCCGGCCATCGAATAGGTCTTGGAGAGCGAGGTGAACTCGATCGCCACGTCCTTGGCGCCCTTGACCTGCAGGATCGACACGGTCGGCTTGCCGTCGAAATAGAGCTCCGAATAGGCGAGGTCGGAGAGGATCCACACCTTGTTCTCGCGCGCCCAGGCGACCAGCCGCTCGTAGAAGGCGAGATCGACCGTCTCGGCCGTCGGGTTCGACGGATAGTTGACCACCAGGATCGACGGGCGCGGCACGGTGAAGGCCATCGCGCGCTCGAGGCTCTCGAAATAATGCTCGTCCGGCGTGGTCGGCACCGCGCGGATCGTCGCGCCGGCGATGATGAAGCCGAAGGTGTGGATCGGGTAGCTCGGATTGGGCGCCAGCACGACGTCGCCCGGCGCGGTGATCGCGGTGGCGAGGCTGGCCAGGCCTTCCTTCGAGCCCATCGTCACGACGACCTCGGTCTCGGGATCGATCTCGACACCGAAGCGGCGGGCATAATAATTCGCCTGGGCACGACGCAGGCCGGGAATGCCCTTGGACTGGGAGTAGCCGTGCGCGTCGGGCTTCTGCGCGACTTCGACCAGCTTCTCGATCACGTGCGGCGGCGGCGGCAGGTCGGGGTTGCCCATGCCGAGATCGATGATGTCCTCTCCCGCCGCACGCGCCGCTGCCCGCATCGCATTCACTTCGGCGATGACATACGGGGGCAGGCGTTTCATGCGGTAGAATTCTTCGGACATTTCCTCATCTCTCAGGGGTTGGAGCGCGGCACGACGCTGTACCGTTCGGTTCCCCTACGCCATGTTCGCGTCTGCGGGAATGACGAGTTCGATGTGGTGCGCTAAAGCAGCGCTTGAAGAGGATGCGCATGGCCGAGACGACGACCCCGCCGATTCCCGACCTGGAAGACCTGCAGCACTGGACCTGGGTGCTGGGCCGGGCCCAGCAGATGATGCTGGAGCATGGCTTCGACTGGGTGGAGCATATGCCGGCGGCGCCGCCGTTCGGCGCGCTGCTCGATCCCAGCGTGGCGGTGAAGGCGAGCACCGATTTCTGGGCGGACACGATGAAGCTGTGGCAGCGCTTCCTCGATCCCAGCCATGCCCAGCCTTTCGAGGAATCGCCCGAGCAGGCCCGCGACAAGCGCTTCAAGGCGCCGCAATGGCGCGAGGAACCGGTGTTCGATTTCCTGCGCCAGAGCTATTTCGTCATCGCCGATCACATGCTGCGCGGCGTCGATGCGATGGAGGGGATGGACCCGAAGCAGAAGGAGCAGGTGCGCTTCGCGACCAAGGGCTTCATCGATGCGCTGAGCCCGACCAACTTCCCGGCGACCAACCCCGAAGTGCTCGAGAAGATCGTCGAGACCAAGGGCGAGAGCCTGCTCAAGGGCCTGAGCAACATGATGGGCGACATGGCCAGGGGCCAGATGACCCAGACCGCGGAAGGCGCCTATGAGCTGGGCCGTAACCTGGCGATGACGCCGGGTAAGGTGGTCAAGCGCACGCCGCTCTACGAGCTGATCCAGTACGCCCCGGCGGAGGGCGCCAAGGAGGTGTACGCCACGCCGCTGCTGATCTTCCCGCCCTGGATCAACCGCTTCTACATCCTCGACCTCAACCCCGAGAAGAGCTTTATCCGCTGGGCGGTGGAGCAGGGACTGACCGTGTTCGTCGTGTCGTGGAAGTCCGCCGATGCCACGATGAAGGACGTGGTGTGGGACGATTTCGTCGAAGGCGGGCAGATCGACGCGATCGATACGGTGCGCGAGCTGCTGGGCGTGAAGGGCGTGCACGCGATCGGCTATTGCGTGGCCGGCACCACGCTCGCCGCGACGCTGGCGGTGCTGCATGCGCGCGGCGAGGCCGAGAAGGTGGCGAGCGCGACCTTCTTCACCGCGCAGGTCGATTTCTCCGAAGCCGGCGAGCTCAGCATGTTCGTCGACGACGACCAGCTGGCGATGATCCGCAGCCTGGGCACCGAGGGCTTTCTCGACGGGCGCTACATGGCGGCGACGTTCAACCTGCTGCGCGGCCGCGACCTGATCTGGAACTACGTCACCAACAACTATCTGATGGGCAAGGACTACGCTCCGTTCGACCTGCTCCACTGGAACTCGGACGTGACCAACCTGCCGGCGCGCTGGCACATGAGCTACCTGACCGACCTCTATCGCGACAACAAGCTGGTCCAGCCCGGCGCATTGTCGATCAACGGCACGCCGCTCGACCTGCACCGGGTGATGACGCCGACCTATGTCCAGGCGGGGCGCGAGGACCATATCGCGCCGGCGCAGAGCGTCTGGAAGATGACCCATTACTTCAAGGGTCCGCTCAAGTTCGTGCTGGCGGGCTCAGGCCATATCGCCGGGGTGGTGAACCCCCCTTCGGCGCAAAAATACCAGTATTGGACCAATTCGGACAAGGTTGAGACGCTGGCGGAGTTCTTTGCGGGCGCGAAAGAGACTAAGGGGAGCTGGTGGCCCGACTGGATCGAATGGCTTGCAGCAATCGATTCGGAAAAGGTGCCGCCAAAGGGCGCTCGCCTGCCCGGCAAGGGGAAGCTCGCGGCGCTGGAAGATGCGCCGGGCAGCTATGTGCGAACACGCTGATTTATCATCTAATTTGAACGCTTTGTGTATTTTTGTGCACTGCACAATAATGCTTGCAATGCCTGCCGGAAAAGCCTACATGTTGCATCGCAGCAATAGCTTTTAGGGAAGGCATATCATGGCCACCAAGGGACCGAAGACCGGCAAGCCAGCCGCTCCGAAGCCTGCGGCGCGCGCCAAGGCCGCGCCGGCGAAGGTTGCTGCGCCCAAGGCAGAGACGCCCGTGCAGGAGAAGGTTGCCGAACCGATCGTCGAGACGATCGTGGAAGCTCCCGTCGCCGAGCCGGCACCGGTCCTTGCGGACGCAACGCAGGAAGTGACTGAAACTGTTGAAGCCGTGGTCGAGCCGATCGTCGAGGCCGTCACGGAAACCGCAACCACCGCCGTGGAGGCTGTCGAGGAGACCGTCGCCGCGCCGGCAGTGAAGGAAAAAGTGATGACCACCATCGAGAACGCCACCGGCAAGGCCCAGGCTCTGTTCGCCGAGTGGAACGACCGCACCAAGGCCGCCGTCGAGAAGTCGACCAAGCTGGTCGAGGAAGCCAATGAGTTCGCCAAGGGCAATGTCGAAGCGCTCGTCGAATCGGGCCGCATCGCCGCCAAGGGCTTCGAAGGCCTGGGCCAGGACGCCGCCGAATATGGCCGCAAGAGCTTCGAGAGCGCGACCGCCGCGCTGAAGAGCTTCTCGTCGGCCAAGACCCCGGCCGACTTCTTCAAGCTGCAGAGCGACTTCTTCCGCACCTCGTTCGACTCGTACGTCGCCGAGGCTTCGAAGAACACCGAAGCGCTGATCAAGCTCGCCAGCGACGCGGCCCAGCCGCTGTCGAACCGCGTTGCCGTCGCCGCCGAGAAGGTGAAGACTGCGGCGTAAGCCAGGCGCTTCCCGCCCACCGGCGCAAGCCGGACAAAACGGCGCCGGAAGACACAGGATTGGGGCGGTCGTTCCTTCGGGAAGGGCCGCCCTTTCCTTTTGCGAAAACCCCCTGGCTGTTCTCAATCAGGGTTTACGCGTTCGGCGTGGCCTTGCCCTTGGGGACACGAGCCCATATTTTCCGCGGCGTGACAGATCCCGTGACATTCCAGACCCGCATGGCCGAGGACGGCAATGACGACGATCGGGGCAACAACCCCTCGATCGGCCTCGCCACGCGTACCCGCACGCGCACCAAGAAGCCGACGCCCTACCGGGTGCTGATGCTCAACGACGATTACACGCCGATGGAGTTCGTCGTGCTGTGCCTGCAACGCTTCTTCCGGATGGACATGGAAGAGGCGACGCGGGTGATGCTCCACGTCCACCAGCGCGGCGTGGGCGTGTGCGGCGTGTTCAGCTACGAAGTCGCCGAGACCAAGGTGAGCCAGGTGATCGAGTTCGCCCGGCAGAACCAGCATCCCCTCCAGTGCACGCTGGAAAAGGCGTGATCCTTCCCTGACTGTCGTTGCGGCGTTTCCCGCATGGCCGTTCC
>JAEXLC010000049.1 GCA_023445495.1 Pseudomonadota bacterium | reverse complement strand
CGCTGGCGCTTCTATTCCTCGGGCCTCTACCTCTCGCCGCTGGCGCCGCTGCTGCTCGGCTTCTTTACCGGCATCCTGACCGTGCTGCTCGGCGTCGGCGGCGGCTTCATCCTGGTGCCGGCGATGCTCTATCTGCTCGGCATGGGCACCCAGGTCGTGGTCGGCACCTCGCTGTTCCAGATCCTGTTCGTCACCGCCGCCGCGACCATGGTCCACGCCACCACTACCAAAGCGGTCGACATCGTCCTGGCCGCGCTCCTCCTGCTCGGCTCGGTGATCGGCGCGCAGATGGGCGCGCGCTTCGCGCTGGCGGTGAAGCCCGAATATCTGCGCTTCATCCTCGCGGTGATCGTGCTGCTCGTCGCCGTCCGCATGTTGCTCGGCCTCGCCTGGCAGCCGGACGAGATCTACTCGGTCGAGCTGCTGTGAGGCGATTGCTTCTCCTCGCCCTCGCGCCGCTGCTGATGGGCCAGGCCAAGCCGACGCTCGTCCCCGACGTGTCCCAGCGCGACATCGAGATCGCCTATAGCTTCACCGGCGCCGAGCTGCTGCTGTTCGGCGCGATCCTCTATCCCGGCGGCCGCGCGCCGGGGCAGGACGAGAAGCCTGCCGACATCGTCGTGGTGGTGAAGGGCCCGACCCAATCGGTGCAGGTACGCGAGAAGGAGAAGGTCGCCGGGATCTGGGTGAATGCCGAGCGGATGCGCTATCGCTCGGCACCGAGCTTCTACGCGATCGCTTCGTCCCGGCCGATCGACAGGATCGTCGATGAGCGCACCCGCGCCATCTACGAGCTCGGCGTCGACAGCCTCCAGCTCTCGCCCGCCTCCGGCGCCGCCCCCGAAGTGCAGACGCGCTTCGACAAGGGGCTGGAAGACCTGCGCGCGCGCGCCGGCCTCTATTACCAGGCGCCGGGCGCCGTGGAGATCACCGATGGCGTGCTCTATCGCGCCCGGCTCAAGATCCCGGCGCGCGTGCCGATCGGCAAGTTCACCGCCGAGACCTTCCTGATCCGCGATGGCCGCGTGCTCGCCGCCGCCGTCCGCCCGATCGAAATCCGCAAATCGGGCTTCGAGCGCTTCGTCGCCTATTCGGCCGATCACTATTCGGTGATCTACGGCATCGTCGCGGTCGCGCTCTCCATCCTGTTCGGCTGGGGCGCCGGGGCGGTGTGGAAACGCTTCTGAAAGCTTCGGGACTCACCCAATATTTACCTCCCCGCGCGCATAGTTGAGAGCGGTAACGGGGAGCAGCCGAATGGACGGCCAGTTTGGCGCGCGCGGGTTCGATGGCGCGGCGTCGGTTTCATCTTCCGAGGGCCTGCCCTCGCGGGCGCCGATCGAGCCGATCGGCGCGGTGCTCGAGATCGCGGGCTCGTCGAGCCAGGTGCTGATCGATCCCGAGGCGCTGCATGCGCTTGAGGGCAATCCCGATCCCACCGTCGCCAATGCCGGCCAGGTCGGCAGCCAGGTGAAGGTGCGCGTCGGCGCGACCTGGCTGATCGCGAATGTCCGCTCGCTCAAGCTCCAGGGCGAGCATATCGCCGCCTATATCGACTTCCTGGGCGAGGGCGACGAGGAGCGGCTGACCGGCAAGCTCTACAAGTTCCGCCGCGGCGTGACCCGCTACCCGACCCCGGGCGCGCCGGTCTTCCCGGTCTCCACCGCCGACCTCAAGCAGATCTACGCTGCCGAGGACCGCGCGCATATCGAGATCGGCAATGTCTATCCGACCAAGGACATCCGTGCCGCGCTCTATGTCGATGCGATGCTCGGCAAGCATTTCGCGCTGCTCGGCTCGACCGGTACCGGCAAGTCGACCGCGGCCGCGCTGATCCTCCACCGGATCTGCGAACTCGCGCCGCAGGGCCATGTCGTGATGGTCGATCCGCACGGCGAATATGCCAGCGCGTTCAAGACCACCGGCGCGCTCTACGACGTCAGCAATTTGCAGATGCCGTACTGGCTGATGAACTTCGAGGAACATTGCGAAGTGTTCCTGACCAGCTCCGGCTCCGACCGGCAGATGGACGCGGACATCCTCGCCAAGTGCGTGCTCGCCGCGAAGCAGAAGAATCGCCTCGCCGCCGAGATCGGCAAGCTCACCGTCGATGCGCCGATCCCCTATCTGCTGAGCGACCTGACCCAGATCCTGCAGCTCGAAATGGGCAAGATGGACAAGGCGACCGACACGGCGCCGTTCCTGCGCATCCGTTCCAAGATCGACGAGATCAAGGGCGACCCGCGCTACGCCTTCATGTTCTCGGGCATGCTGGTGGCGGATACGATGGCCAGCTTCCTGTCGCGCGTGTTCCGCCTGCCGGGCGACGGCAAGCCGATCTCGATCATCGACGTGTCGGGCGTGCCGAGCGAAATCACTTCGGTGGTGGTCGCCGTGCTCAGCCGCATGGTGTTCGACTTCGCGATCTGGTCGCGCGGCGAGAGCAAGCGGCCGATCCTGCTCGTCTGCGAAGAGGCCCACCGCTACGTCCCCAACGAGCGCAACGCCGATGGCTCCTCGGTCGGCCGCATCCTCAGCCGGATTGCCAAGGAAGGCCGTAAATATGGCGTGTCGCTGGGCCTGATCACCCAGCGCCCGTCGGACCTTGCCGAAGGCGTGCTCTCGCAGTGCGGCACCATCCTGTCGATGCGCCTCAACAACGAGCGCGACCAGGCCTTCGTCAAGGCCGCGATGCCCGAAGGCGCGCGCGGCTTCCTCGATTCGATCCCGGCACTCCGGAACCGGGAATGCATCGCGGTGGGCGAAGGCGTCGCCACGCCGATCCGCCTGCTGTTCGATGCGCTGGAAGACAATAAGCGGCCGGCTTCGGACGATCCGCTGTTCTCCGAGCTGTGGCGCGATACCGGCGGCGAGGAGCAGATCCTCGAGCGCACGATCAAGCGCTGGCGGGCGCAGGGCAAATAATCAGAAATCCGCACCCAAGGTGAGCGCGAGGCCCGAACCGGGCCGCGCCTCGCCCGCGACGCGCTGGCGCCAGTCGAGCGCAACGCGCAGGTTATGCACCGCCAAGGTCGCCGAGGGGCCGATGTCGAGCCGCTGCGCCTCGCGCTGGGCCGCACCCCAGGCACCCGCCCCCAGCCCCAACCGTATCGCGCCGTTCGCTTCGACGGTTCTCGTGCCCCGCGCGGCGCCATCGGCATAGGGGTCGGCGCGCCGCCGCAGCACCGCGCCGGCCTGGCCATAGGCTTCCAGCCGGAAGCCGCGCCATTCCGCATCCATGCCGGCGACCATGCCGAGCCCGGTGCCGCCCGGATTGCCGTCGAGCCCGAAGCGGCGTTCGGCGATCAGCCGGACCGGTGCGCGTGTCGGCTGCCATTCGAGCCCCAGCGCCGCCTCCCGGCCCGGACCCGACAGAGGCGTGGTGATCCGGCCATAGGCGGCGAGGCGATGGCGCGGCGATATCGCCCAGGCGAGGCGCGCGCCGGCCTGCCCCCCGCCGATCTGTCCGCCGGGTGCCGCGCCATTACCGCCCGCGCCGCGTGCGACCATCCAGGCGCCCAGCGACCAGCGATCGGGCAGCGGATCGAGGCGCTCGGGCGCGCTGGCCGGCAGGACGACGGCGCCCGCCGGCAACGCGAGCAGCGGCGGCGGGACCGCGTTGGTCTCGCCATATTGGGCAAGCGCCATCAGCGCGAGTTGCACCCGGGGGTTATCGTCACCCAAAGGCGCGCGATATGCCGGCAAGGGCGCCGCAACTGCCGGGCGCGGCGGCATCCCGAAATGCCGGGCGGGCGGTTTGGCACCCAGAGGCGCGTCGGCAGGACCCGCCCGCGCGATCGGGATCGCCGCCTCGATCGCCGCCGGCAGGGACCCGGTCTGCGGCCACAGGATCGCGATGCGCCCGCCGATCCAGGCGAACATCACCAGCGCCACGAAGCGCAGCGGCCGGCCCCGGCCGTTCATCCGCCGCGCGCCGGCGCGAGATCGGGAAACTGGTGCGCGGTCTTGTCCCAGCGCGGCGGCGCCCCGCGCAGCATCCCGACATAGGCGAACAGCGCACGGCGTGCCGCGAGCAGGGCGACGGCGTTGCTCGACAGCACCCGCGGCATCGACCACAGTGCCTCGCGCCAGCCATAGGCGCGCCCGACAAAGGCGGCGCGCACCACGAGCCGCCAGGCCAGCAGCGCGAGATTGGTCCACAGCACCGCCTGCATCAGCACGGAAGGCGCAACCGGGACGGTGCCGGCCAGCAGATGCCCGCCAAGCGAAGCCGCCCAGGCAAGGATCGAGAGATAGGCGAGCGCGAGCACCGGTATCTCCAGCGTCGCGCGCCGATCGCGCATCCGCATCCAGTTGTCGCCGACTTGGCGCCAGCCACCCCAGCCGGTGCGGTCCCAGCCGGCCAGGGCGATGCCGATCATCCAGCGTGCCTTTTGCCGCACGGCCGCATCGAGCGTCGCCGGGAAATAGGCGCGCACCGCGACCAGCGGCCCGCCCGGCGTCTCGGCGATCCGGACCAGATGCGCCGGCGTGCCCATCGCGGCGAGGGTCAGCCCGAGCTCATAATCCTCGACCAGGCTCTCGGCATCGAACGGTCCGCCGCCGCGCAGATCCGCCAGCCGCGCCAGCACGTCGCGCCGGATCGCGCAGCCCACCCCGGCAAAGGGCAGTCCCGCCCCCACCGCCTGGCGCACCACCAGCGTCCGACCATGGGCTTCTGCAAATTCATCTAAATAGTGCCCGGCAAAGAATCGCGAATGCGCGTGCGCCAGCGGCAGCACCGGCAGCTGCACGGCGGCATGCGCAAGCAGCCCGTGCGCATAGGCGCGCAGCTCGAGCGGATGGACGACGTCCTCGGCATCGTGGAGCACCACGGCGCAGGCGGTGAAGCCCTCCGCCTGCTCGTCCCGCAACAGCGCCCGCCACAGCGTGTTGAGGCAATCCGCCTTGGTCGTCCCGCCCGGCCGCGGGCCGATCACCAGTCGCACCCTCACATCCTCCAGCGCGACATCGGCGACTGCCGCGATCGTCGCCGGATCGTTCGGATAGGTGCCGACATAGATGCGGTAATCGGGATGATCGAAGCGTGCGAGCGCCGCGCGCAGCATGGCACCGATGACCGCCGATTCATCCCAGGCCGGTACGAACACCACGATCCGCCCCGGCGGCACCGGCCCGTCCAGCGCGGGAAGCGGCGCGCCACGCCGCCATAGCCGCTGCGCGAGATAGATCAGGTCGACGAGCAGATCGTCGAGGCCGCCCACCACGAACCACAGCGCCGCGAACAATGTCGTCTCACGCGCGACCACATCGATCGCAATGAGCAGCCCCTCCCCCATCGGCGCAATATCCCCTCCGATTCGGACAGGGAATTTAGCCGTACCGCCCTCGGAACGATCAAGGCCGATGGCGCATTTCTACTCCGAAACGGAGGCGGTTAATTCGTCGCTGGACTTGGCAGGGCCTCGGACTATCGTGCCGGCGCTGCCTGAGGGGGAAGTCATCATGAAGCTCGTTGCCCGGCTTGGCGTATTGGCTCTGGTGCTGGCGCCGATCGGCGCGGTCACTGCGTTCGGTGACAATGGCCCCCAGGTGGAGATGGCGACGCCCGGCGTCGGCGACGGCGCGATCGAGCGCTTCACCGCCCGCTTCAACGTGCCGATGGTGCCGCTGGGTGACCCCCGCGCGGAATCGCCCTTCAAGGTAGAGTGCCCGGTCGGCGGCCAGGGCCGCTGGGTCGACCAGCAGACCTTCGTCCATGAATTCGCCTCGCCGCTCCCCGGCGGCGTCACCTGCAAGTTCGTGCTGCGCGACGGGATCAAGAGCCTGTCGGGCTATGACCTGCAGGGCCAGAAGGAGTTCACGGTGGATTCGGGCGGCCCGATCGCCCGCGCGGTGCTGCCCAACCGCTATGGCAGCGAGATCGAGGAGGACCAGGTGTTCGTCGTCGCGGCGAACCTCGCGCCCGATCGCGCCTCGGTCGGCGCCAATGCCTATTGCGCGGTCGACGGGCTGGGCGAGAAGATCCCGGTCGACGTCCTTCCCGCCGATGTCGCGCCCAAGCTGCTCGCCGATCTCGGCACCGATCGCTGGGAAGTGCAGAGCTTCCTGAGCGAAGCCGGCCTGCCCCAGTCGCTCCCCGCCAAGGCCGAGGATCGCGCCAAGTCGCTCGCCAGCGTCGTCGCGGTGAAGTGCCGCCGCCCGCTGCCCGCCGGACGCGACATGGCGCTGGTGTGGGGCAAGGATATCAAGAGCGCCTCGGGCCGCACCGCCGGCACCGACCAGCGCTTCGATTTCTCCGTCCGCAAGGAATTCAGCGCTCGCTTCGAATGCTCGCGCGTCAATCCCACCGCAGGCTGCAGCCCGGTGCAGGACGCCTGGGTGCGCTTCTCCGCGCCGATCCCCAAGGCGCAGGCGGAAGCGATCCGCATCAGGACGGCGGACGGCAAGGAACTCGCGCCGATCTTCGGCGATGACGACAAGAACAAGGCGGCGGTGGCCGACCTCAAGTTCAAGGCGCCGCTGCCTGCCGAGACCACCGCAAAGGTGGTCTTCCCCGCCAACATCACCGACGAGAGCGGCCGCAAGCTCGCCAATGCCGAGCGCTTCCCGCTCGACGTGAAGTTCGATGCGCCGCCGCCGCTGGTGAAGTTCGCCGGCAATTTCGGCATCCTCGAAGCCAGGGAAGGCGGCGTCCTTCCGGTCAGCGTCCGCAATGTCGAGCCCGATCTCCAGGGCACGCAGATGGCGGTCAACGGCCAGAGCCTCAAGGTCGAGGGTGGCGATGGCGAGATCGCCAAATGGTTCCGCGCGCTCGGCGATGCCGCCGAGGACAAGTCCGACGAAGTGAAGCGCGGCGACGAGACGATCCGGATCAACCAGACCGGTGCCAAGCCGCTGCTCACCCCCGCGGTCGGCAAGCCGCTCAAGATCGGGTTGCCGGGCAAGGGCAAGGAATTCGAGGTCGTCGGCATCCCGCTCGGCAAGCCCGGCTTCTACATCGTCGAGCTGGCCAGCCCGCGGCTCGGCGAGGCACTGCTCGGCCGCAAGGCGCCGCGCTATGTCGCCGCCGGTGCGCTCGTCACCAACATGAGCGTCCATTTCAAATGGGGCCGCGATCAGTCGCTGGTCTGGGTCACCGCGCTCGACAGCGGCCAGGGCGTCGGCGAGGCCGAAGTGCGCGTCACCGACAGCTGCACCGGCCAGCTGCTCGCCAAGGGCAGGACCGACGCCTCGGGTCGCCTCGGCGTGCCCGCCGGCCTGCCCGCGCCCGAAACCTATTCGAGCTGCGAGAACGGCAATTCGAGCCCGCTGATGATCTCGGCGCGCAAGGCCGACGACTTCAGCTTCACGCTCACCCAGTGGGGCGACGGCATCCGCCCGTACGACTTCGACCTCAACTATGGCTGGTCGGCGCCGGAGGAGAAGTTCCACACCGTGTTCGACCGCTCGCTCGTCCGCCAGGGCGAGACGGTACACATGAAGCACATCGTGCGCACGCCGGTGGCCGCGGGCTTCACCGCCTCGCCGGCGTTCAGCGGCACGCTGCGCCTCAGCCATCGCGGCTCGGACACCCAGTATGACCTGCCGCTCGCCATCGACCAGAACGGCGTCGGCGAAACCGAATGGACCGCGCCGCAGGGCGCCAAGATGGGCGATTACGACCTCACCGTCCTGACCAAGGACGGCGAGGGCAAGGAGCGCACGATCTGGACCGGCCAGTCGTTCAAGGTCGACGAATACAAGCTGCCAACGATGAAGGCATCGGTCGCCGGCCCGAAGGACGCCGCCGTGCGCCCCTCGGCGCTGCCGCTCGACCTGTTCGTCGGCTATCTCTCGGGCGGCGGCGCGGCCAGCCTGCCGGTCGAGACGCGGATCGGCTATTTCGCCGACTTCAAGACCCCCGACGGCTATGACGGCTACACGTTCGGTGGCCGGGCGATGACCGAAGGCACCAAGCCGATGAACGGCGAGGGCGAGGACGAGCAGGTCCAGCTACCCCCGACCCAGACGCTCCCGGCCACGCTCGGCGCCGACGGCACCAGCCGGATCAACGCCGAAGTGCCGCAGTCGCTCGAGCAGAACACGACGATGCTGGTCGAGATGGACTATCAGGATGCCAACGGCCAGGTGCTCACCTCGTCGCGGCGCATCCCGATCTTCACGTCCGCGGTGCAGCTCGGCGTCAAGAGCGACGGCTGGCTGATGAAGCAGGACGACCTGCGCCTGCGCTTCGTCGCGCTCGATACCGCCGGCAAGCCGCTCGCCAACCAGGCGATCTCGGTCGAGCTGTACAGCCGCGAGATCCTGACCGCGCGGCGCCGGCTGATCGGCGGCTTCTACGCGTACGACAACCAGATGAAGACGACCAAGCTGAGCGCCACCTGCTCGGCGACCACCGACGCGCAGGGCCTGGCGAGCTGCCAGATGAACCCGGGCGTGTCGGGCGAAGTCTATGCCGTCGCCACCACCAAGGACGCCAATGGCAATGTCGCCCGCGCGACCAAGTCGGTGTGGCTGGTTGGCGACGATGACTGGTGGTTCGGCGGCGACAATGGCGACCGCATGGACGTCATCCCCGAGAAGCAGGAATACAAGGCCGGCGAGACCGCCAAGTTCCAGGTCCGCATGCCGTTCCGCGACGCGACCGCGCTGGTCACGGTCGAGCGCGAAGGCGTGCTCTCCAGCTTCGTCGTCGGGCTGACCGGCAAGGACCCGGTGATCGAAGTGCCGATGCCGGGCGACTATGCGCCGGACGTGTTCGTATCGGTGATGGCCGTGCGCGGGCGCGTGTCCGGCTGGCAGAACTGGCGATCGAGCATCGCGCGCGACTGGGGCGGCCCTTGGTCGAAGGACGGCGGCGAGCCGACCGCCACGGTCGATCTCGCCAAGCCCGCCTATCGCCTGGGCATCGCCAAGGTGAAGGTCGGCTGGGAAGGCCATAAGCTCGATGTCGCAGTGAAGGCCGACAAGCCGAGCTATGCGGCGCGCGACGTCGCGCAGGTGGACGTCACGGTGAAGAGCCCGGACGGCAAGCCCGCGACTTCGGCCGATGTCGCGTTCGTCGCGGTCGACGAGGCGCTGCTCCAGCTATCGCCCAATGACAGCTGGGAGGTGCTGACCGCGATGATGGGCGATCGCCCGATCTCGGTGCTGACTTCGACCGCGCAGACCCAGGTGGTCGGCAAGCGGCACTACGGCAAGAAGGCGGTGGAAGCCGGCGGCGGTGGCGGCGGTGGGGATCTTTCGGGCCTCAACCGCGAGAATTTCCAGCCCGTCCTGCTGTGGAAGGGCAAGGTCGCGCTCGACGGCAACGGCCATGCCCGGGTGCCGGTGACGCTCAACGATGCGCTGACCTCGTTCAAGCTGGTCGCGGTCGCCACCTCGGGTCCGCAGCTGTTCGGCACGGGCAGCGCCAGCATCCGCTCGTCGCAGGACCTGACCATCTATGCCGGCGTGCCGCAGCTGGTGCGCACTGGCGACCAGTTCGGCGCGATGTTCACGCTGCGCAACGGCTCGAGCAAGCCGATGAAGGTGACCGCTACGGTGGCGCTGAGCCCGGCCTATGCCACCGGCAAGCCGCTAACCGTCGACATCCCGGCCGGCGGCGCCGCACCGGTGGTGTGGAACCTCACCGCGCCGCCCAAGGACGGCAAGCTGAGCTGGACGGTCACCGCGAAGACCACCGACGGCAAGTCGAGCGACCGGATCACGGTAGCCCAGCAGGTCGCGCCGGCAGTGCCGGTCGAGACCTGGGCGGCCACGCTCGGCCGGGTCGGCGGTGGCACCCAGTTCACCATCGCGCCGCCGGCCGGCGCATTGCCCGGCTTCGGCGCGGTCGAAGTGAGCCTGACCGACAGCCTCGCCCCGCCGCTCTCCGGCGTGCGCGAGTATATGGCGCGCTATCCGTATAACTGCCTTGAGCAGCGCACTTCGCGCGCGATCGCGCTGGGCGATACCGGCCAGTGGAACCTGATCGCCAGCGACATCCCCGCCTATCAGGATGGCGACGGCCTGCTGCGCTACTGGCCGGGCGACTGGCCCGGTTCGGAATCGCTGACCGCCTATATCCTGTCGGCGACCGGCGAAGCGGGCCTGCCGCTGCCGGAAGGCCCCAAGGCCAAGATGATCGAGGCGATGAAGGCCGTGCTGGACGGACGTCTCCGCCACGAGGATTATGGCGATGTCCGCCTGCAGCGGGTCGCGGCGTTCACCGCGCTGGCCCGGCAAGGCGCGGCAAGCTCGGCGATGCTCGGCCAGATCGGCATGGCGCCGGCCGAGATGCCGACTTCGACGCTCTCCGACTATGCGATGGCGCTCGGCAAGGTGCAGGGCCTGGCCAATGGCCAGCAGCTCCGCGTCGCTGCCGAACAGGAGCTGCGCAAGCGCCTGGTCTATGAAGGCACCCGCGTCGACCTGTCGGACAAGGGCCGCATGGCCTGGTGGCTGATGTCGTCGGACGACGAAGCGGCGATCAAGGCGCTGCTCGCCACGCTCGGCCGCCCCGGCTGGGAGAATGACTCGGCCAAGCTGATGGTCGGCATCGCCGCCCGCCAGCAGCGCGGGCACTGGGACACCACCACCGCCAATGCCTGGGGCACGATCCTGGCGCGGCGCTTCATGGGGATGTACCCGGCCGAAGCCATCGCCGGCGTCACCACGGCGAGCTTCTCGAGCTTCAGCCCGGTGAGCCTCAGCTGGCCGCTGGCCGAGCCGCAGCGCCAGTTCAGCTTCCCGCTGCCCGCCGCAACCACCCCGCTGGTGATGAACCAGTCGGGCGGCGCCGGGCCCTGGGCGTTCGTCCGGGTGACGGCCGCCGTGCCGCTCACCCAGCCGCTGATGGCAGGCTACAAGGCGACCAAGAAGGTCGAGGCGGTCAAGCAGGCCGTCCCCGGCAGCTGGTCGCGCGGCGATGTGGTCAAGGTGACGATCAGCGTCGAGGCTTCGGCCGAGCGCAACTGGGTGGTGGTCAACGATCCGATCCCGGCAGGTGCTACGATCGTCGGCAATCTCGGCGGCCAGTCCGAGATGCTCGCTAAGGATGCGGGCACCAGTGAAGGCGTCTCGCCCAGCTATATCGAGCGCGGCAATGACAGCTGGCGCGCTTTCTATGGCTGGGTGCCGCGTGGCAGCTTCACGATCTCGTATGTGATGCGGCTCGATGCGGCGGGCAAGTTCAACCTGCCCTCCACCCGGATCGAAGCGATGTACTCGCCCGAGATCCGCGCGCAGCTGCCCAATGCCGTGATGACCGTGGCGCAGCGGTGACGGCGAAGGAGGCTTTTACCCGCTTCCTCGCCTTCGCCCGCCACTGGACGAAGCGTATCGATGACACGCCAGAGGCGCTGCACGCATGGGCGGGGCGCGAGCGGGCGGCGTGGAAGGAAAAGGGGTGGCGCGGTGTCGTCACCCCGCCCCGCGTCACCGGCACGCTGCTGACGCTGCTGCTGGTTGGCTCGGCGAGTTTCTGGTGGGTGACGCGGCCGCCGGCGCTGCCCGATTACACCGCCGTCCGCGCCGGCTGGCACCCGTCCGAAGCCTGGCTGTACGACCGGCACGGCGTGCTGATCGATTCAAGCCGGGTCGACTATCAGGCCCGCCGCCTCGCCTGGACTCCGCTCAGGGACATCTCCCCGGTGGCGCGCGACATCCTCGTCGCCGCCGAGGATCGCCGCTTCCGCGACCATGGCGGAGTCGACTGGATGGCGCTGAGCGGGGCGGCGCGCGACCGGATCGAGGGCAAGCGCGGCCGCGGCGCCTCGACCCTGTCGATGCAGGTCGCCGCCTATCTCGCCCCCGATCTTGCCGCGCCCGGCAGCCGCGGGGTGCGCGAGAAATTACGCCAGATGCGCGCGGCGTGGTCCCTCGAATCGCGCTGGACCAAGGACCAGATCCTCGAAGCCTATCTCAACCTCGCCGGCTTTCGTGGGGAGGCGCAGGGGATCGGCGCGGCCGCACTCGGCCTGTTCGGCAAGACCCCGGCAACGCTCACCCGCGACGATGCGCTGCTGCTCGCCGCGCTGCTGCCCAATCCACAGGCCAACCCGAACGAAGTCGCGCGGCGTGCCTGCGCGCTCAGCCGAGACCAGGATTGCAGCCGCTTCGCCGGTGCCGCCGCATCGATGCTCGGCCCGGCGCGCAGCCTTGCGCTCGATCCCGGCCTGGCGCCGCACCTCTCCGCCGCGCTGCTCACCAAGCCGGGCGCCAGGATCACCACCACGCTCGATGCCCGTATCCAGCGCGCGGCGATCGTCGCGCTGCGCCGCCAGCTCCAGGGACTGGGCGGATCGCGCGCCCGGGACGGCGCGGTGGTGGTGGTGGACAATGCATCGGGTGACGTGCTCGCCTATGTCGGCGGGATCGGCGGCGAAAGCACTGCGCCGGCGGTGGACGGCGCCGCCTCCTATCGCCAGGCGGGATCGACGCTGAAGCCCTTCCTCTACGCGATGGGCATCGAGAAGGGCTATCTTACCGCCGCTTCGATCCTCGACGATTCGCCGGTCCAGCTCGACACCGCCTCGGGCCTCTATGTCCCGCAGAATTACGACAAGGCGTTCAAGGGCCCGGTCTCCGCCCGCATCGCGCTGGCGGGGTCGCTCAACGTGCCGGCGGTGCGCACCTTGCTGCTCACCGGCGTCGATGCGTTCCGCGACCGGCTATGGGACACCGGCTATCGCGGGCTGGTCGAGGACGGCCAATATTATGGCTATTCGCTGGCGCTCGGCTCGGCCGAAGTGACGCTGATGGAGCAGGTCGCCGCCTATCGCAGCCTCGCGCTCGAAGGGCGGTGGTCACCGCTGCGCCTGACCCTGGATGCGAAGACCGACGCCCTGCGCCGCACCACCAGCCCCCAGGCCGCCTGGATCGTCGCCGACATGCTCGCCGACCCCAATGCCCGGGCGGGCACCTTCGGCGTCGATTCCGCGCTGCGCCTGCCCTTCTGGGCGGCGGTGAAGACCGGCACTTCGAAGGCGATGCGCGACAATTGGTGCGTCGGCTTCACCGATCGCTTCACCGTGGGCGTGTGGGTCGGCAATCTCGAGGGCGATCCGATGCGCGCGGTCTCGGGCACCAGCGGCGCGGCGCCGGTGTGGCGCGACGTGATGCTGGCGCTGAACGAAGCGAACCCCGGCAAGGCGCCGCCGCGTCCAGAGGGCGTCGAGGAGCGCCAGATCCGCTTCGCCGCCGGGATGGAACAGCCGCGCCGCGAATATTTCCTGAAGGGGACGGGCATGGACCGCATCGCCTATGCCCCGGCCGAATCGCGGCGGCCGCGGATCACCAATCCGGTGGCGGGCAGCGTCTATGCGCTCGATCCGGACATCCCGACGGACAATCAGCGGCTGGCGATCTCGGTGTCGGGCCAGGCGCTTGGCCACCGGTTGATTCTGGACAAGCGCGATCTCGGCACCGCCGATTCGCGGCCCCTGATCCTCGCCCCGCCGGGCAAGCATCGCCTCGCGCTGGTCGACCTCGACGGCAAGGTGATCGACCAGGTGCTGTTCACCATAAGATAGCGCGAAAAACGGGTGAACGGTTCGGGAGCGAAACGCTTGCTTGTGCGTTTCACCCGGCGGTCCCAACCCCTTTCGGGACCGTGTCTACGGGCACCGGCCGCGCGGCCTGGAAGGGCCGCGCGGCCGAAGCCGTTTATGCG
>JAEXLC010000035.1 GCA_023445495.1 Pseudomonadota bacterium | reverse complement strand
GCTCGACCGCGACCGGCGCGGCGGCGGGCGGCGGCGCGGCGACGGGCGCCGTGGCACAGGCCTGGAGGACGGCGGCAAGGGCCGCGGCGGCGATCTTCGAATACCAGCGCATGTCGGGCCCCCTGACAGCAAAATGTTGCGGCGGTAAGTCGTATCATCGACGGGACGGGGCGAGCAAATCGCCGGCTAACCTCCCGTTCATTTTGGCTGCGTCACGATGCTCGAAACAGGGGGAGGGGTGGATGCGGTTCCTGCTCGGATTGATCGTGGCGCTCGGCATGGCGGCGGCACCGCCCGCAATCGCGCAGAGCCCGCTCACGCTCACCCCCGGCACCGAGACCGCCTCGGACGGCAGCCCGGTCCGCTACGAGGTCGGCGCGATCACCGTCCCCGAGAATCGCGCGAAGCCCGACGGCAAGCGCATCACGGTCGGCGTGCTGCGGATCAAGGCGACGAAACCGAGCAACCAGCCGCCGATCTTTCTGCTCGTCGGCGGCCCCGGCGTCACGCTGCTCGATACGCTCGGCGATGCCAGCCCGCGGGCGAAGCGCCGGCTGCGCATGTGGCTCGACCATGCCGAGACCAACGACCTCGTGATCGTCGAGCAGCGCGGCTACACGCTGCGCGGCGACATGCTCGAGCTGCGCTATCCCGCCGCCCCGCTCGACCGGCCCGGCCGGATCGAGGACGAGATCGCAGTCACCCGCAAGCTGGCCGAGGGCGCGGCGGCGGCCAATCCGGGGCACGACCTTGCCGGCTACACGATCGCCGAATGCGCCGATGACGTCGACGCGGTCCGCCGCGCGCTCGGCTATGACCGGATCAGCCTCACCGCCGCCAGCTTCGGCTCGCAATGGGCCTTCGCCGTGCTCAAGCGCCATCCGGGCACGGTCGCGCGCGGGCTGATCTCCCTCGTCGAGCCGCTTGCCAACGGGTACGACATGCCTGCCCATGTCTTCGCGGTGATGCAGCGCGTCGCCTTCGAGGCCGAGCAGGATCCGGCGCTCAGGCCCTTCATCCCCAAGGGCGGGCTGATCGCGGCGGCGCGCACGGTGCGCGATCGCTTCGCCGCCGGGCCGGTGACCGTCGAGGTGCCCGGCACCGGCAAGGTCGTGCTCGGGCTGGGCGACTATCAGCGCGCGCTGTTCAGCCATGTCGTCGATGCCGGCAAATGGCCCGCCTTCGTGATCGACGCCTATCATGGCCGCTACCAGGCCTGGGCGGCCGAGGAGGCGGAGACGCGCAAGGCCAGCACCGCCGCGCTGATCGGCCCGCTGATCGACACCGCCACCGGCGTCACCGCGGCGCGCTGGGCGCAGATCCAGGCCGATCCCGCGCTCGACATGCTCGGCCCGTGGAATTTCGCTTCCTATGCCGCCACCGCCGATGCCTGGCCCACCGCCGATCTCGGCGACGCCTTCCGCCTGCCGGTGCGCGACGAGACGCCGATCCTGTTCGTCCAGGGCGATTGGGACGCCAACACCCCGGTCGAGAATCTGGTCGATGTGCTGCCCTGGTTCCCCAATGCCCGCGCGCTGATCGTGCATCGCGGCCAGCACAATGGCCGGCTGCTGCGCGATCATCCCGATCTCGATGCGGCGACGATGCGCTTCCTGCGCGACGGGACGATGCCGGCGCTGCCCGGCCGGGTCGATGCCGCGCCGGTCAGCTTTGCGCTGCCGGCCGCCACCGGCTGAACCAGCGCGCGATCAGCGCCGCCGCGATCGGGAAGACGATCGCATAGCCGACCACCCCGATCATCCGCAGTGCCATCACGCCGCTGAGCGGCCCGAGCAGCCCGAGCAGCGCCAGCGCCCCGCTGCCGAGCAGCAGCCGGTAGATCGTCACGTCGCCGCGAAAGGCGGGCGCCATCAGCAGCACGGCAATCGCGAACAACCCGTCCCAGGCAAGGATGTCGAGCAGATAGGGCAGGCTCGGCCAGGCGAAGGCGTCTCGGATGCCTAGCGCCAGGATCGACAGATGCACCACGCTGGTCAGCGCCAGCGCCGCGGCCATCACGGGGAGCGCGGGCCGGGTGAAGCGCGGCGCCAGCCCGGTGCCGCGCACCGCGGTGGCGAGCCCGAGCAGGAACGGCACCAGCAGCAGGATCAGCACTTCCATCGCGCCGAACCAGGGCTGGCCGATCGGCGCGCCGCGCGCCGGCAGTGTCGCCAGCCCGATCGCCAGCACCAGCAGATAGGCCAGGCTCAGCCCGGCGACCGCCATGCCCGAGACGATGCCCAGCTGGCGAAGGACCGGAACGGGGGAGGGACGGCGCATGCGCCTATCTGGCCCGCGTGCCGCCGCAAGCGCAAGCCATGCCGTCGCGAACCGGCCCGCGGTTCATTTGAAGTTCAGTCTTCAAACCATTGCTTCATCGAAACGAAGTCGCAGGGAGGGCGATATGCGGGGTGGTTTGTGGAGCGCGGCGGCTTTGGTCTGCGCGATGCCGGCAGCGGCGCAGGCACAGGAGCAGGTCGCGGGGCGCTGGATCGTCACCGTCGACTATTTCGGCACGCCCACCGTCTGGACGCTCAATCTCAAGCAGGACGGCGCCACGATCACCGGCGACCTGACCGGCGATGTGCTCACCGGCACGGTCAAGGGCAAGGAGATCCGCTTCCTGGCGAAGGACAGCGTCGGCGGCTCGGAGGATGTCACCGCCCGGCTGGTAAAGGGACGGATTACCGGCGAGATGATCCTGATCGACGGCAGCGAACCCACGCGCACGCCCCACCGCCTGGCCTTCACCGCCGAGCGTCCGCCCGCGCCCGTGGCCCGGCCGCCGATGCGCCACGAATTCGTGCCGACCCGCTTCTACCGGCAATTCTCGCCATCCAATCCGCCGGCGCTCCACGTCAATCCGGGCGACACGATCCACACCAGCACGATCGATGCCGCCGGAATCGATGCCGAGGGCGTCCGCCGCGCCGCGCCCGGTAATCCGCAGACCGGCCCCTTCTATGTCGATGGCGCGATGCCCGGCGACACGCTGGTCGTCCGCATCCGCAAGCTCCGCCTCAACCGCGATACCGCGATCAGCACCAACGGCATGACCGAGCGCGGCCAGGACGCGCGCACCGCGGTCCGCCTGGCGGGGACGGGCAAGCCGGTCACCTGGCGGCTCGATCGCGACAAGGGCGTCGCCATGCCCGAGGCGCCGGGCGATGCGCTCAAGGGCTATTGGGTGCCGGTGCGGCCGATGCTCGGCGGCATCGGCGTCGCGGTCGACGCGCGTTCGCCGGCGCCCGGCTCGGGCGATGTCGGCCGGTTCGGCGGCAATATGGATTTCAACGAGATGGGCGAGGGGACGACCGTCTATCTCCCCGTCGCGGTGCCCGGCGCCTTGCTCTATTTCGGCGATGCGCATGCGGCGCAGGGCGATGGCGAGACCACCGGCGACGCGCTCGAGACGTCGATGGACGTCGAGGTCGAAGTCGATCTGGTCCGTGGCAAGAGCGCCGGCCAGGTCCGTATCGAGACGCCGACGCATCTCGTCGCGATCGGCATGGAGGGCTCGCTCGACGCATCGTTCCGCGCCGCCTCGTCGGGCATGTTCGGCTGGCTGTCCGCCGAGTACGGCCTGGCGCCCGCCGACATAGCCCAGATCTACGGCACCGCCGCCGAATACCGGGTAAGCGCGCTCCCCGGCCGCGCGGCGGGCATGGTCCTCAAGATCCCCAAGGCCCGCCTCGCGACGCTGCCGGGCGCGAAGACGCCCTGAGGGCCGCTCAGCTCGGCGTATCGATATCGTCCCATTCGGTGCCGCGCGCCTGCTGGAAGCCGGTCAGCCAGTTGAGTGCGGCATGGCGTTCCATGATGATGTCCGGGCTCAGCCCCTCGGGCTGCGTCCCCTGCTGGTGCGCCTGCCGGACGATCCAGTGCTGGCGCCAGGTCCGGTCGAGCGCATCGAGGATTTCCGGAACGGGGCGCAGCCGCGGATCGGCCGCCGGTGCCTCTGCGAGCTCGAGCACGGCGCGTGCCAGCGTGCCCGCATCGGCAATCCGGTCGCTGGCGTCGAGCTTTCCGGCCGGATTGCCCAGCGCCCAGAGCAGCGTGTTCAGCGCTTCGTAGCGCCAGCCCATCCTGGTGACCGTCTGCGCATCGGGGGCCTCGTCCTCCATGAACGCCGCTTCCTTCGGGGTCAGCGATGCCATGCCGACAGGGTTCACCTCGCGCAGCCGGGGGCGGATGTCGTCGTCGCCGGTGCCCAGATTCTCGGCATGGACCGCCACGCAGGTCAGCGCCATCGCGCGCCGCAGCACCGCCGCCGCCGGGCGCAGCGCCACCTCGGCTTCGCCAAGCGCGGGCGGCATGCTGGCGGGCGGCCGTGGCTCGATCCCGGCGAGGGCAGCCAGCGTGCGTTCGCGGCGTGCCACGGCGTCGGGCTGATAGGGCAGGGCGGCGGCGGGATCGCTCGCACCGGCGCTGTCGATCAGCACCGCCCCGTCCGGCGCGCGCACCGAGCCGTCGGGCAGGAAGAACACGGCGTTGGCGTCGCGTGCCCATTGCGCGATCTCGCCGAACGCGTCGGCCGCCACCGAGAAACTGATCTGGTGCCGAACCCGCTGGATATGACGCCACAGATGATAGCGCGCCGCGGTCATCTTGCCGTCGCCGCGCCCCATCACATAGCCGGTGAAACCGTCGAGATGTTCGGCCAGCTCGGGATCGGACAGGTCGCGCCGGTTGTGCAACGCGTGCGCGAAGCCGAGCGGCGGCAGGTCGCGTACCGTGGCATAGGCGTTGACCAGCACGCCCTCATCGTCCGCCGGCAGCGCTTGCGCCGTCGCTTCGGGCTTCGGCGCGCCGCGCCCCAGCAATTTGTCCAGCAGGCCCATCGAACTCCCCTTCCAGTGGATAGCGATGGGCCCAACGCTCAACTGTGCAGGAAGTGCATCACGTCACCGTCCTTGACGATGTACGCCTTGCCTTCCGCGCGCAGCTTGCCCGCCTCGCGGGCCTTGGCCTCGCCGCCCAGCGCGACGAAATCGTCATAGGCGATCGTCTCGGCGCGGATGAAGCCCTTCTCGAAGTCGCTGTGGATCACGCCCGCCGCGTTCGGCGCGGTGGCGCCTTCGTCGACGGTCCAGGCGCGCGCTTCCTTCGGGCCGACGGTGAAGAAGGTCAGCAGGTGGAGCAGCTTGTAGCCGGCGCGGATCACGCGGGCGAGGCCGGTCTCCTCCAGGCCCAGCTCGCCGAGGAACTCGGCGCGGTCCTCGACCGGCATCGTCGCGATGTCGGCCTCGATCGCGGCGGAGACGACCACCGCCTCGGCGCCCTCGGCCGCCGCCTTGGCGAACACCTTGGCCGACAGGTCGTTGCCTTTGGCCGCGTCTTCCTCGTTGACGTTGCAGACATAGAGGACCGGCTTGCCGGTGAGCAGCTGCGCCTGCTTGAACACGCGCTCCTCGTCCGGGTCCTTCGGCTCGGTGAGGCGGGCGGGCTTGCCGTCGCGCAGCAGGTCGAGCGCCTGGCCGAGCACGCTCGCGCCGATCTTCGATTCCTTGTCGCCCTGCGCCGCCTTCTTCTGCAGGTTCGGCACGCGCTTCTCGAGGCTCTCGAGGTCGGCGAGCATCAGCTCGGTCTCGACGGTCTCGGCATCGGCGATCGGATCGACCTTGTTGTCGACATGCTGGATGTCGTCATTCTCGAAGCAGCGCAGCACATGGACGATCGCGTCCACCTCGCGGATATTGCCGAGGAACTGGTTGCCCAGCCCTTCGCCCTTGCTCGCGCCGCGCACCAGGCCGGCGATGTCGACGAAGCCGAGCTGCGTCTCGATGATCTTCTGCGAGCCGGCGATCTCGGCCAGCTTGTTCAGCCGCGCGTCGGGCACGGCGACATTGCCGACATTCGGCTCGATCGTGCAGAACGGATAATTCGCCGCCTGCGCCGCCGCCGTCTCGGTCAGCGCGTTGAAGAGCGTGGACTTGCCAACGTTCGGAAGCCCGACGATGCCGCAGCGGAAACCCATGTGAAGCCTGTTCCAGTGAATTGGGGAAAGGCGCCCGATAGAGGCAAAGCGCCGCTTTTGCCAGCACGGGCTTGCGGAACCCGCGCCGCGCCTCCGTCTCCGTCTCGACGGAGGACGAGCATCGCCTTGCGCGGTTTCGTTTTCCAAGGCCCTCAAAGCGCCGTAATGGGTCCGGATTAGCCGGGACCGGCATGGCTTGACTGAGGGCCATTCATCTGGGGTACAGGGGCAAACCCCTTCGGTGCCCGTGTGTTTTGAGGAGCAGGGAATGATTCGCCGTCACATGTTCATGAGCGCGCTCGTCGCGACGGTTGCGCTGTCGGGCTGCGGTGGCGGCAAGAGCAGCTCGTCCGCGACCCCGACGCCGACCGCCACGCCGACCCCGACGCCGACCGCGTCGCCGACCTATGCCAGCTTCCCGCTGAGCGCGCCGACCGAGTTCTACACGTTCAGCGCCGCGACCAGCTATACCGGCGATCCGGCGACCAGCGCGGTCACCCTCGGCGCCGCCAGCACCGAGACGCTGTCGAGCCGCGTGCGCCTCGCCACCGATTCGGCGATCTCGACCGGCACCTATGTGATGCGCGAGAACACCGAGGAATCGCGCTTCTGCGTGCCGACCGGCCAGACCTGCACCTCGACTTTGGTCACGCCTTCGGCGACCGCGAACAAGGAGTTCGTCTTCCGCACCACGGATGCGACCACCGCGGGCAAGTTCGCCCAGGTCGAGTTCCTCAACAACGTGATCCCGACGACGCTGACCAGCGACACCGCGCTGGCGCTCACCCGCGTCAGCTGGGCCAATTGGTGGCGTGGCGATTCGACCGCGGGCCAGAAGCGCCTCGCCTACACCGCCTGGGGCTTCTCGACCGCGACGTCGGACATGCCGACCACTGGCACCGTCAGCTACACCAGCCGCATGACCGGCCGCCTGGTCAGCACCAGCGGCACCAGCACCGCGATCAACCAGGTCAGCGGCACCGTCACCACCAACGTTAACTTCGCCACCGGCGTGGTCGACATGGTCTTCACGCTCAGCACGGTCCCGGCCGGCGGCGGCACCGCGGTCGCCTATGCCAACTTCACCGCCCAGGGCGCGATCCCGGTCGGCCAGAACCAGTGGACCGGCAGCTTCACCAATGCGAGCCCGCTCTCGGGCACGCTGGCGGGCGGCTTCTTCGGTTCGCAGGGCGAGCAGGTCGGCGTGGTCTTCTCGGCCTCGGGCACGATCGGCGGCGCCCAGCAGCGCCTGATCGGCGTGGTCGTCGGCAAGAAGTAAGCCGCGACAGCATCGCATTCGAGCGGCGCCGCTTCCCCCGGGAGGCGGCGCCGTTCTCGTATCCGCGAACCCCGGGAATTCTCCGTCACCCCGGCCTTGAGCCGGGGTCCCGCTTCTTCTTCGTCGTGGCCGGCCATGGTCTAAGCCCAGCCCCTTGCACCCGCACGGAACATGCCAAGCGGGGCCCCGGGTCAAGCCCGGGGCGACGAAGGAAGAGGAGCCGGTGCCAACGGCATCGACAAAGGGCGCCCGCACCCGCTAGCGTCACCGCGTGGAACTCGCCGAGCTGATCGCGCCGCTGGCGCCCGAGCACTTCCTTGCCGATTATTGGGGCCGCAAGCCGGTCCATATCCCCGCGCCCGCGGGGTCCGGCCGCGCGGGCGTGATCGGCTGGGCGCGGCTCAACCAGCTGCTCGGCGTGCGCACCCATTGGGGGCCGGAGCATATCAAGCTGCTGCTCAACAGCGCGCCGGTCTCGCCCGATTTCTACATGGACGCGGTTCCCGGCCGCGGCGGCACCCGCCGCTTCGCCGATCCGGCCAAGGTCGAGATGTTCCTGGCGATGGGCGCCAGCCTGGTCGCCGATGCGGTCGAGCAGGTCGCGCCCGAGATCCGGGCGCTCACCGATGCGCTCGCCCGGCAATTCGCGGCGCGGGTCGAGGCCAATCTCTATTGCTCCTTCCAGGGCATCCAGGCCTTCGCCTCGCATTGCGACCTGCATGAGGTGTTCGCGATCCACTGCGTCGGCGAGAAGCGCTGGCGGATCTACGCCAATCGCGCCGAGAACCCGCTCGAGCCGCTGGCCGGCGACGATGCCCAGGCGCGGATCGATGCCGCCAAGGGGCCGGTGCTGATGGACGTCACGCTGCGTCCCGGCGACGTGCTCTACATCCCGCGCGGCTATTTCCACGATGCGCTGGCCAGCTCGACGGAGTCGCTCCACCTCACGCTCGGCATCACCCCGCATTCGGGCAAGCTGCTGTTCGAGCTGCTCCAGGAGATGGCGCTGCGCGAGCCGGCCTTCCGCGCCTATCTCGCCGATGCGCGTGCCGAAGGTGGCCAGGCGCTCGCCGGCCAGCTCGCGGCGCTCGGCGCGCGGCTCGCCGAGCTCGCCCGCAGCGGCGCGCTGTTCGAGGAAGTGGCGCTCCGCCAGCGCCAGCTCGCCGCCCCCGGG
>JAEXLC010000234.1 GCA_023445495.1 Pseudomonadota bacterium | reverse complement strand
AACCTGCGGGTCGAGGCCGGGAAGCTGATCAAGCAGGCAGAGCAGATGAAGGGCGTCTTCTAGCCCTGCGCTGACCCACCACCACCGAACCAAAGCGCGATTTTCGCGCCACGGAGCCGGCTTGCCCGGCGAACTGAAGGGAGAATGACGATGCGTTCGATCCTGTTCCTGTCCCTCGTCCTGGCCGGCACCTGCGCGGCGCGCGCGCCGGAGCCCGCGCAGCGGCCCGAGCCATCGGCCCGGCTGGCCTATGCCGATCTTGCCCTCGACACGCCGGCGGGCCGCGACGCACTGCGCGCCCGGGTGGAGACCGCGGTGCGGGCCTTCTGCCAGGCGCATGGCGATAGCGTCACGCCGCAGCTGATCCGCAACGAGGCGGGCTATTGCCTCGACACGCTGCGCCAGTCGCTGGCCGACGCCATGCCCGAGCCGGTGCGCCGCGCCTATTACCGCCGCTAGGCGTATCCGACGCCAGCGCGGAGCCCAGCAGGCGAAATCCTACATTGCAAGCGGGCACGGCGTCAGCCGTCGATGCTTACCCCCAGCGAGGCGTTGACCAGCCCGCCATCGACCGTGATCGTGTCGCCCACGACATAGTCGCCGGCGCGGCTGGCGAGATAGATCGCGGTGCCGGCCATGTCCTCGTCATAGCCGATGCGCTTCGCCGGGATCGCCTTGGCGACTTCGCCGCCATGGTCACGCGCCGCCTTGTTCATGTCGCTGGCAAAGGCGCCGGGGGCGATCGAAGTGACGTTGATATGGTCGCGGATCAGCCGGGCGGCCATGCGCTTGGTCAGATAGATCAGCGCCGATTTGGAGGCGTGATAGCTATAGGTTTCCCAGGGGTTTAGCCGCTGGCCGTCGATCGAGGTGATGTTGATGACCTTGGCCGGGCGCTCCGCCGAGCCGCCGGCCTTGAGCAGGTCGAACAGCGCCTGGGTGAGGAAGAAGGGCGACTTCACATTGAGGTCCATCACCTTGTCCCAGCCCTTTTCGGGGAAATTCTCGAAAGGCTCGCCCCAGGCGGCGCCGGCATTGTTGACCAGGATGTCGAGCCGTTCCTCGCGCTCGGCAAGCGCGGCGGCCAGGGCCTTGCAGCCTTCGACCGTGGAGACGTCCATCGGCAGGGCGATGCAATTGGGGCCGAGCGCGGCGGCGGTCTCCTCACAGGCCTCGGCCTTGCGGGACGAGACATAGACCTTGGCACCCTGGGCGACATAGCCCTCCGCGATCATCCGGCCGATGCCCCGGGAACCGCCGGTGACGACTGCGATCCGGCCGTCGAGGCGGAACAGGCTGGTGGTGTCCATTTTATCCTCTCCAAATTCGCTCCCCTTCCGCTTGCGGGAGGGGCTGGGGGAGGGGAAGGTAGAACCTCTAGCGGTTCAGGCCCTCCCCCGACCCCTCCCGAATGCGGGAGGGGAGAAAGAAGTCTCATCCACCCCGCTTGAGCGTCTCGCGGGCAATGATGAGCTGCTGGATCTGGCTGGTGCCTTCGTAGATCCGGAACAGGCGCACGTCGCGGTACAGCCGCTCGATGCCGTAATCGGCGATATAGCCGGCGCCGCCGAAGATCTGGACGGCGCGGTCCGCCACCCGGCCGACCATCTCGCTGGCGAAATACTTCGCGGCGGCGGCTTCCATCGTGGTGTTCTTGCCTGCGTCCTTGGCGGCGGCGGTTTCGAGGACGAGGGCCTTTGCCGCCAGTGCCTCGGTCTTGGAATCGGCGAGCATTGCCTGGATCAGCTGATGCTCGGCGATCGGCTTGCCGAACTGCTTGCGCTCGCTCGCATAGGCGACGCAGTCGGCAATCAGCCGCTCGGCCACGCCGACGCACACCGCCGAGATGTGGAGCCGGCCCCGATCCAGCACCTGCATGGCGATCTTGAAGCCCTCGCCCTCGGCGCCGAGCCGGTTGGCGGCGGGGACGGGGGTGTCGTCGAACACGACATCGGCCACCCTTGCGCCCTTCTGGCCCATCTTCTTCTCGGGCTCGCCGATGCTGACTCCCGGCAGGTCGCGCGGCACCAGGAAGGCGGAGACGCCGCGGCCGCCGGGCTCGTCGCCGGTGCGGGCCATGACGGTGAAGAGCTCGGCCTTGTCGGCATTGGTGATGAAGCGCTTGGTGCCGGTGAGGCGGTAGACGTCGCCATCCTTCACCGCCCGCGTCTTCACCGCGCCGCTGTCCGAACCGACATCGGGCTCGGTCAGGGCGAAGCTGGTGACGATCTCGCCGCTGGCGATCTTCGGCAACCACTCGGCCTTCTGCTCGGGGGTGCCGGCCATGACGAGGCCCTGCGAGCCGATGCCGACATTGGTGCCGAAGCTCGAGCGGAAGGCCGGGGTGGTGCGGCCGAGCTCGATGGCGACCTTGCACTCCTCGAGCATCGTCAGCCCCAGGCCGCCAAACTCCTCCGAGATCGACAGGCCGAACAGGCCGAGCGCCTTCATCTCGTCGATGACCGCGGCGGGGATGGCGTCATTGGCCTCGACCTCGCCCTCCAGCGGACGAAGCCGCTCGCCGACGAAGCGGCGGATAGTGTCGATCAGCGTATCGAAGACTTCGGGGTCGAGCGCCATTGCTTCACGTTCCTCAGGTTCGAAGCGGGACGCTATACCGCCACTACCGGGTTGAGCAAGCCATACCCAATGTTCCAATCTGTTCCGGTTGACCCTCCGGGCGCGGCACCTATGCTGCGCGGCAAACGGGTGCAGAGGGAGCGTAAGGGCATGGACACCAACCAGGCGACAGTGCCCCCGGCCCGGCGAATCCGCACGCCGATCATGCTCGCCTATGGCTTCGGCACGGTGGCGTATGGCGTGAAGGATTTCTGCTTCTCGACCTTCCTGCTGTTCTTCTTCAACCAGGTGATGGGCCTGCCGGCCACCGAGGTGGGCTTCGCGATCATGTGCGCGCTGCTGCTCGACGCGGTGGCCGATCCGGCGATCGGTTTCCTGTCGGACCGCACCAGCAGCCGCTGGGGACGGCGGCATCCCTGGATGTATGCCTCGGCCATTCCGATCGCCATCGGCTGGATCCTGCTGTGGAACCCGCCCTCGCTCTCGCATGGCAACATGCTGCTCTGGGTCTTCGCCATGTCGGTGCTCGTCCGCACCGCGGTCTCGGCGTACGAGGTGCCGAGCCAGGCGCTGACCCCGGAGCTTTCCGCCGATTACGAGGAGCGGACCCGGATCATGTCCTATCGCTTCCTGTTCGGCTGGGCCGGCGGGCTGGTGATGATGATCCTTGCCTATGCCTGGCTGCTCGGCCCCTCGCCGGGGCATCCCAACGGGCAGCTGGTGCGGGAGAACTACCCGGCCTTTTCGCTGGTGAGTGCCGGGCTGATGGTGTTCGCGATCCTGGTCTCGGCCTGGGGGACGCATGGCGAGATCAAGCGGCTGCCGCGCGCCGAGGGTACCCGCCAGTCGCTGGCCGCGCATTTCGCCGAGCTGGGGCGGACGGTGCGGAACCGCGCCTTCCTGATCCTGATGGCGGCCGGGCTCTGCTATTATTGCGCGCAGGGCGTGAGCTTCGCGCTGTCGAGCTACATCTACGCCCATGTCTGGCGCTTCCAGAACCAGGACTTCACGATCATCGCCTTCTCGCTGCTGGTCGGTGCCTATTTCGCGTTTCTCGTCGCGCCCCGCGTCTCGCGCCGGCTGGGCAAGCCCCGGGCGGCGATGTGGCTGATGATGGGCGCTGCCTTCTGGGTGGCGCTGCCCTATGTGCTGCGGCTCGCCGGCCTGTTCCCCGAACCCGGCACGCCGTGGATGCTGCCTTCGCTGTTCGTCATCTACGTCCTCAACGTGACGTGCAGTATCTCGGCGACGATCCTGGGCGCCTCGATGATGGCCGATGTCGTCGAGCAGTCCGAGATCGAGACCGGGCGGCGCAACGAGGGCGTGTTCTTCGCCGGGGCGTTTTTTGTGCAGAAATGCTGCAGCGGCCTGGGCATCTGGGCGACCGGCATGCTGCTCGACCTGGTCGACTTCCCGGCGGTGGCCAAGGTGGGGCAGGTGGCCCCGGCGGCGGTGGATCGGCTGACCATCCTCTTCTCCGTGCTCTACGCCGTGCTCGCCCTGGCGGCGGCGGGGCTTTATCGCTTCTTCCCCTTCGGCAAGGCCGAGCATGAGGCCCGGGTGGCCGCGCTCGCCGCCAAAGCGGAAATGTCCGCCAAGGGCTGACCCCTTGGCGGACATCCTTTCCTCCCCAGGAAAGGCGTTCCTCATCTTCCTTCGTCATTCCCGCGCAGGCGGGAATTCAGAGTTAGTCTTCGCATCGCTTTGGGCTCTGGATCCCCGCCTTCGCGGGGATGACGAGGGAGTGAGGGGAAGTCTTCACCTCTCAGGCCACGCGGCCCAGGCGGTGATAGAGGTTGGCGTATTTCACGCTCTCCGGTGCGTCCTTCACCTTTTCGAGGTGGGTGGCGACCGCGTCGCGGATCAGGCGGAAGTCCTCGGTCGAGAAGACGGCGCGGCTGCGCTGGGGTTCGGTCATGGCAATCACTCCTTTCTCAGGGTTCAGGCGGCTTCGGTGGTGACGAACTGGGCGGCTTCGGTGCTCTCGGCCAGCGCCGTGGTGCTGCTCGATCCGCCCGCCAGCGTGGTGGCGATCGCATCGAAATAGCCCGTGCCGACTTCGCGCTGGTGGCGGGTCGCGGTGTAGCCATTGGCTTCGGCGGCGAACTCGGCCTGTTGCAGCTCCGAGTACGCGGCCATGCCGCGATCCTTGTAGCCCCGGGCCAGCTCGAACATGCCGTAGTTGAGCTGGTGGAAGCCCGCCAGGGTGACGAACTGGAACTTGTAGCCCATCGCGCCGATCTCGCGCTGGAAACGGGCAATGTCGTCCTTGTCGAGATTCTTCTCCCAGTTGAAGCTGGGCGAGCAATTGTACGCCAGCATCTTGTTGGGGAATTCCTTCTTGATCGCCTCGGCGAAGCGGCGGGCATCGTCCAGATTGGGCTTCGACGTTTCCCACCACAGCAGATCGGCATGCTCGGCAAAGGCGAGGCCGCGCTTGATGCAATGGTCGACGCCGGTGCCTTCCTTGAGGCGGAAGAATCCCTCGGGGGTCCGCTCGCCGGTGAGGAATTCGCGGTCGCGCTCGTCGACATCCGAGGTAATCAGGCGGGCGCTCTCGGCATCGGTACGGGCGCAGATCACCGTCGGGACGCCGGCGACGTCCGCTGCAAGCCGCGCCGCATCGAGGTTGCGGATATGCGCCTGGGTCGGGATCAGCACCTTGCCGCCGAGATGGCCGCACTTCTTCTCCGAGGCGAGCTGGTCCTCATAATGCACGCCCGCGGCGCCGGCGGCGATATAGGCCTTCATGATCTCGAAGCAGTTGAGCGGCCCGCCGAAACCGGCCTCGGCATCGGCGACGATCGGCATGAACCAGTCGCGCTTCGCCCCGCCCTCCATATGCTCGATCTGGTCGGCGCGCTGGAGCGTGGCGTTGATCCGCTTGGCCAGCTCGGGGCCGGCATTGGCGGGGTAGAGCGACTGGTCGGGATACATCTGGCCGGCGGTGTTGGCGTCGGCGGCGACCTGCCAGCCCGACAAATAGATCGCCTTCAGCCCGGCACGGACCATCTGCATCGCCTGGTTGCCGGAGAGGGCGCCGAGCGCGTTGATGTAATCCTCGGTCTGCAGCAGCTCCCACAGCTTGAGCGCGCCGCGGCGGGCGAGGGTGTGCTCGATGGGGAGCGAGCCGCGCAGCCGCTCGACATCCTCCGGCGTGTACGGACGCACGATGCCGTCGAACCGGCCGGTGGGGGCGGGGATCAGGTCTTCGAAGCGCGTCGGCATTGTGTGTTCCTTGACTAGGTTGCCCAGTCTGTATGGATATTTCTTGAGTCTCTTGGCAGTCGGCCTGTGTGTTTCAGAGGGTCGCGGTGTTGCGGGTGGCTTTCCTTTGGTTTGAAAGGGTGTAAATTCTTTACAAGGTAGTTCGACTCGTTCGGTGTGAACATATCGGGAACATTTGATGTAGGACAGGCGCATTTTTCCCTCTCCCGCTTTCGCGGGAGAGGGTGGCCGAGCGCAGCGAGGTCGGGTGAGGGGCTGTGGGAGCCGCGGGCGAGGTGCTTGCCTCTCGCACTGACCCTCACCCTGGCTCCCCCGGCCTTCGCCGGGTGAGCCGTCCCTCTCCCGCGAAAGCGGTAGAGGGAGTTTTGGAGGGATCGATGGCCGAACAGAAGCTTTTCGCAGGTCATGCCGTCCGCCGGCTGCGGCGGCAGCTGCTGCTGACCCAGGCGGCGATGGCCGAGGGGCTGGGGGTGTCGGCCTCCTATCTCAACCTGGTCGAGCGCAACCAGCGGCCGGTGTCCGCCACGCTGATGCTGCGGCTCGCCGAGGTCTATGACTTCGATCCGCGCAAGCTCGCGGCGGCCGAGCCGGGCGGCGGGATGGAGGCGCTGCGGCGGCGGCTGGCGGACCCGCTGTTCGCCGATCTCGAGATCGACCGGCAGCAGATGGAGGAATGGCTGGCGGGCGCGCCGGGCGGGGCGGAGGCGTTTGCGCGTGCCTATGACCGGATCGGCGCGGGCGGGCCGGTGGCGGATGCGGGGGCGGGCGATCCCGGACGGCAGGTGCGGCGCGAGGTCGAGCGCTGGCGCAACCATTTCGCCGATCTCGACGCGGTGGCCGAGGCGCTGGCCGACGAACTGCGCCAGACCGCCGGCGACCCCTATGGCGCGATGGCCGAGCGGCTGCGGGTGAAGCACCAGCTTTCCGTGCGCATCCTGCCCGAGGACGTGATGCCGGGGCTGCTCAAGCGGCTCGACCTGCATGCGCGGCAGGTGCAGCTGTCCGAACTGCTCGATGTGCCGGGGCGGACCTTTGCGCTGGCCGAGCGACTCTCCCAAGAAGCTAGAGGCGAGATCGACGCGCTGGTGCGCGGCGCCGGGCTCGATCGCGCAGGCGAGCGGCTCTACACGCGGCATCTGGTCGGCTATTTCGCGGCGGCGCTGGTGATGCCCTATGGCCGGTTCCTGCGCGCGTGCGAGCAGAGCGGCTATGACATGGAAGTGCTGCAGCGGCGCTTCGGGGCGAGCTTCGAGCAGGTGGCGCACCGGCTGACCACGCTGCAACGGGTGGGGGCGCGCGGGCTGCCCTTCTTCCTGATGCGGATCGACCGGGCGGGGCAGGTCTCCAAGCGCTTTGCCGGCGCGAGCGGATCGGCGCTGGTGGAGGGGCCCGGCCTTTGCCCGCTATGGAATTTGACCGAGGCGTTCGGCCGGGCCGACGAGACGCTGCGTCAGCTGGTCGAGACCGAGGATGGCGCGCGCTGGTTCACGCTGGCCCAGGCGCGGACCCCGCAGGGCGCGCGCGGGGTGAAGGCGCGCTTCGCGATCGGCATCGGGCTGGCGGCGGCCGAGGCGCGGGCGCTGTCGGCGGCGCGGGGCATCGACCTGGCCGGTGAGGCAGTGCCGGTGGGGCTGGGGTGCCGGGCCTGTACCCGGCCGGATTGTGCGCAGCGCTCGGCGGCGCCGGCTGGGCGCGCGGCGCTGGCGAGCGAGCGCGAGAGCGGGGTTACGCCGTTCGGGTTTGCGGGGGATTGAAAAGGCTGGTCGGAAATAGGGTCCTTAGTCCGCCGGGCCGGTTCAACCCGTTCAATTCTTTCAAGGCGATACCCTGCAACTGGCCGCGGCGCTGATGCCCGCTGCCGCCAGCGATGCGAGCGTCAGTGTCGCCGCGAGGCCACCGGTGGGTATTCCGACTGCGGCGGTTATCCCGATGCTTCCGGCAAGATTGACCAATGCAAGGACGCATTGGGTATTGTGCTTCGAAGCCGGAATCATGACGCCGATGGCGCCGGTTTTCTGCAGGAGGATGGAGCCGGCTGCCAGCATGGTCGCGGCTGGAGAGAGCTTGAGGATCTTCGCGGCGCTCAGCGTGATTGCGGCCTGATTCAGCAGGAATGTCGTGCTTTTGGATGCGATCTGTGCGCCTTGGCCGAGGTTTACGTAAAGGATGATCTGGTTTCCAAAGCTCATGGCGGAAGAAATCATGCCCGACCTGGAACTCTCGTTCGCCGCCTTGAGAAATTCAAAGGCGATAGCAAGAGCTTCCGGGTTGTTCGCGACGGCGCGTCCGGCTTGGCCACCATATATAAGCAAGGCTGTCCGCAGATCCTGTATGCTTACGAGTGTATGGCTGTTCGGTGGTGTTGTTGCCATCGCCGATCTCCATGATTGATTGAATGATGTTCAATGTCATGAAGATTGCAACGTGAATTTGTACGATAGTGGCAGTGAAGCAATGTGGATCGGTATTATTACTGTTGAAGAGAATAGCTTAGAGCATTCTGTTTTATTGGGGAGCTTGAGCGAGCTTGTGTCTTGGGCCGGGATCGTCCTGTCCGCGTTCGTGCTGGATTAGCACCGGAAGCGCGGCAATCGCGCTAACGCCGGTGCGGGCGACCGGATAGGAAGGGCGCGCAATTCCAGGGGGACGGGCGATGGCGATGAGCATGATCACGATCAATTTCCAGAACACGACGCTGACGACGACGACGTCGCAGATCCTTGTCCAGAATGGCAGTTTCGCGCTCGATACGACCAGCGCCCTGTCGATGTCCGGTACGCTCCCGTTCTCGTCGCTCTACATCACTTCGGGTGCGATCAACTTCAATGTCGAGAGCGGGACCAGCTTCGCCGCGAACATTATGGTGCCGCTGAACGCTCCCGGCGGCGCGCCGGTGCTCGAGATCACCAATTTCGCCGGCACCGTGATCGTGACCTGGCCGACGGCGATGGGTCTGCAGACGCGGACATTGATGTCGGGCGATCCGATCACGCTCAACGGGTTTGTGAACTAGCCTTGCGGTTCCCCGGCGAAGGCCGGGGCCCAGGGTAATTCAGCGAGACGGCAGAGAAACCCTGGGCCCCGGCTTTCACCGGGGAGCAGTAGTGTTCTGGTTGGCCTCAGCCCTGTTCGGCCAGCAGCTCCGCCAGCTGGGCGAACTGTTCGGGCAGGCCTTCGCTGCCGCCGATATTGGCGTCGAGCGCTGCCTTGGAGGGGTGGCGCTCGTGGAAGGTCAGCAGGGTCTTGCCGTCCTGCGCCTCGAAGGTGACGGTCGAGATCGGGCCGTCCTCGCTTTCCTCGTTGGTCCAGACGATGCGCTGGTTGGGGATCACTTCGAGATACTTGCCGAAGAACGCCCAGACCTGGCCGCCCTCGCCGTCGAACTCGATGCGGTAGCCGCCGCCCTCGCGGACATCGAGCTGGCGGACATGCATCGGCGCGCCGAGCGAGGCGGGGACCCACCAGCGCTGGAACAGCTCCGCCGTGGTCCAGGCGCGCCAGACGAGGTGCGGCGGGGCGTCGAACAGGCGGGTGACCTCGACTTCGGTGTCCGAAGTGCGCGTCACCGTGGTGGCGCCGAGTTCAGTGGCGTTCAGGCTCATCCAAATTCTCCTGGGCTTTGAGTTCCGCGATGACCTGGTCGAGCGCATCGAAGCGCGCGTTCCAGAGCTGGTGATAGCCGGCGATCCAGGCGGCCTCGTCGCTGAGGCCCCGCGCGCCGAGCCGGCAGGTGCGCACCCGGCCGATCTTCTCGGTGACGACCAGCCCGGCGCGCTCGAGGACATGGATATGCTTCTTCATGCCGGTGAGGGTCATGTGGAAGCGCTCGGCGAGATCGGTGATCGAGGCTTCCGCGCGTGCGAGCTGCTCGAGCACGCCGCGGCGCGTGGCGTCCGACAAGGCGGCGAAGGATGCGTCGAGGCGGGTGGTGGCTGAAAACTGAACCATGTGGTTCAGTGTTAGCGCAACGCGGATTTGCATGCAAGTGTGGGGAACCGGGCGCGGGCGGCGCCGGTTGCGTTGGGCGAAGAGGAGGCCTTTCATGGAAACCATGCAGCTGCATCGCGGGCGGTTGATCGATCATATCCAGCTGGTCGTGCGCGACCTGGGCGCGAGCCGGCGCTTCTATGGCGTGGTGTTCGACGTGATCGGCGTGCCGATCGCGGGCGAGGGCGACGACTATTTCTGGGCGGACGAGCTGTTCGTCTCGACCGCGGACAGCGCGGCGGCGGCGGGCAAGCTGACCGGGCGGCACCATCTCGCCTTCCAGGCGAAGGACCGGGCGACGGTCGATCGCTTCCATGCCGAGGGGCTGGCGGCGGGTGGTGTCGACAATGGCGCGCCGGGCGAGCGGCCCTATCATCCGGGCTATTATGGCGCGTTCCTGATCGACCCGGACGGCAACAATATCGAAGCGGTGTATCACGGGCCGGCGGACTATTCGGCGGAGAGCGTGGTGGTTACGTTCGAGGGGTGAGGCTTCTGCTCCCCTCCCTGAAAGGGAGGGGCCGGGGGTGGGTTGCGAGCGCAGCGAGCCCAGCGAAGTGGTGGAGATACAGAAAAGGCCGGGCGTCGAGCCCGACCTTTTCTAACCCACCCCTCACCCCTCCCTTTCAGGGAGGGGAATAGGAGAAGCGCGCCGCGCTGCCTGATCCCGCTCCCGCATCTCCTTGAGCCAGCGGGCGCGGAGCTGGGCGGCGCTGCCGGGGATCGGGGCGTCGAGGAAGTCGGCGGCCAGGATGCGGTCGAGCCGGAAGGTGCGGAAATCGGCGCGCAGCTCGCACCAGGCGAGGACCATGCGGGTGGCGTCGGCATAGCCGATCATCAGCGGCCAGATCGTGCGGCTGGTCGGGCGGCCCTGCTCGTCGGCATAATCGAGGCGCAGCTTGCGGCCGGCGCGGATCCAGGCGCGCAGCTGGGTGGCGTCGATGCCGTCCTTGGGGCGGTCGAAGGCGGGTACCGCGCGGGTGGCAGGATTGCCGAGGAACGGGCGCATCTCCTCTGGCAGCACCGCGGCGATCTTGGCGAGCAGGTCGCTGGCGGCGCGGGCCAGGCTTTCGTCGGCATGGCCGGCGACCCAGGTGGCGCCCAATGCGACCGCGTCGATCTCGTCGGCGGTGAGCATCAGCGGCGGCAGGTCGAAGCCGCTTTCGAGGACATAGCCGATCCCGGCCTCACCACGGATCGGCACGCGCTGGCCGATCAGCGCGGCGATGTCGCGATAGACCGAGCGCTTCGACGTTTCGAGCTCGGCGGCGATCGCGTCGGCCGTTACCGGCTGTGACGAGCGGCGGAGAATCTGGACGATCTGGAAAAGACGGTCAGCCTTGCGCATTTCGGAACCCTACTGCCACGCTGCTGACACCATGCTGGCAGCAGCGTGGCAGTAGGTCGAGTCCCGACATAGACAAACGGGAGTTCGGGACATGACGATGAAGACCTATCAGGGCAGCTGCCATTGCCGCGCGGTGACGTTCGAGGCGGATATCGACCTCGCGGCGGGCACCGGGAAGTGCAACTGCAGCTATTGCCGCAAGCGGCGCAACTGGGGCGTGGTGCTCAAGCCCGACCAGTTCCGCCTGCTCTCGGGCCGCGACGCGCTGGGCGAATATCAGTTCGGCACCAAGAGCGGGCATCACCGCTTCTGCGTCTATTGCGGGATCGCGCCGTTCGGCGACGGGCATGTCGAAGCGATCGGCGGGGATTTCGTCTCGGTGCAGGTCCTCTGCCTCGACGATGTGCCGCTGGCCGAGCTGGAGGCGGCGCCGGTGCGCTATGCCGACGGGCTGCACGATGCCTGGTGGCAGGAAGCCGAGGAGAAGGCGATCCTCTAGGACAGGCCGGCGGCGGGCG
>JAEXLC010000196.1 GCA_023445495.1 Pseudomonadota bacterium | reverse complement strand
CCCGCGCTGCCCCTCACCCAACCCTCTCCCCAAGGGGGAGAGGGCTATGAGGGCGCCGCCTGTGGCGCGCTTGCCTTTCCCGACCGGATCGCCAAGCGCCGCGATGCCAGCGGCGAGACCTGGGCTTCGGCGGGCGGGCGCGGGTTCAAGCTCGACCCGACTTCCTCGCTGGCCCGCGCCGAATGGCTGGCGGTGGCCGAGACGCAGGGCATGGCGGCGGGCGCGCGCATCCTTTCCGCCGCGCCGATCGATCCGGCCGAGGTCGAAGCCCTGTTCGCCGAGCGGATCGAGACGCGGCGCAGCGTGCGCTTCGATCCCGCGACCGGGCGAATCGAGGCGCTGCGCGAACGCCGGCTCGGTGCGATCCGCCTGTCGAGCGGTCCCGATTCGGCGGCCAATCCGGCCGAGATCGAGAAGGCGCTGCTCGAGGGGGTGCGCGAGCATGGGCTGGCGCTGCTGCCCTGGTCCGACACCGCCCAGGCACTGCGCACCCGCGCCGCCTATGCCGGGAACGAGTCGTTGTCCGACGCGCGGCTGCTCGCCGAGCTCGACGACTGGCTGCCGGGACTGCTCAGCGGCAAGCGACGGCTCGACGCGGTCGAGGGGCTGACCAATGCCCTCAACAACCTGCTCGGCTGGGACGGGCAGAAGGCGCTCGACCGGCTGGCGCCCGCGCGCTTCGAGACGCCGGAAGGGTCGACCTATGCGATCGACTATGGTGCCGAGGGCGGGCCGACGGTCGAGGTGCGGGTCCAGGCGCTGTACGGGCTCGACACGCATCCGGTGCTGGGGGACGGCACGCCTTTGGTGCTGAGCCTCACTTCGCCGGCCGGGCGGCCAATCCAGACGACGCGCGACCTGCCGGGCTTCTGGAAGGGCAGCTGGGCCGCGGTCGCCAAGGAAATGCGCGGCCGCTATCCGCGCCATCCCTGGCCCGAGGATCCCGCCGTGGCATCGGCGACGCTCCGGACGAAAAAGGCAGATGCAAGGGCCGCCGGGCCGCGCTAAGGGGAATGACCATGACCAAGACCGCTCGCATCTATCAGAAGCCCAAGAACGCCATGCAGTCCGGCCGTGCGCGCACGACCAGCTGGATCCTCGAGTTCGAGCCGGTCCGCCAGCAAAAGGCCGATCCGCTGACCGGCTGGACCGGCGGCGACGCGACCGCGACCCAGCTGCGCCTGAACTTCCCGACGCTGGAAGAAGCGACGGCCTATGCCGAGCGCGAGGGGCTGGCCTTCCATGTGATCGCCGCGCCGGCGCGCAAGCTCAAGCTGCAGGCGTACGCGGATAATTTCCGGTAAGCGCTTTACCGCTTCCACTGCACTTCGTTCGTCACCCTGAACTTGTTTCAGGGTCCAACGCTCCCCAGGCGGTATCGCCGGTGGGACCTTGGATGCTGAAACAAGTTCAGCATGACGAAGACTAGCCGAGCAGCGCGCCCGACAGGAGCAGCAGCAGCTTCACGTCGATCGCCAGCCCCTCGGCGCGCTTCTCCGCGACGAAATCGGCCAGGCCCGACAGCGGCACGCGGTGGACGATGATGTCCTCGTCCTCCAGCCCACCGCCTTCGCCGACCTTGGTCAGCCCACGCGCGCGGACCAGAGTGAAGCTTTCGCTGACCAGGCCGGGCGAGGAGAAATATTCGCCCAGATCCTCGATCTCGGCGCTGTCATAGCCGGTTTCCTCGATCAGCTCGCGGCGGGCGGCTTCGAAGGGGCTGTCATTCTCGCGGCCGGCCTCGTCGCCGATCAGGCCGGCGGGCAGCTCGAGGCAGCGCTTGCCGAGCGGGACGCGATACTGGTCGACCAGCAGGACATGATCGTCCGCGTCGATCGCGACGATCACTGCGGCGCGGATATTGCGGGCGCGCGAGACATATTCCCATTTGCCGCGCCGCTTGGCGACGATCCACTTGCCGGCCCAGGCAATCTCTTCGTCCATGTCGCTCATAGCTCGATCACCCGGTCGGGAAGTTCGTTCACATCGTCCTCGCTGCGGGGGAAATGCTCGGCCAGCACCAGGCCGATCTGGTGGACGGCGTCGGCCATGCCCTCGCCTGCCCTGCCCGCCTTCACGCCCTTGAGCAAGGCGGCCATCGCGGCACCCCAGACATCGGCGGTGACCTTCGAGTGGATCGCTTCGTCGGCGATGATCTCGGCGCGGTGCTCGGCGAGGCTGAGATAGACGAGCACCCCGGTGGCGCCGCGGGTGCGCTTCTCGGCGGCGGCGCGGAACAGCTCGAGCGCGCGGCGATGGACGCGGCGGTTCTTCGTGGCGGACGGGGTGAGGAACAGGCGCAGGGCGTCGAGCGCCAGCACGACGCGGGCGACGAGGAAGGTCGCGGCCATCAGGATCAGCGCGATGGTAAGATACCAGCGCGCCGGCACGGTCTGCGCCCAGCTGTCGATGAAGCGCGAATGGAGCCATTCGGCGGGCCAGGGCTGCCAGGCGAGCAGCGCGAGGACGAGCAGCATCGCCAGCACCGCCCAGTGCAGCGCGACGTCGTGATAGGGATCCGAGCGCCCGGCTACCACGGTGACGATCTCGCCATTGGTGGTAAGCTCGGCGTCGGTTACGGCCTGGGTGACGGCCGTGCGGTCCTGATCGGTCAATCGCATCTCACCAGCTCCCCGAGGCGCCGCCGCCCCCGAACGATCCGCCGCCGCCGGAGAAACCGCCGCCGCCACCGCCGCCGCCTCCCCAGTCGCTGCCGCCACCGCCGCCCCAGCCGCCGCCGCCACGGCTGGCCTGGTGGCCGATCTCGTTGGCGATCGACCAGAGGATGATCGGCAGCGTACCGCTGTCATGGTCGCGATAGTCGCGGTCCCAGGGGCCGCGCTTCTTCCGGCGCCGGCCGAGCCCGAGCATCGGCAGGATCACGAAGAGCAGGATGATGCCCCAGAAGATCAGCCCGATCGGGAAGCCGCCGCTCTTGTGCTGGCGCTGCGCGGTCTGGCTGACCTTGGCCTGGCTCTGCTGGGCGCGCTGCTCGGCCGCTTCGAGAGGCAGCTTCATCTGCTCGGCGATCGCCTGCGCGCCGGCGACGATGCCGCCGGCCATGTCCCCCGCCTTGAATTTCGGGATGATCGTGTCGTTGATGATCTGGCTGGAGAGACCGTCGGTCATGATCGGCTCGAGGCCGTAGCCGACTTCGATCCGCACCCTGCGCTGGTTCGGGGCGACCAGCAGGATGATGCCGTTATTGGCATCCTTCTGCCCGATTCCCCAGGCTCGGCCGAGCTGATAGCCGTAATCCTGGATGTCATAGCCCTGGAGATCGGGGATGGTCGCGATCACGAACTGGCGGGTCGAGGCCTTCTGGACGTCCTCGGAAAGCTGGGTGAGCTGGCCGACCTGGGCGGGCGAGAGCAGACGCGCTTCGTCGACCACCCGGCCGGACAGCTTGGGAAAATTGGGCTGCGACTGCGCCTGTGCCGAGAGCGGCACCAGGACCAGCAGCAATGCGAGCAGGCTACGCAACAGACTCATTCAGTGATCTCGCGAATGATGGCGTCGCTGCCGGCGAAGATGCCGTCGGCGAACTTGCCGTCCTTGAAGCGCGGCAGGATGTCGTTCCGGATGATCTCGCCGGCTTCCTCGTCGCGCAGCGCCTTTTCGAGGCCGTAGCCGACTTCGATCCGGACCTTGCGCTCGTTGGGCGCCACGATCAGCAGCACCCCGTCGTTGAAGCATTTGCGGCCGATGCCCCAGGTGCGGCCAAGGTTCACGCCATAATCGGCGATCGGATGCCCGCCGAGGCTCTTCACCGTGACCACCACGAACTGGTGCTTCGACTTCTTCTCGGCATCGACCAGCTGGTTCGACAGCCGCCGCCGCTCGCTTACCGTGAGCAGGTTGGCCGAATCGACCACCCGGCCGGTCAGCGCCGGGAAATCATAGCCGGCGGGGGCGGGCTGGGCATTGGGTGCCGCCGCCCCTTCGACCGCGCCGGCGACCGGCGTTGTCTCCGCCGCCGGGGTGCATCCCGCCGCGACGCCGTGCGGATCGTGCGCCAGCGGCTTGCAGGCCGCCAGCGCACCGCAGAGAAGAAGCGCCCGCAGGATCAGTTGCTGTTCCCGAAGCTGACGTCGGGCATCCGCTCCGCACCGGCTTCGGCCTTGAAGGGCACGATCGGCTTGGCGCCGTAGAAGATCTTCGCGCCGATCGCGTCGGGGAAGGTGCGGATGCGGGTGTTATAGGCCTGCACCGCCGCGTTGTAGTCGCGCACCGCGATGGTGATGCGATTGTTGCTGCCTTCGATCTGGTCCATCAGCGTCTTGAAATTGCCCTGGCTCTGCAGCTGCGGGTAGGCCTCCTGCAGGCGCTGGAGCGACAGGGTCAGCCCGGCCTGCGCCTGGTTATACGCCGACATCTTGTTCTCGTCGGTGAGGTCGTCGCCGGTCACCTGGATCTGGGTCGCCTTGGCGCGCGCCGAGACGACGTCGTTGAGGATCTTGCCCTCGGACGCAGCGGCGCCCTTCACGGTGTTGACCAGCGCGGGAATGGTATCCGCGCGGCGCTGATAATTGGCCTGCACATCGGCCCAGCGCGCCTTCGCATTCTCCTCCGCGGTGGGCACGCTGTTGATGCCGCAGCCCGCGAGCAGGGCGGCGCCGGCAAGAGCAAGAAGGGCACGAAACTTCATCACGTCAGGATCCTCCGGATCGGGTTCGAAGTGTCTTATACAGTGGCAACACCCCGGTTCGAAAGCTAAATCGGAAACGCAGGCGGTTTGCGCAAGCTCCCCAAGCGTGCTTCATGGCGAAGATGCCGCGCGCTGGCGGCAGGGGTTGGGAGCCGAAGCGATGTTCAAGGAATTCAAGGCGTTCATTTCGCGCGGCAACGTGCTCGATCTGGCCGTGGCGGTCATCATCGGCGCCGCGTTCAGCAAGATCGTCAGCTCGCTGACCGACGATCTGCTGATGCCGCTGATCGGCAAGATCTTCGGCGGGCTCGATTTCTCGAGCTACTTCATCGCGCTGGGCCCGGTGCCCGCCGCGCTGGCCGGCTCAACCGACTATGCCGCGCTGAAGAAGGCCGGCGTGCCGCTGTTCGGCTATGGCGCGTTCATCACCGCCGCGGTCAATTTCGTGATCGTCGCCTTCATCATCTTCCTGCTGGTGCGCGCGGTGAACCGCGTGATGCCGAAGCCGGAGGAAGCCGCCGCGACCGAGCCGGCCGACGTGACGCTGCTGCGCGAGATCCGCGACGAGCTGAAGAAGAAGAACGCGGCCTAGGCCGCGGCGAGATCCTCGGCGGTGGCATCCGCAAGGCTGGTGCCGTCGAGGATGCGCGCGGTCTCGTCGCGCACCCGCGCCATCGCATGGCGGATCGCGCAGCTCGCCTCGTCCTTGCAGTCATTGCACGGGCGATAGGCGGTGCGGCTGACACAGGGGACCAGCGCCAGCGGCCCCTCGATCACCCGGATGATCTCGCCGAGCGAGATGAGGTGCTTGGCCCGCGCCAGGCGATAGCCGCCGGCCTTGCCGCGCGTCGAGCTGAGGAAGCCCGCCTCGCGCAGGTCCGCCAGGATCAGCTCGAGGAACTTGCGCGGCACATTCGCTTCGGCCGCGATGCGGTTCATCGGCGTCGGTGCGCCCGCAACGGGCTGTCCGGCCAGATAGAGCATCGCGCGAAGGGCGTAGCGGGAACGCTGGGTCAACATCGGTCAAAAACGTCCATGCCAATAGTTTGCGGCACTGTGAAGACCTTAGGTCATCCCGCCTGACCTTTTCATTAATGGAAAGCGCCCCTATATGGGCCGTGCCGGCTTCGGTCGGCTATGGGGATAAACGAAGGCGTGCAATAGGCGCAGCGGACGCGGGGGCAGTACCCGCCGGCTCCACCACCAGCTACCTGCTTCAGGCAGTTGCTGACGGGGCCGAACTAGGATCGACGTGTGTTGAAAAGCGCTATCTATCTCTCAGCGTGGGCCACTGTGACGGTCCATTACACAAGTGCCAACGATAACGAAGCACTCGCTATTGCGGCGTAACCCCAAGGCCTAACGGCTTAAGGTTATTCTAAAATGCGCGGTTGGACCCCACCGGGCAACAGAAGGGGAATCCAGCGGTACGGGGAGCACCGGGCAACAGAAGCTCCCCACTTTCCCATTCTACTTAAGTGCAATGCCGCAAGGGCGATCCCGGACCGGCGATCTCCCGAATGTCGCCCCTGCCCCGCCCATGGTCTTGTGCGCCCATGGACCGGCATACCCACAAAGTGACGGCACTGATCGCCTTCGGGGTGATCGCCTCGGCGATGGTCGCCGAGGGTGCGCGGCCGCCGCGGCTCCCCCGCAGGGAAGCCACGGCGCCGGTGGCCGGCAGCCGGCGCCGCCGTGGCGGCCCCGGTGGAGGACGCCGGCTGGCGCCCTCAGCCTATCTTCTCCAATAGCATCGCCGGCTTGCGCCACGAGAAACGGTGCGCAACACTTCTCCCGCATCAAGGGGGATGAGCGTACCATGTGGACAATGCTGCTGCTGGCGGCGCTCGCCGGCCAGGCCGATTCCGACGCCTGCCCGATCGACAAGGGTCGCTTCGATGCCGCCTGGCACCAGGCATGCGACACGGCGATCGCGGCCGCGCCCGATGCGAAGACCAAGGCACTGCTGCTGTTCCGCAGCGCCTTTGCCGACAATGACGTCTCCGACAATCTGGCAGCACGCCCCAAGCTCGAACAGGCGGTCAGGCTCGACCCGGCCAACGCCAATGCCTGGCACGAACTCGGCTATACCGCCAATGCGCTGGGTGACTTTGCCGAGGGCGAACAGGCCGCCAATGCCGAGATCGGGCTGCGCACCGACGTTGCCGCCGCCTATCAGGAGCGCGCCTATGCGCGCTTGCGCCTCGCCGATTTCGTCGGAACCTATGCCGACCGCGACAGGGAAGTCGCGCTGAGCCCGGGCAAGGCGGATCCGCTGATCGGCCGGGTCGAAGCCGCGATGTGGCTGGGCCGGTTCGACCAGGTGCGCACCGATCTCGGTACCGCCGAATCTCTCGGCGATGCCGCAATGCGCAGGATGGTCGCGAGCGATCATGCCCGGCTGGTGCGATGGTCCACGCCGTCGGCCAAGGGCGCCGCGGCTTGTGCCTTCCTGGAAACCGGCGAACCGGGGCCGAACTATATCGGCGATTGCACCGCCGCTTTCCTTGCCGGCAAGACCCCCGCGGAACGCGCCGAGGCATTGACCAATCGCGCGATCGGCTGGCTTGCGATCGAGGATCAGGAAGCCGCGATGATGGATCAGATGATCGCCGCCGCGATCGAACCCGGCAATGCCGACCGGCACGCCAATCTCGGTTTCGCCCTGCTGTCGGTACGGCACAGCTGGGCGGCGGAGCGCGCGTTCGATCGCGCCCTGGCCATCAAGGAAAGCTGGGCCGCGCTCGGCGGCCGGGCCATGGCGAGATACAATCAGAAGAACGCGGAGGGCGCCTTTGCCGACGCGAAGCGCTCGTTCGAGATCGCGCCCAACGAGATCGCGCTGACCGTGCTCGGCGACATCGCGCACGATCAGGGCGATGACAAATCGGCCAGGCTGTATTGGATGGGCGCCTATCATGGCGGCGCCACCGGCGATCCGATGCTGAGCCGGCTCAAGAGCATCGGCATCGACCATCCGGAAAAGGAACCGCGTAGCGGATCCTGACGCGCCATGCGGATGCGGGGGGGCCGGGACCCCGCCGCACCGGGATTTACGCGTCCTGCTTCAGGGACGCCATGTCGATGACGAAGCGGTACTTCACGTCGCTCTTCACCATCCGGTCATAAGCCGTCTCGATCTCGTCCATGCGGATCCTCTCGATGTCCGCGGTCAGCCCGTGCTGGTGGCAGAAATCGAGCATCTCCTGCGTCTCGGCGATGCCGCCGATCAGCGAGCCGGCGATCGAACGGCGCTTGAACACCAGGTTGAACACGTTCGGCGACGGATGGGCATGCTCGGGCACCCCGACCAGGGTGAGCGTGCCGTCGCGCTTGAGCAGGCCGGTTAGCGCGTCGAGGTCGTGGCTCGCCGCCACCGTATCGAGGATGAAGTCGAAGCTGTTGGCATGCGCGGCCATCTCGTCGGCATTGCGCGAGACGATCACTTCGTGCGCGCCGAGCTTCTTCGCATCCTCGATCTTGGCGGGCGAGGTGGTGAAGGCGACGACATGCGCGCCCATCGCCGCCGCGATCTTGATGCCCATGTGGCCCAGGCCGCCGATGCCGACGATGCCGACCTTCTTGCCCGGGCCGGCATTCCAGTGCTTGAGCGGCGAATAGGTGGTGATGCCGGCGCAGAGCAGGGGCGCGACCGCGGCCAGGTCCTTCTCGTCATGGCTGACCTTGAGGACGAAGCCCTGCTTCACGACGATGTGATCGGAATAGCCGCCAAAGGTGTGGCCGCCGAGATGCGCGTCCGGGCCGTTATAGGTGCCGACGAAGCCGGTGGTCTCGCAGAACTGCTCCTCGCTGTCCTGGCAGGACGGGCAATGGCCGCAGCTGTCGACCATGCAGCCGACGCCGACCAGGTCGCCGACCGCGAACCTGGTCACGTCGCTGCCGACCGCGCTGACGCGGCCGACGATCTCATGGCCGGGCACGCAGGGGAAGATCGTGCCGTCCCATTCGCTGCGCGCGGTGTGCAGGTCCGAATGGCAGACGCCGCAGAACAGGATGTCGATCGAGACGTCGTCGGCGAGCAGGTCGCGGCGCTCGAAGGTAAAGGGCGCGAGCGGGGTGCTCGCGGACTGGGCGGCATAGGCCTTGGCTTGGGTGGTCATGTTGGTCCTTGCTTGGATGGAGATCGGAAAGAAGAAGTGCCCGGCTATCCCGCCAGACAAGCGATCGCGGCGGCAGACGGCAGGTCGCGTTTTGCGCAGAGCAGGATCGGCGTGGTTTCGCGTAGCCGCAGCTTGCGGACCATCTGCGCCGTGCCCTGCTTGTATTTGAGGAACTGCGGCGAACGCAGATGCGCTTCATAGGCAGCCCGATCGGCATAGACTTCGAGCAGGCGGATCTGCGTGGGGTCGTCGTTCAGCGACACCGCATGCAACATCAGCACGCCCGGCTCCAGCCGCACCGATGCCTCGACTTCCTCGGCCAGCAGCGCCTTATAGGCGGCCAGCTGGGCGGGATCGATTTCGAGCTCGGCGATCCGCACCAGCGGCTCGGCTTCCGGCGGGGCGGCGCGGGCGAGCACCACCCCTGCTGTTACACCGGCCACGAGCAGGGCAAGCGCGGCATAAAACTTCATTCGGCGCCCTTGCGCGCGGCGAACAGCTGCTTCGCGATCGGCAGCGCCGACATCGCATTGGGCCAGCCGGCGTAGAAAGCCAGATGGGTGATGACTTCGGCAGCCTCGGTTTCGGTGAGCCCATTGTCCATCGCCCGGCCGAGATGGAACGGGATCTGCGCCGATTGGCCCGAAGCGATCAGCGCCGCGACCGTAATCAGGCTGCGATCGCGCGGCGCCAGACCCGGGCGCAGCCACAGATCCTTGAACAGATAGTCGGTGGTGTAGCCGACCAGCCCCGGCGCGACGCTGTCGAACTGCTCGCCGACGCTGGCGGCGCGCTTCGCTTCGGCTGCGGCATCGATCGGCAATTGCGGCGCGGTTTCGTCGGGGAGCTGGTCCGCGCCGATGCCGCGCTTCCGGAAGACTTCACCGACCGGACCGATCGCCGCCATCGCGCGGCCCCAGCCCGAATAATAAGCGAGGTGGGTGATCGTCTCCGAAATCTCGGCCGGCTTCACGCCGTTTTCGATCGCCTGATCGGCATAATAGGTGAGCGCAGGCGCCTCGCCCCGCGCGATCATCGCGGCGATGGTGACCAGGCTGCGATCGCGCGGGCTGAGGTCCGGGCGCTTCCAGACTTCGCCATAGAGCCGCTCCTGCGTGTAACGCTCAAGCGCGGGCGCGACTTCGCGCACCTGATCGGGGGAAAGCCGGCGGCCCGCCACATTGGGCTGCTGCTGGGCATAGGCAGTACTGGTCATCAGACTTGCTCCGAAAAGCGCGAACGGCAGCGCGCGCATTCGCATCATTCCGCTTTCGCGGCGGGGCCGACGAGATATTCGACGTCGGTCACCTTCTCGCCCCAGACGACATTCTTGCCGTCCAGCGCTTCCTGCACGGCGATATGCGACATCGCGGTGGTCGGCGAGGCGCCGTGCCAGTGACGATGGCCGGGCGGACACCAGATCACATCGCCCGCGCGAATCTCGACTACGGCCTCGCCCTCGCACTGGGTCCAGCCCATGCCGGCAGTGACGATCAGCGTCTGGCCGAGCGGATGGGTGTGCCAGTTGCTGCGCGCGCCCGGCTCGAACGTGACCAGCGCGGCACTGTGCCGCGCCGGCGCATCGGCGACGTTGAGCGGATCGATGCGGACCGCTCCGGTGAAATAATCCGCGGGGCCCTTTTGCGACGGCTGGCTGCCGTTCCGCTGGATGCGCATCTGCTGCTCCTGTGCCTGGGGCGCCTGCTGGGCGCAGACGGGGAAGACGGAAAGGAGCGACGCCACAGCCAGGACCAGCCATTTCATGCGATCACCCCTTTCCCTGTGCGCGCAGAGATGGGGTGCGGGCGCCCGGCCGATTAGGCCCTGTAATCTGAACGTGCTTATGAGTATTATTCAGCAATGAACCGCCAGGACCTTGCCGACCTCTCCGCCTTCGTCGCGGTGGCGCGCGAGCGCAGCTTCACCCGCGCCGCCGCGCAGCTGGGCGTCACTCCGTCCGCGCTCAGCCATTGCATGCGCGCGCTCGAGGAGCGGCTGGGCGTGCGGCTGCTCAACCGCACCACGCGCAGCGTGACGCCGACCGAGGCGGGCGAGCGGATGCTGCGCACCGTCGCCTTCCATCTCGACGAGATCGCCACGCACGTGACCGCGCTCAACGACCTGCGCGATCGGCCGGCGGGCAATATCCGGATCACCGCCGACGAATTCTCGCTGCGGACGGTGCTGTGGCCGCGGCTGCGCGGGGTGCTGGCCGAACATCCGGACATCCATGTCGAGATCGAGACCGACTATCGGCTGGTCGATCTGGTCGCCGAGAAGTTCGATGCTGGGGTGCGGCTGGGCGACATCATCGACAAGGACATGATCGCGGTGCCGATCGGCCCGCCGATGCGGATGCTGGTGGTGGCGACGCCGGGCTATCTCGCGAAACATGGCCGGCCACAGACGCCGCAGGACCTTGCCGAGCATAATTGCATCAACCTGCGCCTGCCGACCTTGGGCGGGCTCTATGCGTGGGAATTCGAGCGCAATCGCCGCGAGCAGCGGGTGCGGGTCAGCGGGCAGCTGATCTTCAACAGCATCTTCCACATCCGCGACGCCACGCTGGAAGGCTTTGGCCTGGCCTATATGATGGAAGACCTGGTGCGCGACGCGCTGGCGGACGGCAGGCTGGAGGCGGTGCTGGAGGACTGGTCGCCGCCCTTTGCCGGCTACCATCTCTATTATCCGAGCCGCCGCCAGCCGACGCCGGCCTTTGCCGCGATCGTCGAGGCGCTGCGCTGGCGCCCGGGGCGGGAGGGGTAGCGGTTCAGTCGATCGCAAGCATAGCCGTCATCCCCACGAAGGCGGGGATCCAGGGTAACCCGCGAAAAACGAAGCAATTGAGCATCGGGTTGCCGGAAACGGCGACGCATGCCTCGCGGCCATTGCAGCGTGGCTCTGGATCCCCGCCTTCGCGGGGATGACGATGGAAAGCTCAGGGATGACGATGGAAAGCGCAGGAAAGGCCGACCTTCGTGCGCTGGAAAAGGAAAAGGGGGCCCGGTTGCCCGGCCCCAAA
>JAEXLC010000015.1 GCA_023445495.1 Pseudomonadota bacterium | reverse complement strand
TCGCTTGGCCGCAATTCGGTTTCCTGGTCGAGCACGACCGCCAGCAGATGGAGGCTGTCGCGCAACGTACCGGGGACCGTCACGGCATTCAGCCCGGAAAAACGGTCGGAAACCAGATTGTACCAGGTGACGCCGCGTTCGCGCCCGAAATAGCGCGGGTTCGGGCCGGCGTGGATCGTGCGGACCGGCACGGTGAATCGCAGCCCATCGGCCGAGGCGACCTCGCCGCCGCCCCAGGCACGGGTCAGTGGAATCCTGTTATGCGCGGCGACCAGTAGCGCGTTGGCCGCCGTCAGCGTTTCGGCCCGCATGAAGTTCTGCTTCACCCAGCTCAGCCGCGACCGGCGCAAGGCGGGGACCTCCGAGCGGACAAGCGGCTCGAACCCGGTATTGGTTGCCTCCGCGACAAGCACTGCACAGATCGTGGTCGCTATATCCTCAGCGCGCGCATTGCCCTCACTGGCATGAGTGAACGCTGCCCCGAACCCCGTTCGCGCGTGCATCTCCAGGATCAGCTCGGGGAGATCGAGCCGCGGCAGTCGCGCATCGATCGCATTATGCAGGTTGGTGAGGCTCAATGGCTCGTCGATCTTATCGAGCGGTGCGATTGATAGGTCGGCGGCGCTCGCGGTCTTCGTAATTGTCACGGCATCGTTGTCCGGCACGCGCGCGGCTGTTTCGCGGTAGGCAAGATCGAGCCGCGCCGAAAGTTTGGCGATTTCCTCGTCGCCAGCGACCGCCACGCCGACCGTGCGGCATACCGTCGGTCGCGCCGCCTCCCAGCCAGCTCCCGTCAGTAGGCCCTTGCGAGGATCGGCATAGCGAAGTGAGCGAACGGGAAAGACGTCGCGGCGACGGATGGCGCGGCGTAGTCGGTCGAGCGTACAAAGCCGGTATCCGATCAGATCGAATGCACCGTCCGCGGTCTTCAGCTGGCGGGCCCAGGCCTTGGGTACGAAAGATGTTGGTACCGGTCCACGGCGCTTTTCACCCTGGTGAACTCTCCGCAGGTGATCGACCGCGTCCAACAGCGGCTGCCCCGCTGGCGCCGCCGCAAGATCGAGCCCAGCAAGCATCTTCGGCAGATAGCGCATCGTGCCAGTCTGCTGGCGCAACTCGACGAAGTAGCTCTCGTCGGTCGGCCGGGCGAGCAGGTTCACCTGCGCGACGGCCTCGGTCAGCGCTGCCCGGTCGACGAGCGCGAACACGGCTGCGCGGACCTCGGTGTCGCCGATACTGTCATCGAGCAGCACCGCCCCGACATCGCGAAGCCGGAGCGATGCGGCGTCGAGATCGCGCAGTGAGCGCATCCGCGCCTCCTTGGCGTTGATGCGCGCATTGGAGAACATCTTGGTCGACACGGCGTCGAACAGGTCGATGACATCGTCGCTGGCCGACGCTTCAAGCGTCCGGATGAAGGCAACCAGGGTCGCCGCGCGGCGATCGTCCGGCAACCGGGCGACGGCCTGCGCTTTCGCGGCGCCGGCAAATCGCGCTAATGCGGCGGCCTTGCCGGGCGGTACGCGGTCGAGTTCGGGCAAGCCTGTGGTGAATGTACGGATTTCGGTCAGTCGGTCGATGGCCCGGCTGATCTCAGGGCCGCTTTGCAGATATGGCCCATCACGGAGTCGATCGAGCGGGCTTTGCCGTCCATCTTCGGCAACAGCGACGAGCGTATCGAGCCGGGTACGTTGCTCTGACGTCAGCTTGTCGACCAGGCGGCGATGGACGTGCGCGGCGACTCGCGTGCGGACCCGTGCGATATCGCGCTCGAGGACGGACAATCCCGGTAACATCACCTTGAACTCGAGCAGCCATGTCGCGGCTGCGTCGAACAGGGCCGACGGTCGATCGGTGCCCGTCCAGCACAGCGCATACAGGAAACGATGCAATCGGAACGCGACGCCGGGATCGGAGAAGACTCGGTAGCCATAATGAATGCGGATGCGCGGGCCGTGCCGCCATCGTCCCTTGGTCGCGCAATATCGCGCCATTAGTTCGGCCGATCCGTCGATCGCCAGTTGGTCGCCAGCAAATCGCGTGACGGACGCAGGTATTTGCGCCGGATCTTCGAGAAAAGTGCCGAGCAGCCTCAACGAGCCAAGCTGCACCGCGACACCGAGCCGGTTGTGGTCGCCGCGGTGTGCGCCGATGAACGCCCGGTCCGCATCGTCGAGATGAAAGTGCCGCGCCAGCTGTTCCGAGGTCGGATCGCCTACGAAGCGACCATATCGCAGTGCCTGGTCGTCCGAGAGAAAGCTGACTGGCACCGCTTCACGCTATGCCGCTGCCGCGGATCTGGTCCCGCGCTTGGCCAACAGTTCGCTGGCCCGCTCTCGCGGCTGTCCTTTGGCGTCGACATAGGCATAGAGTGTCGACACCGATACTCCGAGCTGGACAGCGACGTCGCGCGCGGCATTGTCGCGGTCTGCCATCAACGCCATTGCGGCCTTCAACTTCTGTTTCGTCATCACCCGTGGCCGCCCGCCCGCGCGGCCACGGGCCCTGGCCGCAGCCAGCCCTGCCATCGTGCGCTCGTGGATCAGGTCGCGCTCGAACTCGGCCAGGGTTGCGAAGATGCCGAACACTAACCGGCCCGTGACGGTCGTCGTATCGATATCGCCGGTCAGCACCTTCAGGCCGACGCCGCGCTTCTGCAGATCTCCGACCAGCCCGACGACGTGAGGCAGCGACCGTCCAATTCGGTCGAGCTTCCAGACAACAAGAGCGTCGCCATCACGCATGATATCGATTGCCTTGTCGAGCCCAGGCCGTTCGGTCGTACGGCCCGAGCAAACGTCGTCGAAGATCCGGTTGCATCCGGCACGATCGAGCGCATCACGTTGCAGATCGAGATTCTGCTCGCCCGTCGACACCCGCATGTACCCGATCAGCATCGACGCCCGCTCCCTCTTGCATCAATCTATCGAACGATGGGTTTACCGGCTATAGGTTTCTGGACGGGTAGATGTGAGATTGAAGGCCGTCCAGTGGGTCGATCGCGTTCGTCGGACCGCTTCGCATCAAACCGGGGTTTGTTGTGACCGCATGGTTCAGCGTTGCATCTGGCCCTCGAGCAATGTATGCACGATAATGTCAATACAGGAAGTTTTGTGATATTTGAGTGGGACGACGACAAGGCCGCTGCCAACCTGCGCAAGCACCATGTCGCATTCGAGCTGGCTGAGCTGGTCTGGGATGATCCCGCCCATATCATCGTGTTTGATCGCTATGAAAACGACGAAGAACGCTGGCACGCGATTGGCTTGGTACGCGGCATATTGATCTTAACGGTCGTCCACACGCTCCCCACGGGTGACGATGAGAACAGCATACGTATTATCAGCGCCCGAAAAGCGACAGCCGATGAAAGGAAACGTTATGAAGCACAAGATGACTGAGGCTGACATAGCGGCCCAAATTGCGCAGCTAGTGGACATGCCTGACACTGACATCGACACGGCGGATATTCCCGAGGCACCGATTGAGAATTGGGCTTTGGCAAAGCGTCCCGGTCTTTACAAGCCGCGCAAAAAACCCGTTACCCTGCGGCTCGATACCGATGTGGTGAGCTGGTTCAAGGATCACGCGCAATCGGGGGGATACCAGACCGAAATAAACCGCGTGCTGCGCCGTTATGTCCATGACAACGCGGACCGGAGATAAGCGGCTGCTTGGCTTATGTAGGTTTTCTGTTCCGTTGCTACTCAAACCCCAAACCAGGAGCGATAGGTGGCGCCGGGATCGTCTCGCCAACGACGGACAAGCTCGCTCACGAGATCATGATGTGTCGCGGGTAACAAGGTCATACTGGCTGGGTCATCTAAACTGGGCTCCTTGCCGTTCAGGCTATCGCGAGCAAGGGCGGCTTGCACGTTCAATGTGCGATCCGCGAAGCGTGCTCAAATTGTCGGTGATCGCGCAGGGAAACGCCGCTGGCATTGGGCGTTGCCGGTCGCAACCGTCGACCGGGCGCACAGCCAGGCAGCCGGCCGGCACGGGCGGCGCCGCCCGGGAGCGGCGACGCAACCAGCTTTTTCCGGTCGAACTTAGCGGATCACTGCTTTGCGATCGCGGTGACCTCGCCATCGCTGCCCTTGAGCGAGAGGTCGAAATCGACCTTGTCGCCGACCTTGACCGCATCGGTGATCGACGGCGCGGCCTTGAACGCCATCGTCATCGCGGGCCACTTGGCCTCCGGGATCGGACCATGATCGAGCGTGATGCCTGCCGCCTTGTCGATCGCGGTGACGGTGCCATGGCCCTTGGCCTTGATCGCGGCGTTCGCGTCAGGCGCCATCGACATGTTGCCCATGTCGCCGCTCATGGTCGCGGCGGGCGCCGCCTCGTTGGTCTCAGTCGCAACGGGGGCCTCCGCCTTCTTGCCGCACGCGGCAGTCAGGGCGGCGAGGCCGAGGGCAATGGTCAGTCGTGCATGGTTCATCGTCTTCTCCTTCATGATGAAACGGGTTGAGGGATGGGATCGGTCTTGGGCCGGCGCAACAGCAGGTAGGCGGCGGGCAGGACGAACATTGAGAGCAAGGGCGCGGTCAGCATGCCGCCGATCATCGGCGCGGCAATCCGGCTCATGACCTCCGAACCCGCGCCTGATCCCAGCAGGATCGGCAGCAGGCCGGCCAGGATCACCGCCACCGTCATCGCCTTGGGACGGACGCGCAGCAGCGCGCCTTCGCGCACGGCGGCCTCGACCTCGGCAGCGTCCGGATGTGCGCCGCGCTCGGCCAGCGCGTTCTTGAGATAGATCAGCATCACCACCCCGAACTCGGCGGAGACGCCGGCGAGCGCGATGAACCCGACCCCGGTGGCGATCGACTGGTTGAACCCCAGCAGATAAAGCGTCCAGATGCCGCCGGTCAGCGCAAACGGCAGCGTCCCCATGATCAGCGCCGCCTCGTCGAAGCGGCCGAAGATGAGGTAGAGCAGCACGAAGATGATCAGCAGCGTCGCGGGCACGACCAGCTTCAAGCGGTCGACCGCGCGCTCGAGATATTCGAACTGGCCAGAGTAAGCGATGCTGACCCCAGGCGAGAGCCTGACCTGTTTCGCCACCGCACGCTGCAGATCGCCGACCACCGAGGCAAGATCGCGCCCGCGCACATCGACGTAGACCCAGGTCGAAGGCCGGGCATTCTCGGTCTTGAGCATCGGCGGTCCCTCGGCGATCGAGACGTTTGCCACGGTGCCCAAGGTGATCTGCTGGCCCGCGGGCGTCAGGATCGGTAGCGCCCGCAGCCTTTCGAGGCTGTCGCGCAATTCGCGCGGATAGCGCACGCTGATCGGATAGCGGGCGAGGCCCTCGACCGTCTCGCCGATCGTCTCGCCGCCGATCGCGCCGGAGACGAGGGCCTGGACGTCGGCGATGTTGAGCCCGAACCGCGCGGCGGCGGCGCGGTCTATGTCGACATCGACATAGCGTCCGCCGGTCAGCCGCTCGGCGAGCGCCGAGCTGACGCCGGGCACGCTCCTGGCCACGGTCTCGACATCATGCGCGATGCGGTCGAGCTCGGCGAGGTCACTGCCCGACACCTTGACCCCGATCGGGCTCTTGATGCCCGTCGCGAGCATGTCGATGCGGTTGCGGATCGGCGGCACCCAGATATTGGCGAGACCCGGAAGCTTCACCCGGCGATCGAGCTCGTCGACAAGGCGTTCGGGCGTCATGCCCGACCGCCACTGGTCGCGGGGCTTGAATTGGATCGTCGTCTCGAACATTTCGAGCGGCGCGGGATCGGTCGCGGTCTCGGCGCGGCCGGCCTTGCCGAACACGCTTTCGACTTCGGGCACGGTCTTGATCAGGCGGTCGGTCTGCTGGAGCAGCTCACTCGCCTTGGCGGCCGAGAGGCCCGGCAGCGCCGAGGGCATGTAGAGCAGGTCGCCCTCGTCGAGATTGGGCATGAACTCGCCGCCGAGCCGGCTGAGCGGCCAGGCCGTGGTGGCGAACACCAGAGCCGCGATCAGCAGCACTGCCTTGGGCCGCTTCATCGTCCAGTCGATCGCGGGCCGGTAGATATTGGTGAGCCAGCGATTGACCGGATTGGCCTGCTCGGCCGGAATGCGGCCCCGGATCAGCCAGCCCATCAGGATCGGCACCAGGGTCACCGACAGGATCGCGGCCGCGCCCATCGCATAGGTCTTGGTGAAGGCGAGCGGCGCGAACAGCCGGCCTTCCTGCGCCTCCAGGGTGAAGACCGGAATGAACGACAGCGTGATGATCAGCAGGCTGAAGAACAGCGCCGGCCCGACCTCGGCCGCCGCCTCGGTGACGACGATCCAGCGCATCTCGCCATCGAGATGTCTGTCCGGGTGATCCTGCTCCCAGCGTTCGATCCTCTTGTGGGCGTTCTCGATCATGACGACCGCCGCATCCACCATCGCGCCGATGGCGATGGCGATGCCGCCCAGCGACATGATGTTGGCGTTCACCCCCTGGAACCGCATTACGACGAACGCGGCCAGCACACCGAGCGGCAAGGTCAGGATCGCGACCAGCGCCGAGCGGACGTGCCAGAGGAACAGGGCGCAGACCAATGCGACGACGATGAACTCCTCGACCAGCTTGCGGGTGAGGTTCTCGACCGCGCGATCGATCAGCTGCGAGCGGTCATAGACCGTGACCACCTCGACGCCCGGCGGCAGGCTTTTCCTGAGATCGGCGAGCTTGTCCTTGACCGCCGCGATGGTCTCACGGGCGTTCTTGCCTGACCGAAGAATAACGACGCCGCCGGCGACCTCGCCTTCGCCGTTCAGTTCGGCGATGCCGCGCCGCATCTCGGGGCCGACCTGGATCGTGGCGACATCGCCGAGCCGGACGGGCACGCCGCCCGCCGCAGTCTTGAGCGGGATTGCCCGGAAATCGTCGAGCGTTTTCAGATAGCCCGAGGCGCGGACCATATATTCGGCCTCGGCCATTTCCAGCACCGAGCCGCCGGCTTCCTGATTGGCTTGGCTGATCGCCTGCACTGCCTGGGCGTGGGTTACGCCGTAGGCCGCGAGCTTCACCGGATCGAGCAGCACCTGGTACTGCTTGACCATGCCGCCGATGCTGGCGACTTCGGCCACGCCGGTCACGGTCTTCAGCTCGTAGCGCAGGAACCAGTCCTGCAACCCGCGAAGCTGCGAGAGATCGTGCCGGCCGGTGCGGTCGACCAGCGCATATTCATAGACCCAGCCGACCCCGGTCGCGTCCGGCCCGAGCGCGCTGCGGGCGCTGGCCGGCAACCGACCCTGGACCTGGTTGAGATATTCGAGCACGCGGCTGCGCGCCCAGTAGAGATCGGTGCCGTCCTCGAAGATCACATAGACGAAGCTGTCGCCGAAGAAGCTATAGCCGCGCACCGTCTTGGCGCCGGGCACCGACAGCATGGTGGTGGTGAGCGGATAGGTGATCTGGTTCTCGACGATCTGCGGCGCCTGACCCGGATAGGAAGTGCGGATCACGACCTGCACGTCGGAAAGATCGGGCAGCGCGTCGATCGGGGTCGAGCGCACCGCCCACAGGCCCGCGCCGACCAGCGCGAGCATGCCGAGCACGACGAAGAAGCGGTTCCTCACCGACCAGCGGATGAGATGGGCGATCACTGGCCCGCCACCTTCGCCATATGCCGCAGCGTCGGTCCCGCCGGGGGCCGGTCGAACCCGAACCGGACCCGGTCACCCGCCTTGAAGCCGCGCGCGATGCCCGGATTGGCGAGCGCGAAGGTCATCGTCATCGCCGGCCAGTCGAGCGCGGGAACGGGCTCGTGGCTGAGCGTCACCGAATTGGCCGTGATCCGCTCGATCTTGCCGGTCGTCTCGTACAGCGTGGCTTTCGACGCCGGCGCGGCGATGGTCGCCGATGCCGCACCGCCGCCGATCGGCCGCGCCTCGATTCCCGACAGGCTCGTCTCGGAATCGATCAGGAACTGCCCCGAGACGACGACGTTCTCGCCGGGCGACAGGCCGGCAAGGATCTCGGTCTCGCCGCCTGCCTCGCGGCCGATGCGGACCTCGGCGGGATGATAGCGCCCGTCGCCTGCGGCCAGCATGACGAGCGTGCGCCTGCCCGTGCGGATCACCGCTTCGCTCGGCACCAGCAGCGCCGGCTTGGCATCGCCGCCAAGCGCGACGCTGGCGAACATGCCCGGCCGCAACCGGCCGTCCCGGTTGGGCAGCTCGATCCGCACGGTGAGCGTGCGGCTGTCGGCCTGCGTGGTCGGCAGGATCGCGATCACCCGGCCGGCGAAGCGCTCGCCGGGGAAGCCCGCCAGCGTGGTGCTGGCATTCTGGCCGACCCGGACATCGCCCGCGCGCGCTTCGGGCACCGCGGCATTGAGCCAGACGGTGCCGAGCCCGCTTACCTGGGCGAGCGTCTGGCCCATGGCGAGCGTCACGCCGGCACGGGCGTCGAGCGTCTGGATCGTGCCCGAGATC
>JAEXLC010000079.1 GCA_023445495.1 Pseudomonadota bacterium | reverse complement strand
CGCGGTCCCCCTCCCCCAGCAAGCTGGGGGAGGATTTAGTTTGGGACCAAGCTCCGGAACGTCACCGACCAGCGGCTTGCTTCCATCGGCGTGATGCTGTGCTCCCAGCCGTGCCGTGCCTCGCCGGACAGATGGTAGCTGCCGCGCGGCTCGAGCGGGATCTCGGCGCGGTCGAACTTCCCATCGCTGCGCCGCCGGCGCAGTCGCAGCATTGCAGGCGCGCCGAGCGATATGCCGACGACATGCTCGAACACCGGCCGGTCGCGGTGCCAGCCGATCCCGGCACCCGGATCGTAGCGCGTCACCAGCGCCTGGACGAGTGCGTCCGCCGCAAGCCCGGCGGCCTTCGCCGCCCTCGCGCGCAGCGACAGCAGCCAGTCGGGCAGGGGCTCCGTCTCGGAAAGACTTGCGTCGGTGAAGTCGTACCGCCAGCCGAAACTGCGCGTCAGCCGCTTGCCCAGCCATTGCTGAAATCGGAACGGCTCCAGTCCAGAACCATCGATCCGACGAATCAGCGCGGCTTCTTCCGCGGCGCCGACGATATTCTTCGCCTGTTCGATGCCCGGCGGAAGCGGATTCCTGAAAAGCTCGGGAAACAGTGTGGACACCTGCCGGATATGGGAAGCGCGACTGGCAACTTCCAGACATGAAGATCTTCACATTTATATGGAATTCCTATGTCTTTCCCGCGAGATAGCGGTTGCAACCTCGGGCTAGCCTCCCTAGCTGTCCGCACCGTGAAAAACGAAATGATCGCAGTTGTTGATCGCGCCTCCTCGTTCTTGAAGGCGCTATCGGGTCGAAGCCGTTTTCTGCTGCTCTGCCATCTCCTCGATGGCGAGAAGTCGGTAGGTGAGCTCGCACGCCTTACCGAGGCGCGTGATACCGCCGTGTCGCAGCAGCTGGCGCTCCTGCGGCGTGAGGGCATGGTTGCCGCGCGCCGTGACGGGCAGATGATCTTCTATTCGCTGGCCAGCGATGAGGTGCGTCATATGTTCGAGGCGATGTACGGCCTGTTCTACCGCACCGAAGCGGATCAGCCGCGCGAAGCCGTCCCGGCATAGAGCCGTTCGACATCCTCCCTGCGGGCCAGCTCGGTCGCGGGAGTCATCAGCGTCGCGGCTCCGGCGGCGATGCCATAGTGTAAAGCGTCCTCGATCCCCTTGCCCTCGGAAGCGGCAAGGGAGATCGCCGCCACCATCGAATCCCCGGCACCCACCGTGCCTTTGGCCTCGACCGGGATGGCAGGCACCCGCAATTCCCTGTCTTCGCCGACCAGCAGCGCCCCGCGCTCGGCGAGCGACATCACCACCACTTCGGCAAACCCGCGCGCCTGCAGCTCGCGCGCCGCCGCCATCTCGTCGTCCTCGCCCCTGATCTCGCGGCCGAGCAGGTCGGCGACTTCGCGCAGGCTCGGCTTGATCAGCCAGGCGCCGGCGCCTTCGGCCGCGGCAAGGGCGGGCCCCGACGTGTCGATCACCAGCTTCACGCCCGCCTCCCGGCAGCGCGCGCCGATCCGCTTGAGGATCGCCGGATCGCAGCCCGGCGGCAGGCTGCCGCTCACGACGATATGGCTGACGTCCTCCACCCCGAACAGCGCATCGAGCAGCGCCGCCAGTTCGTCATCGCTGAGCTCGGGCCCGGGCAGCACGAAGCGATACTGGTCGCCCGGCCGGCCCTCGTCGACGGTGAAGCTCTCCCGCGTCGCGCCGGCGATCTTCACCGGCAGGATCGGCACCCGCTGCTCCTCGAGCAGCTGGACGATCGTCGCGCCCGCCGGGCCGCCGCTCGGGAACACCGCGACCGCCGCACCACCCAGATGCGTGATGACCCGCGCCACGTTGATCCCGCCGCCGCCCGGATCGAAGCGGGGCGGCGAGCAGCGCAGCTTGTGGCCGGGGCGGACTTTCTCGGTGCAGGTGGTGACGTCGAGCGCAGGGTTGAGCGTCAGCGTCGCAATCGTCACGGGTCAGTGCGTCCGGTCCAGCGCGGCGCGCGCGGCGGCGACGATCGTCTCCTGCGGGCGGTTCACCCGGATGCGGTGCCAGTGGATCTCGCCCACCGAGCGGCGCGACTGCTCGCGCACCACCATCTCGGTCGCGTCCGATGCGTCATTCTCGCGGGCGTTCACCCGGGCGATCCGGTCGCGCTCGGGCGCTTCCAGCCAGATGCCGGTAAAGGCGGCGCGGTAGCGGTCGGCCAGCGCCTCCACCACGTCGCGCTCGCTGCGCGCCATGAACACCGCGTCGAGGATCACGCTGTTGCCGCAGGCAAGGTGATCGTCGGCGGATTCGAACAGCGCTTCATAGGTCTGGTCGTCATTGTGCCGGGTATAATGCCTGGGCGGCAGCCGGGTTTCCGGGCTCACCCCGGCCAGGCGCTTGCGGAACACGTCGGAGCGCAGGACGCGCGCGCCGGGCAGCCGGCCGATCCGGCTGCCGAGCAGCCGCGCCAGCGTCGACTTGCCTGTGCCCGAAAGCCCGCCGATCACCACCAGCCGCGGCCGGGCCGGGGCGAGCAGGCTGTCGGCAAGCTCGGTGTCGCCGTCCATGCTGGCGCGCAGCGAGAGGTAGAGCGGCAGCAGCGCCCAGCCGGTCGCGCCCTGCGGCGCCACGTCGAGATAGCGATTGGCCAGCGTGTTCGCTTCGCCCGCCATGCCGCCGCGCATCACTTCGAGGATCGGCCGGGCGAGGTCGTGGAGCACGTCCAACGGCTCGCCCATCACCGCGCGGATGCGCCCGGCGGCGATGCGGCGGCCGATCGAGTCGGTCTGGGCGGCAAGCTCGGTGCGCTGGGCGTCGCTGCCGGCAGCCAGCGCCAGCGTCTTGCGGAAGGCGGCGCCGTCGCCCTTGGGCGCGGCGGCGTGAAGCTGGGCGATCCGGTCGGCAAGGGCGTGCAGCTGGGCCGTGTCGAGTTCGCCGCCCCGCAGCGCCTCGAAATCCGGGTCCTGGCTCACTGCCAGCGCCGCCATATGCCACCCCTTTCCTGTCCGTCGAATCAGCCCCTAGCACGAGTTTTCTGAACGATCTTGGACAAGATCGACCTATCGCGCCGCGGCACCCGCAAAGGCATCCCGGATTACCCCGTAGAGTGCCTTGGGCTGGTACTGGTCATTATAGGGCGTGGCGCGCTGCAAAGTCTTGTCCTTGCGCGGCTTGAACCCGTTGAGCCAGGTGAAGCGGTCGCACATGCCCCAGGCGAGAATGTCCTTCAGCTGGGGATAGGAGAACATGATCTCCAGATAGGCGGCGGCATAGTTGGCGACGATCCCGTCGCGCAGCTTGGCGTCGGTCGGCAGCAGGTGGTCGTCCACGTCGAACTCGGTGACGGCCAGCTTGTAGCCCATCTGGGTGGCGCTATCGAGGAAGGTGCGCCACGGCTTTTCCTGGCGGCTCACCAGCGCGCCCACCGTGCCGTCGCCGGTCAGCCCGATATGCGATTGCACGCCCAGCGTGTCGCAGGGAATGCCCCGCTTTCGGAAGCCTTCGAGCAGCTTGAGCACGCCAAGGCGGTGCCCCTCGTTGCCCGGCTCCCAGCTCATATAGTCATTGTAGACCAGCTCGACGCCCGGGGCATGCTCGCGGGCGGTGTGATAGGCGAAGTCGAGCATCGCCTCGGTCCCGCCGAACGCCTTGGACAGCGACGAGGTGCGCAGCGCGCCACTGCCTTCCTCCACCGTCTCGTTGACCACGTCGAAGCTGGTTATGCGGCTGCCATAGAGCTTGCAGAGCGTGCGGATATGCTGGCCGAGGATCTTCTCGGCTTCCTTCACCGGTGACGCGCCGAAGTCATGCTCGTTCAGCCATTTCGGGAAGTACTGCGTCTTGTGCCACAGCAGCGTGTGACCGCGCATCGCCATGCCGTTCGCCTCGGCATAGTCGAGCATGTCGGAGAAATGGTCGAGGTTGAACGTCTTGGCGTCGGGCCGGATCGCCTGCCACTTGAACTCGTTCTCGGGCACCAGGATGCCGCAGTCGCGCTTGAGCAGCTCGGCATATTTGGGGTTGGCGAACGATCCGCGATCGGCGCCCGGCGCGCTCCACGCGAAGCAGGAGCCGAAGCGCATGCCCTTGGTCTTCGCCACCGCGTTGATCCCTTCCACCGCCTGCGCAAGGGCAGGGAAGGGCAGGGTGGCAAGCGCCGCCCCGGCGCCCAGCAGTCCACGACGCGTAATGTCAGTCATCAGCAAGCCTCTCCCGCTCACCAGTTGAACAATGTTCCGTCCTCGAGCCGTGCGACGGGGAGATAGGCGCGCTTATATTCGTATTTCGCTGCCAGTTCCTCGTCGATCTCGACCCCCAGCCCGGGCGCGTCGCCCGGGTGCATCAGCCCGTCCTTGAACGAATAGGCATGCGGGAAGACCGCGTCTGTCTTCGCCGTGTGCGGCATCAGCTCCTGGATGCCGAAATTGGGCACCGACAGGCCGAAATGCAGCGCCGCCGCCATGCAGACCGGCGACAGGTCGGTCGCGCCGTGACAGCCGGTCTTCACCTGATACAGGTCTGCGAACGACGCGATCCGGCGCATATGCGTGATCCCGCCGGCATGGACGATCGTCGCGCGGACATAGTCGATCAGTTGCTCCTCGATGAGCTGCTTGCAGTCCCACACCGTGTTGAAGATCTCGCCCACCGCCAGCGGCGTGGTGGTGTGCTGGCGGATCATGCGGAAGCCGGCCTGGTTCTCCGCCGGGGTCGCGTCCTCCAGCCAGAACAGCCGGTACGGCTCCAGCTCCTTGCCGAGCCGGGCCGCCTCGATCGGGGTCAGCCGGTGGTGGACGTCGTGGAGCAGGTGCACGTCCCAGCCCAGCACCTCGCGCGCCTTCTCGAACAGCGGCGCCACGGAACGCAGATACTTCTCGGTCGACCACAGGCTCTCGGTCGGCAGCGAACCGTCGGCCGGCTCGTAGCGCTGGCCCGGCTTGGCGACGCCATAGGTGGATTTCAGCCCCGGCACGCCCGCCTGGAGCCGGACGGCCTTGTAGCCCTCCTCGACATGGCGGACGGCTTCCTCGATCGTCTCCTCGATCGTCGCGCCGTTCGCGTGGCCATATACCATGCAGCCCTCGCGGCTCGCCCCGCCGAGCAGCTGGTAGAGCGGCATGCCGGCGAGCTTGGCCTTGATGTCCCACAGCGCCATGTCGACCCCGGCGATCGCGCACATCGTCACCGGGCCGCGCCGCCAGTACGCGCCCTTGTAGAGATACTGCCAGATATCCTCGATCCGGTGCGCGTCGCGCCCGATCAGGCAGGGGATGACGTGATCCTGCAGATAGGCGACCACCGCCATCTCGCGGCCGTTGAGCGTCGCGTCGCCGATGCCGGTCGTGCCGTCGGCGGTCTCGATCTTGAGCGTCACGAAATTGCGGTCGGGGCAAGTGACGATCACACGCGCGGATACAATCTCGGCCATGTCGTCCCTGCTTCCCCTTCCTCGTCCGGCACGTCGTCGCCGCGCGCCTATGTGCTTGGTAGCGCTACCATTGTTGCGCTGTTACAAGCTTGTCAACGGCGGCGTATGACCGCGTAGAGACGGGAAGAGCGATGCTTCGGAAATTGCTGGCTATTTTGTCTGCGTTTTTGTGTTTCGGCCTTGCGAATCAAGGCCATGCCGAAGACGGATATGACCTCTGGCTGCGCTATCAGCCGCTCGAATCCACCGCGAAGGCGCGATACGCGCCCTATGTCGCCAACTTCGTTCAGCCCGCCAATCGCCCGACGATCCGCGCCGCTGCCGATGAACTCAAGCGCGGCTTCAAGGGCATGTTCGGCCATGATCTCGAGCAGCGCGACCTGATCTCCGGCAATGGCGGCATACTGGTCGCCCGTGCCGACCTCATGGATATGCGGGAGCGCGGTCTGCCCTATGAGAAGCTGGGTGACGAAGGCTATCTCATTCGCACCGTGACGATGGACGGTAACCGTTTCACGATCATCACCGGCAATAGCGATGTCGGCGTCCTCTACGGCGTGTTCCGCTACCTCAAGCTGCTCCAGACCGGCCAGCCTGTCGACAATCTCGACATCATCGACGCGCCGAAGCTCAAGGTCCGCGTGCTCAACCATTGGGACAATCTCGATCGTCATGTCGAGCGCGGCTATGCCGGGCAGTCGCTTTGGGACTGGCAGAAGCTGCCGCTCTACAAGGACCCGCGCTACACCGATTATGCCCGCGCCAACGCCTCGATCGGCATCAACGGCACGGTGCTGACCAACGTCAACGCCAATGCCGATATCCTCCGCCCCGATTACCTGCAGAAGGTGAAGGCGCTGGCGGAGGTGTTCCGCCCCTATGGCATCAAGGTCTATCTCACCGCGCGCTTCTCGGCCCCGATCGAACTCGGCAAGCTCAAGACCGCCGATCCGCTCGATCCGCAGGTCCAGGCCTGGTGGAAGGCCAAGATCGACGAGATCTACGGCGTCATCCCCGATTTCGGCGGCCTGCTGGTCAAGGCCAATTCCGAGGGCCAGCCGGGCCCGGCCGATTACAAGCGCACCCATGCCGAGGGCGCGAACATGCTCGCCAATGCGCTCGCCCCGCATCACGGCATCCTGATGTGGCGCGCCTTCGTCTATGCCGCCGAGAATGCCGAGGACCGGCACAAGCAGGCCTACACCGAGTTCCAGCCGCTCGACGGCAAGTTCCGCGACAATGTGCTGGTCCAGGTCAAGAACGGCGCGATCGACTTCCAGCCGCGCGAGCCTTTCCATCCGCTGTTCGGGGCGATGCCCCGCACGCCGCTGATGATGGAATTCCAGATCACCAAGGAATATCTCGGCTTCGCCACGCACCTCGCCTATCTCGGCACGATGTGGGAGGAGGTGCTCGAGGCCGATACCTTCCGCCCGAAAAAAGGCAGCACCGTCGCCAAGGTGATCGAGACCCCGGTCGATGCCGGCGCCGCCACCGGCATGGCGGGCGTCGCCAATATCGGCAGCGACCGCAACTGGTCGGGCTCGCAGTTCGATCAGGCCAACTGGTACGCCTTTGGCCGCTTCGCCTGGGACCCCGATGCCAGGGCCGAGCCGATCGCGCGCGACTGGGCGGCGATGACCTGGGGCAGCGAAGCCGCCGACGGCGTCGTGCGGATGATGATGGGCTCGCGCGAGGCGGTGGTCGATTACATGACCCCGCTCGGCCTCGGGCATCTGATGGCGACCGGCCATCACTATGGCCCCGGCCCCTGGGTGTCCGATCTGGCGCGCCCCGAATGGAACCCGGTCTATTATCACAAGGCCGATGCGGCCGGGATCGGCTTCGACCGGACCAGGACGGGCAGCGACGCGCTGTCGCAATATGCGCCCGAGATCGTGAAGGCCTGGGGCAGCACGAAGACCATCCCCGAGAATCTGCTGCTCTGGTTCCACCACGTCCCCTGGGACTATCGCACCCGCTCGGGCCGCACCCTGTGGGACGAGCTGGTCACCCGCTATGACGCGGGCGTCGATGCGGTCGGCACGATGCAGGCCGATTGGGCCGCGCTGCGCGGCAAGGTCGACGAGACCCGCTGGGCCGAGGTCCGCGACTTCCTCGCGATCCAGCATGCCGAAGCGCTGTGGTGGCGCGACGCCTCGATCGCCTATTTCCAGTCGATCTCGAAGCGCCCGCTGCCGGCTGGCCACAAGCCGCCGGCGCACGATCTGGAATATTACAAGGCGATCACCAACCCCCACGCGCCGGGGCAGGGGAAGTAATCTTTCCCCAATTCCCTCTCCCGCTTTCGCGGGAGAGGGAGGGAGCCGCGAAGCGGCGGAAGGGTGAGGGGCTGAGGGAGCCGAGAGCGGCGCGCTTGCCTCCCGCACGCACCCTCACCCTGGCGCCCCCGGCCTTCGCCGGAGTCGCCGTCCCTCTCCCGCGAAAGCGGTAGAGGGAACTAGGGCTTCTGCAGCCCGCGCATCAGATACTGCCGGATATACCCCCGGAGCTGCGGCGTCGGCTCGCCCAGCACGCCGCGCATTCCGTCGGGCATGTGCCCGGCCGGGTCGCCATGCTCGCGGAACACGAAGGTGTCGAAGAATGCCGACCAGGCCGCACGGCGCTCCGCCGGCAAATGGCCGATCGCCAGCACCGCGTGCATCATCGCATCGAAGCGCATGTCCTGCTCGGGCGCGTCCGCCCACCAGAAGTTCACCAGCACGTTGAACGGCGACAGCGCCTCGACCTGGTGCCACCACAGCGCCGGGATGAAGATCGCGTCGCCCGGCTCCAGCTCGGCGACCAGCGCGGCGTCCAGCGCTTCGCGGAAGCGCGGGAAGCGGTCGAAGTCGGGTTCATTGGCATCGACCATGCTGGTCGGCTGCCCCGCCACCGTATGGTCGAGCGGGCCGACATAGAGGTTGGGCGTCTGCTCGGGCGGGAACAGGGTGAAGCGCCGTCGCCCGGCCGCGACACAGGCGATATTGTCCGACGCGTCGAAATGCGTGCTGATCCGCGAGGCATTACCGATCCAGATCCGCGGCTCGGCGTTCAGCCCGGCCAGCAGCGGCATCGGATTGGCCTCGGTCAGCCCCGGCAGCGCCCGGCCGGTCTCCACTGCCCCGGCATAGACCGCCGGCGCATTGTCGCGCCCCTGCAACGCCAGCAAATAGCGCAGCAGGTCGGCGAAGCTGCCCTTGCGGCGCTCGAAGTTGAAGCCGCGCAGGTCGGGCGAATAGAAGAAGCGCCCCGCGATCGCCGGCTGGCCGACAAAGGCCTCGGCCGCCGCCCCGCCATCGAAGCCCAGCAGATAATCGCACGCGCCTTGCGGCGAGGCGCCGGCGGCCACCAGCGGCCAGTCCTGCACCAGCCCGCGCAGCACCACCGGCGCATAGCCGGCGACCAGCGCGCGAAAGGCTTCGGCATCGGGCGTGCCCTGGATTTCTCGGATCGGTTGCATCGGCATCGCTTTTCAATATCCCGGAAATGCGCCGGCCACATCCCGGTGGTTCGTTTCCGGGGCATGTCGGTGAACTCGCTCGATCTTTCGCTCAATCCGCGCCCGGTGGCGCAGCTCTCGCATATCGGGCGGGAAGGGGAGCCCTTGCTCCGGCTGGACGGCCTAATGCGCGATGCCGGCCAATTGGTCGATTATGCCGCGCAGCAGGGCGGGTTCGAGCCGGTCCATGGCCCCGCCGGGGGCTATCCCGGCATCCGCGCGCCGGCGCCGCTCGATTATGTCGGGGCGGTGGTCCGCGCGCTCGATCCGGTGCTGCGCGAAGCCTTTGGGCTGCACGGCGTCCGCCTCGGTCGCGCCGAGTGCAATTTCTCGATCGTCACGCTGGGGGCCGGGGATCTCGCCCCGTCGCAGCGCGTGCCGCACATCGACACCACCGATCCGCTGCAATTCGCCTTCCTCCACTATCTTTGCGGTCCGGAGCAGGGCGGCACCGCCTTCTACCGCCACCGCGCGACCGGGTTCGAGGCGATCACGCCCGAGCGGCAGGCGCGCTACGAGGCAATCCGCGCCACCGAGCCCGAACCGGCCCCGGGCTATATCGCCGGCGACACCGCCGAGTTCGAGCAGGTCGCCGCCGCCGATGCGGTGTTCGACCGGCTGCTCGTCTATCGCAGCCGCCAGCTCCATTCGGGGCTGGTGACCGGCGCGGGCTCCAGCGATCCGCGCACCGGCCGGCTCACCGCCAACATCTTCGTCAGCTACCGTCCCGCCTGAGAGTCTGTTTGGAAATGCGCGAAAGGGCGCATTTCCAGGCGGCACCAGCCCGCTCCCCCACCCGGCCACCCAACGCCAGTATTCTATGGGTGGCCGGGTGGGGGAGCGGGCTGGTGCCGCAAAGCGCCGAATGGCGCTTTCCCAAAAAAATAGGCGCCGCCGGTTTGGAACCGGCAGCGCCAGGCAGGGTGTATTTCGGATCAGAAGTTGAAGCGTGCGATCGCGGCGAAGCGGCGGTCGTTCATGTACCAGCCGCGCGGCACCTCGATGATGCCGCCCCCGATCTTCGAGATCACCGCGTTGGTGCGGGTCACCTCGTTGGTCAGGTTCGAGCCCTGCACGCCGATCTTGATCTGCGGGGTCACCGCGAAGAAGATCGATGCGTCGAGCTGGCCGGTCGCCTTGTTGATGATCGGGTCGTTCGGCACGATCACGTCACGCACGGTGAGCAGGAAGTCCGACCGCCACGAGTAGCTGGCGCGCAGCGAGAGCGGGCCATAGTCGAAGAACGGGGTGATGTTCACCTGGTGCTTCGACAGCCCCTGCAGCGGCAGCAGCGAGGTGTTGACCGTCGTCACGCGGCCGGCGGCCACGTCCGGATCGGTCTCGGACAGGGTCGACTGGGGCACGCCCGAGCTGTCGACATAGGTGTAGTTCGCCTGCAGGCCCAGGCCCTTGAGCGGTCCCGGCAGGAAGTCGAAGGTCTGCTGGTAGCTGACTTCGACGCCCTTGATCTTGCCCTTCTCGGTGGCGTTGATCGGCGTGGTGATGACCACCGGATAGGTCTGGCCGTTGTTAGTCAGGTCGACGCGGCGGGTGTCGTTGGTCACCACGCCCGACAGCACCTTGTAGAAGGCCGAGACGGTCAGCGAGCCGACCCGCGAGAAATACCACTCGGCGGTCAGGTCGAAGTTATCGGCCTTCACCGGCTTCAGGTACGGATTGCCCGCGGTGGTCACGCCCTGGAAGCGGAAGCTGTTCGGGACGAGATTGCCGTTGGCATCGACATTCTGCACCACCGACAGGTTCGCCTGCAGATAGTTGCGGATCAGGCCGGTCTGGGGCGGCGAGACGCCCTTGAAATAGGCGGCGCGGAACTGGAGGCCGCCACCCGCCTCGAGCTTCAGGTTCGCGCTCGGCAGCCAGTAGGTATAGTCGAGCGAGACGTGCGACGGAGTCAGCGCGCCGTTGACGAAGGCGCGTGCGGCGTTGCGGTCCGCGATGCTGTACGAGCAGAAGGGCGACGGCGTCGCCGGCGGCGTCACCGGCGCGGCGCAGCTGGCGTCGGTCGGGAAGGCCGTGGTGTTGGTGAACGAGACATAGCCGTCGGTGTCGCGCTTGGTCTTGGTATAGCGCACGCCGAAATTGCCGGTCAGGTGCAGCCCGCCCAGCTGGGTGTCGATCTTCGCCATCAGGTAAGCGGCGTAGTTGCGCTCGCGGATCGGGTTGATCTCGTCCGGCAGGAACGGCGTGCCCTGGATCACGCCGCAGCGATTGGCCAGCGCGTTCCAGCCGCCATTGACCACGCGGCCGTCGGCGCAGGTTGCGGTCGGCTGCCACTCGCGCGAGATCGCGTTGGCATAGTCGATCATCCCGGCATAGTCGGACGCGGTGTTGCCCGAATAATAGAGCCGCCCGTCGCCGCCCAGCGGGTTGGTCACCTGGCCGCGGAAGAAGTTGTTGAAATAATAGGCGGAGTTGGACGTGTTCGCGGTGCCGTCGGTGTGGTTGGCGTTGTTGCCGTTCACCGGCATGCTCAGCCAGACCGGGCCGTTATTGCCCCACTGCTCCGAGAGCACGCCCCAGTTGTAGCGCGAGTAGCGTGAGACCTGGTCGCGATCGGCATAGCGCACGCCGCCCTGGATCGACTTGAGGAAGCCGTTCTCGGGCAGGGCATAGTCGAGGTCGAGGCGGAAGGCGTCGGAATTGCCGCTGCTCTGCTCGATATGGTCCATCGCCGCGCGCGGGAAGCTGTTGTACGGATCGACGAAGCTGTTGTGCCCGGCGCCGAAATAGGTCGGGTTGGCCGAGCCGCCCAGCGCCTGTGCCGAGTTGCAGTCGAAGCCGGTGCCCGGCGGGTTCTGCGAATTGGCGGCGGGGCCGTTGCAGACCTGCGGCGCGACGAACGCCACCGTCGGGAAGTCCGACCCGTTCAGCTTGATCGACGCATTCTGATAGGTCGAGTTCCACAGCGTGTTGTCGAGCACGTTGGTGGTCGATTTCACATGCTGATAGTCGAAGATCACGCCCAGCCGGTCGGTCGCGTTCCACTTCAGGTTGAAGCCGTAATCGTCGGTGACGAGCTTCTCCTGGTGGTCGCGGCGGATGTTGTTCGACTGGAGGCCGAGCATCGGCACGCGCGCCGCGCCGGTGTTCTGGTCGCCGCGCCAGCCGGTCGGGCCGGTGATCGTGCCGTTGACGAACATGCCGTCGCTGTCGAAGTCGAGCGTGGTGCCCGGCACGCGGCGCGAGTCGCCATTGGCCGAGACGTTGTCGGTCGCGATCTCGATCGTGCGTTCGCTCCAGGCCTGGCGCGCATCGGAGCGCAGGAACTGGGCGACGGCCTCCACCGAGCCGTCATTGCTGCGATACTGCAGGGCAGCCGCATAGCCGTAGCGCTCGCGGTTGAACTCCTGGCGGCCCATCACCGCGCCGCGCGGGAAATAGACCTGCTTGCTGATCGTCGTGCCGCCATTGTCGACGACATCGCCATCCGAATAGAGGTTGCGGATGCGGAAGCTCGAGACCTGGAAGCGGTCCGACTGGCTCTTCAGCTGCGAATAGGAGAAGTTGCCGAGCACGCCGATCTCACCGATCCCGGTGTTCCAGCGATTGCTGACCATGATCGAGCCGGTCGGCGTCCACTTCTTCTCGAAATCGCCGTAATTGCCCTCGAGCGAGCCGGCGACGACCAGGCCCTTCTTGTTGTCGAACGGCTTGCGGGTGCGCAGGTTGACCACGCCGGCGATGCCGCCTTCGATGCGGTCGGCCGAGGGCGACTTGAACACGTCGACGCCGCCCATCATTTCCGACGGCACGTCGGCGAAGCTCAGCGAGCGGCCGTTATTGGCGGTGAACGCCTCGCGGCCGTTGAACTCGGAGCGGACATAGGTGAGGCCGCGGACCACCACGCCCGAACCTTCGACCGAGAAGTGGTCGGGATCGACGCCGGCGGCGAAGCGGTTGATCGACACGCCCGGGATACGCTGCAGCGTCTCGGTGACCGAGCGGTCGGGCAGGGCGCCGATGTCCTCGGCGGTGACCGAGTCGACGATCACGTCCGAGTTCTTCTTCAGGTTCTGCGCGCTCTGCAGCGACTGGCGATAGCCCTGGACGACGATCGTGTCTTCCTGGGTGGTCTCGCTGGTGGTCGGCGCGGGCGTGCCCGAAGCCTTGGTGTCCTGCGCCCAGGCCGGTGCCGCTACCGAAAGGCAGGCGAGCGCCGCGGCCGACACGCCCGCACGGAGCGTGCCCGTACGGAACCTGGCGGTCTTGTCGATGTGATGAATGGAATCGTGCTTGCGCATCGAGCTGTCTCCCCTCCCTGTTAGCGCTATCATTTTGAAGCGCGTTTCTTGTTTGTGTCCAAACTAATGTAGGAGTTATGGAAAGATCAAGCCGTCTTGTTACGCTTTCATGTAAACCTTGGATTTGTGGCGTTTTCGCAACGGTTTCGCTGCGTTGCGGCACAATTTTCGCAACTGCGAAGGGGCCGGATCGGCCTCGAATCGCCTGCCGGAGCGATTGACGATTTCGCGACGGGAGCGCTAACATTCGGGCTGGAGAGGGGCATCGCAAGAATGCTGATTGGGCGCATACTCGTGGTCGGCGGGGGCACTGCGGGGTGGATGGCCGCCGCCGCGCTCGCGCATAAATTCGCCGGCACGCCGCGCGCGATCACGCTGGTCGAATCGGCCGAGATCGGCACGGTCGGCGTCGGCGAGGCGACGATCCCGCATATCCGCCATTTCAACGCCACGCTCGGCATCGACGAGGCCGAATTCCTCGCCGCGACGAAGGGCACCTACAAGCTCGGCATCGAGTTCGTCGACTGGGGCCGCAAGGGCGACAGCTATATCCATCCCTTTGCCGAGTTCGGCGCCCCGATCGACGGCGTGCCCTTTCACCAGCAATGGCTGGCGAGCGAGGGGGCAGGGGCGTTCGAGGACTATTCGCTCCCCATCCAGGCCGCCCGCCAGGGCCGCTTCCGCCGGCCGGACGGCGATCCCTACAACTATGCCTATCAGTTCGATGCCGGCCTCTACGCGAAGTTCCTCCGCGGCTATTCCGAAGCGCGCGGCGTCGTCCGGCACGAGGGCAAGGTCACCGATGTCGCGCTCGACGGCGAGAGCGGCCATGTCCGCGCGGTCACGCTCGAAAGCGGCGAGGTGCTGGAGGCGGACCTGTTCGTCGATTGCTCGGGGTTCCGCGGCCTGCTGATCGAGCAGGCCCTGCATGCGGGCTATGAGGAATGGACGCACTGGCTGCCCTGCGACTGCGCCATCGCCATCCCCTGCCCCAATCAGGGCCCGCTGCCGCCGCTCACCCGCGCCACCGCGCAGGAGAGCGGCTGGATCTGGCGCATCCCGCTCCAGCATCGCACCGGCAACGGCCATGTTTATTCGAGCGGCTTCACCAGCGACGATGCCGCGCTGGAGACTCTGCTCGCCCAGCTCCCCGCCGAACCGCTCGCCGAGCCGAACCGCCTCCGCTTCGTCACCGGCAAGCGCAAGCGCCAATGGGTGGGCAATACGATCGCGATTGGCCTGGCCTCGGGCTTTCTCGAACCGCTCGAATCGACCTCGATCCACCTGATCCAGGTCGCGATCGGCCGGCTGCTCGATCTGTTCCCGACCCAGGCCTGGGACCCGCTCGACGCGCAGGAATTCAACCGGCTGATGGCGCTCGATTATGAGCGCGTCCGCGACTTCCTGATTCTCCATTATCACTGCCAGCAGCGCGACGATTCCGAATTCTGGCGCCATTGCCGCGCGATGACCGTGCCGGACTCGCTCGCCTACAAGCTCGCGCTGTTCCGCGAGCGTGGCGTCGTCGTCCAGTATCGCGAGGGCACTTTCCTCGAGCCGAGCTGGCTTGCGGTCTATCTCGGCCAGCACGTCACGCCGCGCCACCCGGACCCACGCGCCGGCGGCGCGGGTGTCGCCGCGGTCATGGCGGCGATGCGCACCGAGATCGCTGCCATGGCGGCCGCGATGCCCAGCCATGAAGCCGCGCTGGGAATGGCGGCATGATCGCGCGCATCGGTATTGTCGGCACCGGCGTCGCCGGCTGGATGGCGGCGCTGGCGCTTACCCGGGCGCTGCCCCGCACCGAGATCGTCATCGTCGCCACCGAAGGTCCGGACCATAGCCTCGGTCCCTTCGGTCCCGCCGAAGCCAGCCTGCCGGACTTCCCATATTGGCTGGCCGATCACGGCGTCGACGAACGCGCACTCCTGCACGCCGCGCATGGCAGCTTCTCGCTCGGCACCGCCTTTTCCGGCTGGGCAGGGGAGGCGGACTGGTTCCTGCCTTTCGGCACGATCGGCGCCCCGCTTGCCACCACCGCCTTCCACCAGCTCGCCGCCCGCCTGCGCGCGACCGGCCAGCCCGTCCGACTCGCCGATTTCTCGCTGGCCGCCATCGCCGCCGCCTCGGGCCGCTTCGCCCGGCCGAGCGACGACCCGCGCTCGATCCTGTCGAGTTACGGATACGGCCTTCATCTCGATCGCGCCGGCCTGGCCGAAACCCTGCGCGCCGCCACCGGCCTGCAGCCTGCCGGCAGCTTCCGCGCATTTGTCGACGATCAGGTCGAGCTCCAGGACGGCAGCCGTCTGACCGCCGATCTCTGGCTCGATTGCTCCGGCCCCGCCGCCTTGCTCGCCGGCGACAGCGACTGGGAAAGCTGGGCGCAATGGCTCCCCTGCGACCGCGTGGTCGAAAGCTGGAACCCGGCCGAGGGTATCCCGCCGCCCTATGGCCATGCCGGTGCCTTCGAAGCCGGCTGGCAGCGCACCGTGCCGCTGGTCGGCGGGCAGGGTGGGGCGCTGTTCTACAGTTCGGCGCATCTCCCCCAGCAGCCGAACGCGATTCCGATCGCCCAAGGCCGCCGCGCCCGGGCCTGGACGGGCAAGGTCATCGCCCTCGCCGCCGCCGCCACGCTGGTCGAGCCGCTCCACGGCTGGAACCTCGCGCTCCTCCAGAATGCGCTCGCCCGGCTGATCGGGCTGCTGCCCGCTGCCCCGAACGGCCCCGAGCCCGCCGAGTATAACCGCCTCACCGCCGAGGAAGCCGATCGCGTCCGCGACTTCGCCATCCTCCACTACCGGACCAATGGCCGCACCGGCGAACCGCTCTGGGACCATGCCCGCACCGCGCCTGTGCCCGAAACGCTCCAGCACAAGCTCGACCTGTACGAGAGCCGTGGCCGCGTGCCGCTCTATGACGAGGAGCTGTTCGAGGCCGAGGACTGGATCGCCGCGCTCGACGGCCAGGGTGTCCGCCCGCGCCGCCACGATGCGCTCGCCGATGCCATTCCCGAGGAAGCGCTCGCGCAGCATTTCGGCCGTATCCGCGCGCTGATCCTCGACGCGGTCCGTGCGATGCCGCACCATGGCGCCACGCTCCGCGCCGAAGGACTGATCGCATGACCGCCCCCGCGCCGATCCGCAGCATCGTCATCGTCGGCGGCGGCACCGCGGGCTGGATGGCCGCCGCCGCGCTCTCGCGCCTCGTCCCCACCGGCGTCTCGGTCACCCTGGTCGAGTCCGACGAGATCGCCACCGTCGGCGTCGGCGAGGCGACGATCCCGCCGATCCGCAACTTCAACGCGCTGCTCGGCCTCGACGAGAATGATTTCCTTGCGAAGACCCAAGGCACGATCAAGCTCGGCATCGAGTTCCTGAACTGGACGCGCGAGGGCCATCGCTATGTCCATCCGTTCGGCGAGTTCGGCTTCGATATCGAGGGCGTGAAGTTCCACCAGATCTGGCGGAAACTGTACGAGGACGGCCGCGCCCGCGAGATCGACGATTACAATGTCTGCGCGCTGGCGATGACCGCCGGACGCTACCAGCCGCCGGTGCAGGACCCGGGCTCGATCCTGTCGCGCATGGCCTATGCCTATCAGTTCGATGCCTCGCTCTATGCCCGCTATCTCCGCGCCTATGCCGAGCAGCGCGGCGTCGTCCGCGTCGAGGGCAAGGTCGCCCATGTCCCGCTCCGCGCCGAGGACGGCTATATCGAGGCGGTGGTGCTCGAAGGCGATCGCCGCCTCCCCGGCGAGTTGTTCGTCGATTGCACCGGCTTTCGCGCGCTGCTGATCGAGCAGGCGCTCCACACCGGCTGGGAGAGCTGGTCGCACTGGCTGCAATGCGACCGCGCTATCGCCGTGCCCAGCGCCAGCCCGGGGCCGGAGATCACGCCCTTCACCCGCAGCACCGCCCACCGCGCCGGCTGGCAATGGCGCATCCCGCTCCAGCACCGCGTCGGCAACGGCCATGTCTATTGCAGCGCCGATATTTCCGACGACGAAGCCCGCGAAACGCTGCTGGCCAACCTCGACGGTGCACCCTTGCGCGATCCCTTTATCCTCAAGTTCGAGGCCGGCCGCCGCAAGCGCGCCTGGGAGAAGAACTGCATCGCGCTCGGCCTCTCCAGCGGCTTCCTCGAGCCGCTCGAATCCACGTCGATCCACATGATCCAGTCGGGCATCCACAAGCTGATGGCCCTGCTGCCCGACACCGGCTTCTCGCCAGTAGAGCGCGACGAGTTCAACCGGCTGACCGACACCCAGATGGAGCAGGTCCGCGACTTCATCATCCTCCACTATCACGCCAATGAGCGCCGGGACGGCGACCTCTGGCGCCGCGTCCGCGAGATGGCGATCCCCGAGAGCCTGAAGCGCAAGCTTGCCCTGTTCCGGGGTCGCGGCCGCTTCTTCCGCTACGAGGACGAGCTGTTCGCCGAATCGAGCTGGATCGCGGTGCTGCTCGGGCAGGGGGTGATCCCGGCCGGCTGGGACCCGCTCGCCGACGGGCTCGACGAGGACAAGCTCGCCACCAGCCTCTCGCGCATCCACGAAATGTTCGCCCGCGCCGCCCAGGCGATGCCCCGCCACGAGGACTGGCTCGCCCGCAACGCGCCCGCAAGGAACGACGCATGACCGACAAAGACCCAACGGATCGCAACATCCGCTCCATCCTGATCGTCGGCGGCGGCACCGCCGGCTGGATGACCGCCGCCACGCTCTCGCGCATCCTCGGTCCCGACTATGCCAAGATCACGCTGGTCGAGAGCGACGAGATCGGCATCATCGGCGTCGGCGAGGCGACCATCCCCCAGATGGCCACCTTCAACCGCATGCTCGGCCTCGACGAGGACCAGTTCATCCGCGAGACCAAGGGCAGCTTCAAGCTCGGCATCCAGTTCGTGAACTGGGGCCGGCTGGGGCACCGCTATTTCCACCCCTTCGGCCGCTACGGGCTCGACATGAAGGGCGTGTCCTTCCACGCCTATTATCTCCGCATGCGCCAGCTCGGCGAGGCGCCCGATGTCGACGAATGGTCGCTCCAGGCGATGGCGGCGCGCGACGACAAGTTCATGCGCGGCATCGATGCGGGCAACTCGCCGCTCTCCGACATCGCCTATGCCTATCATTTCGACGCCGGCCTCTATGCCAAGTTCCTCCGCCGCTATGCCGAGGATCTCGGCGTCGTCCGCCGCGAGGGCAAGATCGTCGACGTGCAGCTGCGCGGGGAGGACGGCTTCGTCCAGTCGGTGAAGATGGAGGACGGTACCGAGCTGGAAGCCGACCTGTTCATCGATTGCTCGGGCTTTCGCGGCCTGATTATCGAGCAGGCGCTCAAGGCCGGCTATACCGACTGGTCGCAGTGGCTGCCCTGCAACCGCGCGATCGCCGTGCCCTGCGAGAGCGTCGATGCCTGGACACCCTATACCCGCAGCACTGCCCACACCGCCGGCTGGCAATGGCGCATCCCGCTCCAGCACCGGATCGGCAACGGCCATGTCTTCTCGTCCGATTACATGTCCGACGACGAGGCGACATCGATCCTGCTGGCGAACCTCGACGGTGCCCCGCTCGCCGATCCCCGCACCGTCCCGTTCAAGACCGGCCATCGCAACAAGATGTGGGTCAAGAACTGCGTCGCCATGGGCCTGTCGGGCGGTTTCCTCGAGCCGCTGGAGTCGACCTCGATCTGGCTGATCCAGTCCGGCCTGTCGCGCTTCCTGACGATGTTCCCCGACCGCGATTTCAGCCAGGCCGATATCGACCGGTACAACCGCATCATGCTGACCGATTACGAGGAGATCCGCGACTTCCTCGTCCTGCATTACCACGCGACCGAGCGCACCGATTCCCCCTTCTGGAATTATTGCCGCACGATGGAGATCCCCGAGCGGCTGGCCGAGAAGATGCGCGTCTTCCGCAGCCATGGCCGCGCCTTCCGCGAGAATGAGGAGCTTTTCAACGACACCAGCTGGTTCGCGGTGATGCTCGGCCAGCTGCTGGAGCCCGTTGGCCATGATCCGGTGGCGGACGTGATGTCGCTCGACGAGACCCGGTCGCGCCTCGCCCATATCCGCGAGGCGGTGGCGAATAGCGCCGCCTACATGCCCAAGCACCGCGACTTCATCCGGGACAATTGCGCAGCATGAACCGCTTCCTGACCGCCGCCGCCGCGCTGCTCCTCGCCGCGCCCGCCACCGCCCAGCCGGTCGCGACCTTCTCAAGCTTCACCTATAGCGGCAGGGACGCGTCCGACGCGCGCACCGCCGGGCCGAACGACTATCGCAACCCGGTCCTCAAGGGCTTCTATCCGGACCCGAGCGTCACCCGCGTCGGCGACGACTTCTACCTCGTCAATTCCACCTTCAGCTGGTTCCCCGGCATCCCGGTCTTCCACAGCCGCGACCTCGTCCACTGGACCCAGATCGGCAACGCGATCGACCGGCCGGGCCAGCTCGACTTCAAGCAGCTCGGCCTGTCGCGCGGCGTCTTCGCACCGTCGATCCAGGCAAAGGACGGGACCTTCTACCTGCTCAACACCTGCGTCGATTGCGGCGGCAATTTCCTGCTGACCGCGAAGGACCCCGCCGGCCCGTGGAGTGACCCGGTCTGGCTGCCCGACATGGAAGGCGGCATCGATCCGTCGATGTTCTTCGACGAGGACGGCCGCACCTGGGTGGTCAATAACGGCCCGCCAGAGGGGAAGCCGCTCTATGAGGGGCACCGCGCGATCTGGATCCAGGAGTTCGACCGCAAGACGAACAAGACCTTCGGCCCGCGCAAGGTCCTGGTGAACGGCGGCATCGACCTGTCGAAGAAGCCGATCTGGATCGAGGGCCCGCACATCTTCAAGAAGGACGGCTGGTACTATCTCAGCTGTGCCGAGGGCGGCACCGCCGAGGGCCATAGCCAGGTGATCCTGCGCTCCAAATCGGTCACCGGCCCGTACGAGGCGTGGAGCGGCAACCCGATCCTCACCCAGCGCGATCTGCCCCGCGACCGGCCGATGCCGATCACCTCGGCGGGCCACGCGCAGCTCGTCACCACGCCCGACGGCAAATGGTGGGCGACCTTCCTCGCCGTCCGCCCGTACCAGGGCGATTTCTACACCACCGGCCGCGAGACCTTCCTGCTGCCGGTCGAATGGAAGGACGGCTGGCCGGTGATCCTGCCGCCCGCCACCCCGATCCCTTGGACGCACGCGAAGCCGGCGCTCCCCGCAAGCAAGGCGCCGATCCCCACGTCGGGCGCCTTCACGATCCGCGACGATTTCCGCGGCAAGCTCCCTGCCTACTGGATGATGCTGCGCAACCCGCGCGAGGACTGGTACCGCACCGGCGCCGCCGGCCTGATGCTCAAGGCGCGCGCCGCCGGCCTTGGCGACAACGCCAACCCCAGCTTCCTCGCCCGCCGCCAGCAGCACACCAATGCGGTGGCCGAAACCACCGTCAAGTTCGCCCCCGAGAAGGACGGCGACCGCGCCGGTCTCGCCGTGCTCCAGAACGACGATTACTGGTTCTTCGTCGGGGTGAAGCGGGTAGGCGGCAAGGACGTGCTCACCCTCGACCAGCGCGAGGGCCCGAACAGCCCGAAGCTCGGCAAGACCCTTGCCACCGTTCCCGCGCCCGCCGGCCCGCTGCGCCTGCGCATCGCGGTGCAGGGCCGCAGCTACGCCTTCAGCTATGCCGCCCCTGGCGCGAAACCCGCTTGGAAGCACCTCGGCAAGGTCGAGACCGACAGCCTGACCACCAAGGTCGCCGGCGGTTTCGTCGGCTCGGTGTTCGGCCTGTTCGCGGGGGCAGGGGAGTGAGCAGGGCGCTGCTCCTTGCGGCACCGCTGCTGCTCGGTGCGACAGTTCCTCCGCCCTTGGCGATCGACGTCAACCAGCTGGGCTTCGAGCCCGGTGATACCAAGCGTGCGATCCTGCGTGCCGGGGCCGAGGTGAGCGCATGGGAGTTGCTGGACAATAAGGGCCAGGTCGTTCTGCGCGGCAGGACCGAGCCTTATGGCGAGGACGCGGCCTCGGGCCTGACCGTCCAGCGCATCGATTTCTCCGGCTTCCGCACGCCCGGCACCTATCTGCTTCGTACGGTGGTTGGCACGAGCAGCAGCTTCGAGATCCGCCCGAACCTCTACCGTCCGCTCGCCCGCGACGCGCTCGCCTTTTTCTATCACCAGCGCGCCGGCATCCCCATCGAGGCGCGCATCGTCGGGGCGAAATGGGCCCGCCCCGCCGGGCATCCGCATGAAGTCGCCAAGTGCTTCACCGGCAAGGACGAGCGCGAGATGCTGTGGCTCGGCGGCTGTCCCTACAGCCTCGACGTCACCGGCGGCTGGTACGATGCCGGCGACCACGGCAAATATGTCGTCAATGGCGGCATCGCGCTGTGGACGCTGCTCAACGCCTATGAACGCAACCCCAAGGCGCTCCCCGCTGGCCCCAACGGCGCCCCGAGCCTGCTCGACGAAGCGCGCTACGAGATGGACTTCCTGCTGCGCATGCAGGTGCCGCAGGGCACGCGCATGGCGCTCCCCTCGGGCCCGTCCAAGCCGCTGGCGAACAGCCCGGGCTGGCGCTCGGCCCCGGCCGACCTTGCCGATCTCGACGTCTCGGGCATGGCGCACCAGAAGGTCGCCGATCGCTGGTGGACCGCACTGCCCACGCCGCCGCACAAGGATGATCGCGAGCGCCTGCTCTATCCGCCGACCACCGCCGCGACGCTCAACCTCGCCGCCACAGCCGCCCAGTGCGCGCGCATCTGGAAGACGATCGACCTGGCATTCGCCGCCCGCTGCCTGACCGCGGCCGAGCGCGCCTTCGCCGCCGCCCGGCGCAACCCCCAGGTCTATGCGACCAACAGCTTCACCGGCTCGGGCGGCTATGGCGACGAGCAGCTTTCCGACGAATTCTACTGGGCCGCCGCCGAGCTGTTCGTCACCACCGGCAAGGCGGAATACCGGGAGGCGCTGGCCGCCTCGCCGCATTTCTGGAACCCGGCGGGCGAGCCTGGCTGGCCGCAAACCGCGACGCTTGGCACGATCACGCTGGCGACCCGGCCCTCGGCGCTGGCCGCGCCTGACCTAAAGCGCCTGCGGGGCCGGCTCACGGCGCTGGCCGATCATTTCCTCGGTGACGAGGCGGGCAACGGCTATCGCATCCCCTATCCGGCCAAGGACTATCCCTGGGGCTCGAACGGCGCGCTGCTCAACCGGGCGATGGTGCTGGGTGTCGCCGCGGACCTCACGCACGACCCGAAATACCGGGCAGGGGTGATCGACGCGATCGACTATATCCTCGGCCGCAACCCGATGCATGTGTCCTATGTCAGCGGCTATGGCAGCGCGTCGATGCAGCACCCGCATCACCGCTTCTGGGCACCCTCGCTCGACGCCACGCTGCCCGGCCCGCCGCCCGGCGTGCTGTCGGGCGGGCCCAATTCCACGTCGATGGTCGATCCGGTGGCGCTGCAGCTCAAGGGCCATTGCGCGCCCCAGGCCTGCTGGTCCGACGACGTCCGCGCCTATGCGCTCAACGAAGTCGCGATCAACTGGAACGCCCCCCTGGTGTGGGTAGCGGCGTGGCTGGCTGAGTAGCCATTAAATCCTACCCCAGGTCGCAGGGGGAGGGGGACCGCTCGC
>JAEXLC010000070.1 GCA_023445495.1 Pseudomonadota bacterium | reverse complement strand
CGCGGTCCCCCTCCCCCAGCAAGCTGGGGGAGGATTTATTGAAGTGTCCCGCCGCCATCCGCGCCAAACTCGGCCCCAGCGCCAGCACCGCGAGGAAGCGCAGCGCCTGCATCGCCATCACGAAGGGTTGATCCACCGGCACCGAGGTCGCGATGATCGCCACCGAATCGAGCCCGCCCGGGCTCACCGCAAGATAGGCGCTCACCGGATCGATGCCGGTGACCTTTGACAAAACCAGCGACAGCCCGGCAGAGAAGCCGATCAGGGTGAAGGTGGCGAGCAGCACGCGCGGCAGTGCCCTGCCAGCCACGGCAAGCGTCTCGCGGGTGAAGGCCAGGCCGATCCGCCAGCCGACCAGCGCATAGCTTATCGCCAGCACCGGCTCGGGCAGGGTCATCCGCAAGACGCCGAGCGCGTGCAGCGCGATCCCCGCCGCCATCGGCACCAGCAGCGCGCCGGCGGGAATGCGGAGCTTCAGGCCGGCGAATGCGCCGATCCCTGCAACGGACAAGGTCGCCAGCGAGGGGATCAGCGGTGCCGGGGCCAGCATCGTCACCAGCCAGTCACCGCCATGATGCGCGCCGAGCGCTGCCGCGAGGATCGAGGCGACGGCGGCGACCGAGACCACCCGGGTATAGGTCATGAACGCGACCAGCCGGGCATCGGCGCCGAAGGCATCCGCCATCACCACCATGGCCGAGGCGGCGCCCGGCATCGATCCCCAGATCGCGGTGCTGCCGGGTAGCACCTGCCAGCGGCTGAGCAGATAGCCGAGCAGGCTGCTTGCGCCGAGCGTGGCCGCGGTCACGCCCAGGAACAATGGCCACTCAGCCACCACTCGGGAGAAGGCGCCGACATCGAGCGTGCCGGCGATCAGGCAGCCGATCACTGCCTGGGCGCAGACGAACAGCGGTCTGGGCAGGCTCAGCCTGGCGCCGCGTGCGGAGAAGGCGATCGCCGCCAGCATCGGCCCGAGCAGCAGCCCGGCCGAAAGCCCGATCGCTTCGAGAATTGCCGTGCCCGCTGCCGAAGCCGCGAGCAGGCCAAGCCATGCCCCTGCCCGGCGCCCGCTCAACTGTCGTGGGCGAGGATCGCGTCAGCCTCGTCCAGCGGCACCTTGCCGGCGCGGCGCGACAGCCAGGTCGTCGCGGCGATGTCCCAGGTGACGTTGCCGACGGTGCGCATGATGTCGGGCAGCGTCTCGACCGCGACGAGCAGGCCGAGCGGGCTCACCGGCGCGCCGATCGTTGCCGCCACCGGGGCGATCGCGCTGACATAGCTGACCGTGCCGGGCAGGCTGACCGAGCCGAGCGAGGTAAGGGTGGCGACGACCACGCCGACCGCCAGCGTGGCGGGGCTGAGCGGCACGCCGAACCATTCGGCGACATAGATCGCCACCGCGAAGTTCATCGCCGGCCCGGTCGCGCGGAAGATCGCCACGGCGAGCGGCAGCGTCACGCCCGATACCGCCACCGGCACGCCGAGCTTGCCCGAGCCTTCGATCATCACCGGCAGCGTCGCCAGCGAGCTCTGGGTGCTGAGCGCCACCGCCTGGCTGGGCAGCGCGGCGCGGGTATAGGCGCCCAGGCGCACGCGCCCGCCGAACACCGCGACCGGATAGGCGAAGATGGTCACCGACAGGCCGACGCCGGCGACGATCAGGATGTAATGGATCAGCGCACCGAACGCGCCGGTGCCCGCCTTGGCACCGACGACCAGCGCGAGCGCGAATACGCCGACCGGTCCGACCCACAGCACCCAGTCGATCACCACCAGCATCACGTCGCGCAGGGCCTTGAAGAAATCGGTGAGCAGCTTTTGCGCCTCGCCGCCCACCCGGGTCATCGCGAAGGCGAAGATCAGCGAGAAGATGATGAGCGAGAGGAAAGCGTTCTCGGCGGCGGCCTTGACGATGTTCGCCGGGATGATCGCCGCCAGGAAGTCGCCGATCGGCGGCACCGGGCCGATCTTCTCGGCGCCGGCCAGCGCGCCGCGCAGCGCCGTGGCGGATTCCTGCGGCAGCGGGGCGAAGTGGAGGAACAGCGGGGTCAGGATCGCGGCGGCGGTGGCCGACAGCGCCAGCACCACGACATAGAGCGCAATGGCACGCGCGGCCAGCCGTCCGGCCTGGGCGGCCTCCGCGGTGGCGGCGACGCCGGTGATCAGCAGCGCCACGACCAGCGGCACGATCGTCATCTGCAGGCCGTTGAGCCAGGCTTGGCCGATCGGCTGGGCCCAGTCGGCCGCGATCGTCGCTCCGGCTGGCGCGTACGCGGCGAGCAGCGCGCCGACGACCAGTCCGGCAATAAGCGACAATAGAATACGAGTTGGTTGCGACATGCTCGCCCTTTTGGAGTTTCCGCGCTAATCCGGTGGCGGTTGAGGGCCTGCAAGGTCGCGAGAAAACGGCACATGGCAAGAAAATATTTCGGGACGGACGGAATCCGGGGGGCGACGAACCTGTCGCCGATGACCGCGGCGATGGCGATGAAGGTCGGCATGGCTGCCGGCGCGCACTTCCGGCGCGGCGATCACCGCCACCGGGTGGTGATCGGCAAGGACACGCGGCTTTCGGGCTATATGCTCGAGAACGCGCTGGTCGCCGGTTTCACCTCGGTTGGCATGGACGTGGTGCTGCTCGGGCCGATGCCGACACCGGCGGTGGCGATGCTCACCCATTCGATGCGCGCCGACATGGGCGTGATGATCTCGGCCAGCCACAATCCCTATGCCGACAACGGCATCAAGCTGTTCGGCCCCGATGGCTTCAAGCTCTCCGACGAGGACGAGCTGGCGATCGAGGCGCTGATCGACGGCGAGGTGCCGCTGGCGGCCTCCGCCGATATCGGCCGCGCCCGCCGCGTCGAGGACGCGCGCGGCCGCTATATCCATTTCGCCAAGTCGACCTTCCCCGAGGAGCTGACGCTCGACGGGCTCAAGATCGTCGTCGATTGCGCCAATGGCGCTGCCTATCAGGTTGCGCCCTCGGCGCTGTGGGAGCTGGGCGCCGAAGTGATCGCGATCGGCGTCACCCCCAACGGCAAGAACATCAATGACGGCGTCGGCTCGACCGCGCCCGACACGCTGTGCGAGACCGTGGTCGCCTCCGGCGCGCATATCGGCATCGCGCTCGACGGCGACGCCGACCGGCTGATCGTGGTCGACGAGCAGGGCAAGGTGGTCGACGGCGACCAGCTGATGGCGACGATCGCCGGCGGCTGGGCGCGCCAGGGCCGGCTGGCGGGCGGCGGCCTCGTCGCCACCGTGATGTCGAACCTCGGGCTCGAGCGCCACCTCTCGGCGCAGGGCCTCGGCCTGATCCGCACCTCGGTGGGCGATCGCTATGTCCTCGAGAAGATGCGCTCCTCCGGCTACAATGTCGGCGGCGAGCAGTCGGGGCACATCATCCTGTCAGACTATGCCACGACCGGCGACGGGCTTGTGGCCGCGCTCCAGGTGCTGGCCGAGCTGGTCCGCGCCGGCGCGCCGGCCAGCGAAGTGCTCCACCGCTTCGATCCGCTGCCGCAGCTGCTCAAGAATGTCCGCTTCAAGGGCGGCAAGCCGCTGGAGGATCCGCGCGTGAAGGAGGTGATCGCCGCCGCCGAGGCGGAGCTGGACGGCAAGGGCCGCCTCGTCATCCGTGCCTCGGGCACCGAGCCTGTGATCCGGGTGATGGCCGAGGGCGACGACAAGGCGCAGGTGGAAGCGGTGGTCGATCGCATCTGCGACGTCGTGCGCGAGGCTGCCGCCTGATGCTCGAGATGCGCCCCGATTGCGAGCGCTGCGGCGCCGATCTGCCTGCCGACGAGGGCGGTGCCTTCATCTGCTCGTTCGAGTGCACCTATTGCGCCGACTGCGCCGATGCGCTCGACGAACGCTGCCCCAATTGCGGCGGCGAACTGTTGGACCGGCCGGCGCGCGTCGGTAAGGCGCTGGCGAACAATCCGGCGAGCACGCAGCGCCGGTACAAGGGTTGAACCCCAGGGGCTGAGGCATGCCACTCTTCTTCTTCCGTCATGCTGAACTTGTTTCAGCATCCAATCATCCACCAGCGGTATCGCTTGCGGCGCGTTGGACCCTGAAACAAGTTCAGGGTGACAAAGGAATAGAGGCATGACTCCCCGGATACTCATCATCGCCGGCTCGGATTCCGGCGGCGGCGCCGGAATCCAGGCGGACATCAAGACCGTCACCATGCTGGGCGGTCATGCGATGACCGCGATCACCGCGATCACCGCGCAGAACACTTTGGGCGTCACCGGCGTGCACCCGGTGCCCACCGAGATGGTGCTGGCGCAGGTTGATGCCTGCGTCGCCGATATCGGCGTGGATGCGATCAAGATCGGCATGATCGGCTCGGCTCGCACCGCGCTGGCGGTGGCGGAGAAGCTCGCCGAGCTCCCCGGTATCCCGGTGGTGTTCGATCCGGTGATGATCGCCTCGAGCGGCGCAACGCTGGCCGACGACACGACCGTCGCCGCGTTCGAGCGGCTGATGGACCGCGCTACCGTCGTCACCCCCAATATCCCCGAGCTGGCGGCGCTGGGCGGCGATGCCCGGGCGCTGGTCGCGGCGCATCGCTGCGCCGTGCTGGTCAAGGGCGGGCACGTCGAGGGCCCGGTGGTCACCGACCGGCTCTATTCCGCCGATCCCGAGGACCCACCCGAGATCGAGTGGAGCAATCCCCGGATCGAGAGCGACAATACCCATGGCACCGGCTGCACCCTGTCCTCCGCCATCGCCTGTGGGCTCGCGGTGGAGTGGGATCTGCCCGAGGCGATCCGGCGTGCCCGCCGCTTCGTCCGCATCGCGATGCGCGAGGCGCCGGGGCTGGGGCGCGGCCATGGCCCGATGGGGCAGCAGGCCGTCCGCCTCGACCTCAACATGAGCTTCTTCGAGCCGATGCTGAACCAGGTGACGGTGCCCGCCGCCGATCTTGCGGCCAGCGAGCGCTTCTACCGGCTGCTCGGCCTCCGCCAGGTCGTCCGCGCCAGCCCGCGCTATGCCCGGTTCGAGACCGAGGGCGGCGCCACCTTCAGCATCGCCACCGATCCCGGCTACACCGCGCCGGTCGTCTATTTCGAATGCGGCGACCTCGACGTCACCGTCGCCTATCTCCAGCAGCAGGGCGTGGCCTTCGAGCAGGAGCCCAAGGACGAGAATTGGGGCTGGCGCGAGGCGCGGCTGCGCGATCCGGCGGGCAATTCGGTGCGGCTCTACCAGGCTGGCGAGATGCGCCGTTATCCGCCATGGCGGGTCGGCGATGCCTGATCTCAAGTTCGAACGTAAATATGGAAAGCTGCACGGCGGCCCGGTCGCCGGGGTGGACGAGGCCGGCCGCGGGCCGCTCGCCGGCCCGGTGGTCGCAGCCGCGGTGATCCTCGATCCCAAGTGCATTCCCGAAGGCGTCGACGATTCGAAGGCGCTGACCGCGCTCAAGCGCGAGCGGCTTTGCGCCGAGATCCTTGCCTGTGCCCAGGTCGGCATCGGCATCGCCACGGTCGAGGAGATCGACACGCTCAACATCTTCTGGGCGACGATGCTGGCGATGACCCGCGCGGTCGAGGCGCTAGGCCCGGCCCCGGCCTTCGTGCTGGTCGATGGCAATCGCTGCCCGAACTGGAGCCACCAGAGCCACGCCGTGGTCGGCGGCGACGCGCTGTGCCTGTCGATCGCCGCCGCCTCGATCGTCGCCAAGCACCGGCGCGACACGATGATGATCGCGCTCGACGCACTCCACCCCGGCTATGGCTGGGCGAGCAACAAGGGCTATGGCGCGAAGGTCCACCAGGAAGCGCTCCGCACCCTCGGCCCGACGCCGCACCACCGCAGGAGCTTCGCGCCGGTGGCGCAGGCGCATTTCGATTTCGGAATGCCGGCGGCGGAATAGCCGTCAGGCGGCGGCCTTGAAGAACTCGTCGAGGTCGCTCAGCCAGACCTTGGGATCCCGCAGCCTGGGGTCGCGTGTCGCCTCGACGAACGCGTCGAACTCGGGGTGGCCGGGAACGAACACCGCCTTGTTCTCATATTCGGCCTGGCTGAACGTGCCCCAGTTGGTGATCCGGCCGAAATAGACGCTGCTTGCCCCCATTTCGTGCGCCAGATCGACCACATCGCCCATCTCGCGATAATTCTCCTGCTGCACCGTGAAGGTCAGCATGAAATCGTCGACCAGCCCCTGGGCCTTCAGCTCGCCCGCGAACTTCATGTTCTCCAGCATCACCGGCCAGCGTGCGCCGCGGCGCAGCAGCTCGTGCGTGGGGCCGGTCGCGGCATCGAGGCTGAACCGCAGCGACTGCACCCGGCCGTGCAGGCTGGGGAACGCCTCCCATTGGCGCGGGGTGAACAGCATGCCGTTGGTCATGATGATGAACTTGAGTTCCGGATATTCCTCCGGCGTCGCCTGCTCCATCAGCCTGCGGAAATTCTTGCTGGCAAAGGGATCGCCCGATCCGGTGATGAAGGCGGTCCTGGCATTCTTCATCAGCGGCAGGATCGCGCGCTCCTGCATGCCCTCATAGGCGGCGCGCGTCGCATCGTCGGCGGCATAGCGTTCGGTGCGGCAGCTCGGGCAGGACAGGTTGCACGTCCGGTCATAGGCGAGATTCATCTCTTCCGGGCCGCGCCGCATGTGCGTCTCGTTGTTGGCGATGATCTCGGCCCATTTCGGGTCGGCCTCCAGCGTGGCGCGCGTGGGCAGGGTGCTGCTCTGGATGAACGGGCAGGTGCGCTTGTTGCAGTAGCGATAGGAGCCGTCGAGCACGCTTGCCCGAATCGCCTGGGCCGTGGTGCCGTTCCACACCGTTTCCCAGTCGGTCGTGCGCAGATTGCCCGTCGAGGCCGGCAGCCAGCTTGCGCAGCAAAGGTGCGAGCTGGTTTCCAGCACGTCGAGATTGTTGAAGGGCTTCAGGCACACTTTCTCGGTGAGCGCGTAGCGCGGGTTGCCGGGATCGAGCTTGCTTTCGAGATGGAACAGCGCGCCCTGCACCATCAGCGACTGGCTGTAGCGCGCGGCAAGCGGGGCAAGCAGTGCGAGTACTTCCGCCGTTTCGTCCTGCGCCGATGCGCACATGCTCAGCAGGATGCGCAACGTATCCTTGAACATCATGCGCGGTTCGTCGGCGAGCCGGCGCTGCAGCGTCGGCACCAGCAACGGGTCCGACGCCACCAGGCTCGGGATGATTTCCCACAGCTCGGGATGATCCAGCTCGTCCGAAAGTACGCTGAGCATCAGGTCGACGACGTCGTTGGAGCTGGGCTGGGCGGCGGGCGCGTGCTGGGGGTCGGCGACCATGTTCATCGCGGGTCTCTCAATCGCTTACGGTAAACGGACTCGCTTCATTATAGAGCGTGGACGGGCATCACGCGGTCCGGCGCGATTCATCGGGCCCGTGATTCGGACCCGGGTGCCCCGGGGCATGCCGAAGGCCGAGGTCGGCCGGCAGTTTCGGCGCACGGCGTCACGAATGAGTCTTTTTCGTCACACCCCATATCTTGTGCCTGTGGATAACTTTGCGACTCAGCATGTGGATAAGTTCGCGGGCCGTTCTACAAGTTAACGGAATCGCAGGTTTTTTCGTTAACCAATCAGCGCTTGACGCGAGGCCATTCGCCGACAGAAACCGCCTCTCCAACAAGGGGAAAGAGGTTAATGGGGGTTCTCGAAAAGGGCAGACTCAAGCCGGCAACGGTGCGTTCATGGGTCGATGTGTTGCCCTACGATACGATCCTGCAGCAGGACTGCATCGAGGCGATGCGCGCTTTGCCCGCAAAGTCGGTCGACTGCATCTTCGCCGATCCGCCCTACAACCTGCAGCTCGGTGGCGACCTGAACCGTCCGGACGGCAGCGCCGTCGACGCGGTCACCGACGAGTGGGACAAGTTCGACAGCCTGGCCGCCTATGACGCGTTCACCCGCGAATGGCTGGCTGAGGCGCGCCGCATCCTCAAGGACGACGGCACGATCTGGGTGATCGGCAGCTATCACAACATCTTCAAGGTCGGCTCGGCGATCCAGGACCTGGGCTTCTGGATCCTCAACGACATCATCTGGCGCAAGGCCAACCCGATGCCCAATTTCAAGGGCACAAGGTTCACCAACGCGCATGAGACTTTGATCTGGGCGAGCACCGGCGAGAAGGCGAAATACACCTTCAACTATCGCTCGATGAAGACGCTCAACGACGAGATCCAGATGCGCTCGGATTGGGAATTCCCGATCTGCGGCGGGCAGGAGCGGCTCAAGAAGGGTGGCACCAAGGTGCACCCGACCCAGAAGCCCGAGGCCCTGCTCTACCGGATCATGCTCGCCTCGACCAAGCCGGGCGACGTCGTGCTCGATCCCTTCTTCGGCACCGGCACCACCGGCGCGGTCGCCAAGCGGCTTGGCCGCCGCTGGATCGGCATCGAGCGCGAGACCGCCTATGTCGAAGCCGCCCGGGAGCGGATCGAAGCGGCATTGCCGCTCGACGAATCGGCGCTGAAGACGATGCAGGCGCCCAAGAGCCAGCCGCGCGTCGCCTTTGGCCAGCTGGTCGAGAACGGCTTCCTCAAGCCCGGCACGGTGCTGACCGACGGCAAGCGCCGCTGGAAGGCCGTGGTCGGCGCGGACGGCTCGCTCAGCTGCGAGGGCCAGGCCGGCTCGATCCACAAGCTCGGCGCGACGCTGCAGAACGCCCCGTCGTGCAATGGCTGGACCTTCTGGAACTATGAAGCCGCCGACGGCCTCAAGCCGATCGACGCGATCCGCCAGAACTATCTGCTGGCGACCCAGCCTTAACCGGACGTTCGGGGAGCGCACCGCCGCTCCCTGCTCGTCACCCCGGCCTTGCGCCGGGGTCCCGCTTCTTCGCGGGAGTTTCGAGTATAGCGGGATCCCGGCTCAAGGCCGGGATGACGAAGGAAGCGGGCGCACTTTCCCCTTCCCATGCGGGATCGCCTCTGGAACGGTCGCCGCATGACCTTCGATCTCCCCGCAACCGCGCGGCTCTATCTCCGCCCCGTCCAGCTCGCCGATTCGCCGGTAAACCGTGACGGCGAAGTCGTTCGGCTCGCCGGCGGCCTCAGCTGGTGCTCGGCTTTTGAGCTGATCGCGCGCGAAGGCGGCAAGCGCGTCTTCCAGCGCACAGTCGCGGTTGCCGACCTGCCCGAGGATCCCCGCATCGCCGCGATCCTCACGCGCATCACCGCGCCGCGCGCCCCGCTGAAGCTCGGCGAGCGTGTCGTCCGGCTCGACCAGCCCCAGGTGATGGCGATCCTCAATCGCACGCCCGACAGCTTTTCCGATTCGCGCGCGCTCAGCGAGGATGTCGATGCGGCGGCCAGTGCGGGCGTCGACATGGCGGCGGCCGGGGCCGCGATCCTAGACATCGGTGGCGAATCGACCCGGCCAGGCGCGGCGGAAGTCTGGGAAGGCGAGGAGATCGAGCGCGTCGTCCCCGTTATCCGCAAGCTTGCCGCGGCCGGCGCCGCGATCTCGGTCGATACCCGCCGCGCTGCGGTGATGGCGGCGGCGCTTCAGGCCGGGGCGCATATCGTCAACGATGTCGCGGCCTTGCTCTACGATCCCCAGGCGCTGGACGTGGTCGTGCAGGCCGGCTGCCCGGTCGTGCTGATGCATTCGCCCGAGCCCGAAAAGGGCCCGCATGGCGGCGATGGCTATGGCGACGTGCTGCTCGACGTCTATGACTGGCTGGAGAAGCGCGTCGAGGACGTGGTTGCAGCTGGTGTCGATCGCGCGAAGATCCTGGTCGATCCGGGCATCGGCTTCGGCAAGTCGCTGCAGGACAATCTGGTGCTGATGAACGGGCTGGCGCTGTTCCACGGGATCGGCTGCGGGCTGCTGCTCGGCGCCAGCCGCAAGCGGATGATCGGCGCGCTGTCGAACGAGGCGCCGGCCGACCAAAGGCTCGGCGGCAGCCTGGCGCTTGCGCTCAAGGGTGCCGATGCCGGGGCGCAACTCATCCGTGTTCATGATGTATTCGAGACGGTTCAGGCGTTGAGGGTGTGGCGTGGCCTGCGCGATTCGGCGCTGATCGCCCGCTAGGAGAAAGCCGATGCCGTTCGTCCTGACCCTTGCCCTGCTCGCCGCACCGGTTCCCGCGCCGGCCCAGGAACCCGGCGCGCAGGATGCCCGCGACACGGTCCAGGCCTATTATGCCGCGATCGAGCGCGGCGATTTCCGTACGGCCTATGGCCTGTGGGATCGTGGCGGCCAGGCCAGTGGCAAGAGCTTCGCCGCCTTCCGCCAGGGCTTTGCCGCGACCGCGCACAGCCGGGTCGAGACGCGCAATCCGGTCAATGCCGATGCGGGCATGAGCCAGCGCTGGATCACCGTTCCGGTCGATGTCTATGCCACGCTAAAGAACGGCAAGCGCCAGCATTTCCGCGGCAGCTACACGCTCCACCGCGTGGTTGCCGGGGTCAGCGCCAATCCGGCCGATGTGAACTGGCATTTGTCCAAGGCGAAGCTGGTCGCGGTCCGCTGAGCCGGCTTGCAATGTAGGATTTCGCCTGCTTGGCTGATGCGGCTGGCCCTTCGGGGCTGGCCGCTCTTTACCTTGTAGGGAAGATAGGATCACGTCTGCGCAACAATGTTGCGAGATGCGGCGCAAACCCGAGAAAATAGGGAAAATAGCGGGCCGCAAAACCTGCTCCTGGCGTGCACTTCGTGAACTTTCGCGAGTCGCGGCAGGCTTCGATGTTGGAGCGCCTAGAACCAGCCCTCGGCTTCCAGCCCGGGCGCCTGTGCCCGTGCGACAGGCGCTTCGATCCCGCCACTGAGCTGCAGCCGGACATTGCGCCCCTCGCGGCGCACGCCCTGCACGGCGTCACGCGCGACCCACCAGCTGCGATGGACCAGCGCGCCCGGCATGCCGTCCAGCTCGGCCACCGCGTCGCGCATCCGCATCAGCAACAGGGTCGAGCCATGCCGGGTGTGGACGCGGACATAATGGTCTTCCATCTCCAGCGCGATCGGCGCGGCGCGCAGATGCGGGGGCAGGCGCTCGGCCAGCCGGGGGAGGCCCGGCATGCCGGCAAGCGCTTCCGGCTCGGAAGGCGGCGCGCTGCGGGCGCGGCTGCGTTGCCGGGCGAACCAGAACAGCGCGCAGACGAGGCCGCCGAGCACGGCCACGTTGAAATAATGGGCGATCCATTGCTCGAGCGTCAGCCAGCGCGCGGGGTGCCAGATCAGGTTGGCGGCCCAGACGACCCCGCTCATCGGCACGCTGGCGAGCACGCAGGCGGCGGCCCAGAGCGACCATTCGGGCAGGTCGAGCCGGGGCGCGAGGGCGCTGGCCAGCGTCATGGCGGGGAAGTAGAGGAAATAGCCGGCATAGCTCATCGCCAGCCAGTAGAGCAGCCTGAGGCCGAACGGCGCCGCGAAGCTCCCGAACGGGCCGATCAGCGCCAGCACCACGCCTACGCCCAGAATGATCGTGCAGTCGATCAGGATTCGCCGCGCGCTGCCCAAACCCGTTCGTCCCCCGTCCCGTTCGCGCTTCGCCAAATGGCAGCGCCCAGAGCATCGCTGCCCGCCCACGCAGCAATCGGCCCGGCGGCGCAGACGCGGTTGTCCGCCCGTCGTCGCCGGCCATGCTGGTCCTGCCAATAGCGTCGGGAGGCAAGCAATGGCCAGTCATGCAGAAGTTCGGGAAGGTGCGATGGGCGGCACCAAGGATCTGTCGCGTTTCGTCAAGGGGGCGATGCTCGCGGTCGCCACGGTGCTGGCCGGAGCGACGATCGTCGCGGTGGCGCGGGTGCTGATCGGGGTTACGCCGTCGACCTATGAAGCCAAGCAGGTCGCGGTGCTGATCCATCTGTCGAGCGTGCTGCCGGCGATCCCGCTCGGGCTATGGGTGCTGCTGGCGCGCAAGGGCGATGCCACGCACAAGCTGCTCGGGCGGATCTGGGGCGTGCTGATGCTGGCCGCGGCGGGATCGGCGATCTTCATCCGCACGATCAATCATGGCCAGTTCAGCCCGATCCACCTGTTCGTGCCTTTGGTGTTCCTTGCCCTGTTCCGTGCAATCCGCGCCGCGCGCGCGGGCAGGATCGCGCTGCACAAGCGGCTGATGTGGACGCTCTACGGCGCCGGGTTGCTGCTGCCGGGGCTGTTCGCCTTCCTGCCCGGCCGGTTGCTGTGGAACTGGCTGATGCTGTGAGCGCGGCTCAGGCGGCGCTCTGGTCGATCCCGAGCTCGCCGAGCTTGCGGTAGAGCGTCGAGCGGCCGATGCCGAGGCGGCGCGCCACCTCGGTCATCCGTCCGCGATAATGGCCGATGGCCAGGCGGATCACATCGGCCTCGATCTCGTCGAGTGCGCGAAGGTTGCCGTCGGGGCGGAACAGGGTGACCCCGGCATTGTTCGCGCCGGGTGCCTGCTGGCCATTGCCCATCGGCCGGCCGGCGGCGAGCTGGGCGATCTGCGGGAAGTCGGCTCGGGTCAGCCCGTCATTGTCGCAAAGCACCGAGGCGCGGAACAGCGCGTTCTGGAGCTGGCGGACATTGCCCGGCCAATCGTACGAGCCGAGCAGCTGGAGCGCGTCGTCGGTGATGCCCAGCTCGCGCAGGCCGGGCTGGTCGGCGATGCGGGCGAGCAGGTGGCGGGCGAGCGCCGGGATGTCGCCGGTGCGCTCGCGCAGCGGCGGGATCGTCACCTGGACGACGTTGAGCCGGTAATAGAGGTCCTCGCGGAAGCGCCCGGCCTCGACTTCGGCCTGCAGCGTCTTGTTGGTCGCGGCGATCACCCGGACATCGACTTCGCGGGCATGGCGCGCGCCGATCGGCTGGATCTCGCCCGACTGGAGCACACGCAGCAGCTTGACCTGCGCGTCGAGCGGCATCTCGCCGATCTCGTCGAGGAAGATGGTGCCGCCATCGGCATCGGCGAATCGGCCGATCTTGCGCTCGAAGGCGCCGGTGAAGGCGCCCTTCTCGTGCCCGAACAGCTCGCTCTCGACCAGATTGGCGGGGATCGCCCCGCAGTTGATCGAGATCATTTCCTTCTTGTTGCGCGGGGAGGCGGCGTGGATCGCCTCGGCCACCACTTCCTTGCCGACGCCGCTCTCGCCCTCGATCAGCACGGGCACGCGGGCGCGGGCGGCCTTGGCGGCTATGGCCAGCGCCGCGCGGAACTGCGGCGCGCTGCCGACGATCTCGTCGAAGGCGAGCGGGGCGGAAAGCTTCTCGGTGAGCGGGCGCAACTCGCCTGCGGTCTTGCCGCCCACGGCTGCCTCGAGCGCGGCGAGCAGGCGCTCGGCGGCCAGCGGCTTGACCAGGAAGTCGGTCGCGCCGGCGCGCATCGCGTTGACGGCGTTGGCGACCGAGCCGTTGGCGGTGAGCATCAGGATCGGCAGTTGCGGCCGGCGCTCGCGCAGCTCGGCGATCAGCGCGGCCGCATCGGCATCGGGCGAGGCGTGATCGAGGATGATCGCGTCGAGCGCCATGCCGTCGGGCGTGCCGAGCGTGGCGATGCCGGTCTCGGCTTCGCTCGCGAAGATCGTCTTCCAGCCGCGGCGCGCGGCAATTGCTGCGACGAGACGGCGCTGGGCCGGCTCATCGTCGATCAGCATCAGGAGGCGCTGGCCGTTGCGCGTCATCGCTCTTCCATGTCCCTACTGTCCCGTTTCAGGCCGACCGTGATAAAGCAGATGGGTAAAGGCGGGCTTAAGCTTGCTGAAGCTGCGGCGGGGTTGAGGGAGCCGGCGCTGGTGGCTACAGTCGCTGCATAAAGTTTCAGGGGAGAGACGAATGGCTGACACCGGTGACAATGCCGCGCAGCTCAAGGCGCACGAGCAGACTTGGAATGGTTTCAAGGCGATGATGACATGGGGCACGGTCGGCGTTGCTCTGATCGCCGCACTCGTCGTCTTCCTGATCTCCGCCAAGTGAAGATCGCGGTCCTGAAGGAGGCCGCCGCCGGCGAGCGGCGCGTTTCCGCGACTCCGGAAACGGTGAAGAAGTTCGTCGGCCTCGGCGCCCAAGTGGCGGTCGAGAGCGGTGCGGGTATCGATGCCTCGATTGCCGATCAGGCCTATGCCGATGCCGGCGCCAGCCTCGGCGATCGTGCCGCGACGCTGAAGGATGCCGATATCGTGCTCGGCGTGCAGGGGCCTGACCCGGCGAGCCTCGCCGGCGCGAAGCCCGGTGCCTGGATCGTCGCGGGGCTCAATCCGTTCGGTGAGCGTGCCCGGGTCGATGCCTATGCCTCGGCTGGGTTCGAGGCGCTGGCGATGGAGTTCATGCCGCGCATCACGCGTGCGCAGTCGATGGACATCCTGTCCTCGCAGTCGAACCTGTCGGGCTACAAGGCGGTGCTCGACGCGGCGGCGGAATATGGCCGCGCCTTCCCGATGATGATGACCGCGGCGGGCACCGTGTCCGCTGCCAAGGTCTTCGTGATGGGCGTCGGCGTTGCCGGTCTCCAGGCGATCGCCACCGCGCGGCGCCTCGGCGCCCAGGTCTCGGCGACCGACGTGCGCGCGGCGACCAAGGAGCAGATCCTGTCGCTAGGCGCCAAGCCGATCTTCGTCGAAGCGGTGAAGGGGATCGAGGGCGAAGGCACCGGCGGCTACGCCACCGAGATGAGCGACGAGTACAAGGCCGCCCAGGCCGAGCTCGTCTCCTCGCACATCGCCAAGCAGGACATCGTCATCACCACCGCGCTGATCCCGGGCCGGCCCGCGCCGCGCCTGATCAGCGACGCGCAGATCGCCACGATGAAGCCTGGCAGCGTGATCGTCGATCTCGCGGTCGAGGCGGGCGGCAATGTCGAAGGCGCGGTCGCCGGCGAGATCGTCACGGTCCACGGCGTGAAGATCGTCGGGCACAAGAATGTGCCGTCGCGTCTCGCCGCCGACAGCTCGGCGCTGTTCGCCCGCAACCTGTTCAACTTCCTCTCCGCCTTCTGGGACAAGGAGCAGGGCAAGCCGGTTCTCGACGACGAGATCGGCAATGCCATCCGCCTGACCCAGGGCGGCACGGTCGTGAACGAGCGGCTGCTCGCCGCAGGTTGATAACTCCGTCCCGCGTGGTGCCGAAGGGCTAGCCTAGGCGCGGGGCGGCGAACACGGCTTCTGCGCTCGGTTGTTGCGTGCGGAAGTCTCGTGAAGTTTGGAAGGCTCAAGACATGGACTTCATTTCGATCCTGTCGATCTTCGTACTGGCCTGTTTCGTGGGCTATTACGTGGTCTGGTCGGTCACGCCGGCGCTGCATACGCCGCTGATGGCGGTGACCAACGCGATCTCCTCGGTGATCATCGTCGGCGCGCTGATCGCCTCGGCCGCGATCGGGCTCGGCAGCGGCGGCGCGGTTTCCAAATGGCTGGGGCTGCTCGCGGTGGTGCTGGCTAGCATCAACATTTTCGGGGGCTTCGCGGTAACCGCGCGGATGCTCGCAATGTACAAGAAGAAGGCGCGGTGATGCGCCGCCTGGGGGGACGCTGAGCATGGAACATCTGGCAATCAATCCATGGGCGGCGCTGGCCTATCTGGTGGCGGGCATATGCTTCATCCTGGCGCTGCGCGGGCTTTCGAGCCCGACCTCGAGCCAGCGCGGCAACCGCTTCGGCATGATCGGCATGACGATCGCCGTGGTGACCACGTTGATCACGCATATACCGCTCCGCGAGCCCGGTACTCCCCCGGGGCTGCTCGGGGTCACCAGAGCATTTGGCGAATATATCGATACAATCACGGTAGCTGAAATTCTCGTTGCGATCGGCATCGGCGCCGTGATTGGCATCGTCACCGCCAGGCGCATCGCGATGACCGCGATGCCGCAGCTGGTTGCGGCGTTCCACTCGCTGGTTGGTCTTGCCGCCGTGCTGGTGGCCGGCGCGGCGTTCCTCAATCCGGGCGCGTTCGGCATCGCCGAGGATGGAGTGATCTTCCTGCAGAGCCGCATCGAGATGGGCCTGGGCATCGCGATCGGTGCGATCACCTTCTCGGGATCGGTGATCGCCTTCCTCAAGCTCAACGGCAATATGGGCGGCAAGCCGATCCTGCTGCCGGGGCGCCATGTGATCAATCTCGGCTTGCTCGCCGGCATCCTCGGCCTGGTCGCCTATTTCACCCAGGACCAGTCGCCCTGGGTGTTCTGGACGATCACCGCACTCAGCTTCGTCATCGGCTTCCTGCTGATCGTGCCGATCGGCGGCGCGGACATGCCGGTCGTCGTCTCCATGCTCAACAGCTATTCGGGCTGGGCGGCGGCGGCGATGGGCTTCACGCTGCACAATTCGGCGATGATCATCACCGGCGCGCTGGTCGGCTCGTCGGGCGCGATCCTCAGCTACATCATGTGCCGCGCGATGAACCGCAGCTTCATCAGCGTGATCGCCGGCGGCTTCGGCGCGGTTGCCGATACCAGCGGTGGCGGCGCGGCGATCGACCGTCCGTGGAAGCGCGGTTCGGCCGAGGACGCCGCCTTCCTGATGAGCCAGGCCGAGCAGGTCATCATCGTGCCGGGCTACGGCATGGCGGTTGCCCAGGCGCAGCATGCGCTGCGCGAGATGGCCGACAAGCTCAAGGAGCATGGCGTCCGCGTGAAGTATGCGATCCATCCTGTCGCGGGGCGCATGCCGGGCCATATGAACGTGCTGCTCGCCGAGGCGAACGTGCCGTATGATGAGGTGTTCGAGCTGGAGGACATCAACAGCGAGTTCGCCCAGACCGACGTCGCCTTCGTCATCGGCGCCAATGACGTGACCAACCCGGCGGCCAAGACCGACAAGTCCTCGCCGATCTACGGAATGCCGGTGCTCGATGTCGAAAAAGCCAAGACGGTGCTTTTCATCAAGCGCTCGATGGGCGGCGTTGGCTATGCCGGTGTGGACAATGAGCTGTTCTACCGCGACAACACGATGATGCTGCTGGCCGACGCGAAGAAGATGGTCGAGGAGATCGTGAAGAGCCTCGACTGACGCGGCCGCCAGCGAACGAAGGGGGACTGGCATGGCAAGCGTGGGTTCGATTCTGGGGGGCGCATTCGGGCTGCTGCGCGAACGCCCCGGCTCGGTGGCGATCTGGGCGGTGACCTATTGCGTGGGCGCGCTGGCGATCTCGCTGGTGATGGGCTTCGCGATGGTCGGCACGGTCATGCCCATATCCGCGGATCCGAGCACGGCGATGTCGGTATGGGCGGGGCCGATGTTCAGCCTCATGCTGCTCATGAACCTGCTCCTGCTCTTCCTCGTCGTGGTGCTGATGAACGCGGTGTTCCGCGCGATGCTGCGCCCGCAGGAGGGCGGCCTCGCCTTCATGCGGGTCGGGATGGACGAGTTCCGCATGTTCGGGCTCGTCATCATGGTCTGCGTCGCCGCCTTTGCCGCTATCCTGGTGGGCGAGTTGCTGCTGCTGCTGGTCATCACGCTGCTTGGCTTCGCGCTGGGCACGAGCATCATCACGGGCGCGATTTCGTTCCTGCTGTTCCTCGCCTTTGTCTGCGCGGTGGTCTGGGCGGAGGTACGGATCTCGCTGATCTTCCCGCTCACCTTCCACCGGCAGCGGATCAGCGTCGATGCCGCCTGGGAGCTGACCCGCGGTCGCTTCTGGATGCTGTTCGCCTGCTACTTCCTCATCACGCTGATCTTCGTCATTGCGATCGGCGTCGTGGCGTCCTTTGCGATGGGCGATTATTTCGCTGCGCTGATTGCCGCCAATGGCGACCAGGAGCAGATGCGCGCCGCGGCCGAGGCGTTCGCCGCCCAGCAGCTCGGCATGTCGCTGGTCAGCCGGATCCTGTTCGGCGTGGTGGGGGCGATCTTCTTCGCCGCGGGGCTGGCGCTGGGGCCCGGACTGCTTGCCAGCGCGACCCGCGAGCTTCTCGGCGATGAGAGCGAAGCTGCGGTATTTGCAGCCGAATCCGACGGATCAGTCGTGGACTGATCCGGAACGGACAGGCAATGATTCGGCCGCCTGTCCGGGTCGCGCCACAAGCTCCGAAACGGAGCGGATAGAGCAATCCGTTCCGGAGGTTGGGCCTCTCCGGGACATTCTACCCGAGCAGGCGATGGCGAACCCCTCCGCGGCCCCTTTCCCGACCCGCGACACCCTGGCGCAGGCATTCAATGCGCTGCTGGTCACCGCGGCGGCGAATGCCGGGCTGGTGGAGGCGATGACCGCGGCCGGCATCCGGATTCGCGATATGGTCGATCCGGGCGACGCGGCGCCGTTGCTCGATGCGCCGCGCCTCGACCTCATCGTGCTCGATGCACGCGCGGCGGGGGAAGTCGCGTTGCTGCCGTTGCTCGATATCCTGGCGGAGCGCGACGGCGAAGCCGGGCCGATGCTGGTCGCGATCTTTCCGGCCGACCGGCTCGATCTTGCCGGCCCGCTGCTCGGCTTGCCCCGCACCCAGCTGCTCTGCGATCCGGGCGCATCCGAATTGCTCGCGGCGCTGGTCGTGGCGCGCGCACGGGGCGAGGGCGCCCCTCATGCTTCCTGGACCGATGTCACCCGCGATTCGGAGGCCGCGCGCCTGCGCCGGCTCAACGAGGAAGTCGCGCGGATCGCCGACGCCCTGGCCCGGCTGACGCGCGGCGAGCTGGCCGAAGAGGACGAGATCGAACGTCGCACGGGCGTCCGGGCACCGGATCTGGGCTATCGAGGCCCGGACGAGCCGGTGTCCGACATCGCTTCCGCCGAGATCCGCGCGGTGATCCGGGCGCGGCGGCTGCGCGGGCAATATTTCGAAGCCGAGCTGTTCGCCGATCCCGCCTGGGACATGCTGCTCGATCTGTTCGCGGCCAGCCTTGAGCGCCGCCGGGTCTCGGTCTCCAGCCTGTGCATCGCCGCCGCGGTGCCGCCGACCACGGCGCTGCGCTGGATCGGCACGATGCACGAGGCGGGATTGTTCGGCCGCGAGGCCGATCCCGGCGACCGCCGCCGCGCCTATATCGTGCTGAGCGAAAAGGCGCTTGCGGGCATGCGTGCCTATGTCGGCGCCGTGCGCCGCGCGGGGCTCAGCCTGGTCTGACCCGTCAACAGGGCTTGCCCCGGCGCTCCGCCTTTGGCATCGGGGCGGCACCGGCATCGCGCCCGGGCGCTTAGCTCAGTTGGTAGAGCATCTCGTTTACACCGAGAGGGTCGGCGGTTCGAGCCCGTCAGCGCCCACCAT
>JAEXLC010000008.1 GCA_023445495.1 Pseudomonadota bacterium | reverse complement strand
CCCCGCGGGTGCGGGGCGGGCGCCTCGTTTGCCTTGCGGCCGCGTGATTAGGCGCGCGTGCCGGTGAGCGGGAAAGCGCCGAACGCGCCGGCCGTCACGGTGCCGGTGAGAGTGTCGCCATCGACGGTCGCTTCGCCGGTCAGCGTCATCGGCATGGGAACCGAGACGTCCATCGACCAGGTCAGCTTGTCGCCATCGACCTTGCCGTCCTTGGCTTCGGCATTGCCCATCGCGCCGGCGAAGGTGCCGGTGAAGGTATCGCCGTTGCTGGTCACGGTGAACACCGCCGCCTGGTCGCCGAGCGGCGACTTCACGACCGTGTTCCAGCTGCCATCCACATTCGCCATGAGAGCTCTCCTGATTAGTTGCCCGCCGGCTTGGTGCTCGCCAGCGACGCTGCCGGAACCACCTCGACGGGGAGGCCGATGCTGTCAAGCTGCGGCCGGACCTTGGAAGCGTCGCCCACGACCACGAAAACGAACTTGTTCGGGTCGAGAGCCGCGCGTGCCGCAGCGTCAAGCTGCGGAATGGTGAGCGCGCGATATTTTTGCGCGATCGTGGTGAAATAGTCGTCCGGGCGGCGGCGCAGGTCGTTCTGCTGCATGCCGTTGAGCACCGCGTCCGAGGTTTCGAAGCGGCCGGGCAGCTCGCGAGTCGAACCGTTGATCTCGCGGGTCAGCTCTTCCTGCGTGACACCCTTGGTGGTCAGGAAGTCCTTCACCTGCTGCTGGATCGCCTTGATCGAATCGCCCGTCCGGTCGGCCTGGACCGGGGCGCTGATCGTGTAAGGCACAGCGTGCTCCATGAAGTTGAAGCCACCGCCGGCACCGTACGACCAGTGCTTGGCTTCGCGCAGGTCCATGTTGATGCGCGACAGGAAGCCCGAGCCGAGCGCCTGGTTGGCCGTCGCCACCGCCAGCGTGTCCGAGAAGGGATCGACCGGAGTGAGCTGCGCCGCGATGATCTGCGACTGGGGCGAGTTCGGCCGGTCGATCAGGATGATCCGGGGCGTCACGGCCTGGGCGGCGGCGGTGAAGCTCTTGGTGCCGCCGGCACCCTCGCCCTTCCAGCTGCCGAAGCGTGCTTCGAGCGCGGTCTTGATCTCGGCGAGCGGACGGTCGCTGACGACGAAGATCTTGGCCTTGTCCGGACGGATCCACGCCTTGTGCCAGGCGACCAGATCCTCGCGGGTGATCGTCTTGACCACCGCCGGGTCGCCCGAGCCGGCACCCAGCTTCGCATAGGGGCTGGCGGCCGGATAGAGCACGCGCGGCATCATGCGGCTGGACAGGCCCTGCGGGCTGGTCAGCTCCTGCGCGATGCCGGTGAGCGTCTGGCCGCGCACGCGCTCCAGCTCGGCCGGCGAGAAGGCCGGGCGCTCGACGACATCGGCGAACAGATCGAGCGCACCCGCCAGATTGGGGCTCGGCGCATCGACGCTGAGATAGGTGCGATCGGCCGAGCTGCCCGAGCTGATCCCGGCGCCAAGGCGCTCGCGCGCCTCGGCCAGCGCGTTCGAATCGAGGCTGGTGGTGCCTTCGTCCATCATGTTGAGCGTCAGGCGCTGGGTGCCCAGCTTCTCCGACGGATCGGCGGCGACGCCCGCGTCGAAGCTCATCTCGACCTGGGTGACCGGCACCGCGGTGCGGTTCGCGTAGATCAGCTCGATGCCGTTGGAGAGCCTGGTGCGCTCGACCTTCGGGAAGACGAGGTCGCCGATCGGCGCCACCGCCGGCAGCGCGCCGCGCGTGCCCTTGACCGGCTCGACCTTGGCGCCTTCCGCGGCCGGCTTGGCGGCGACCGCGGTCGCTTCCTGATAGGCTTCGCGCTGGCCGGGGACGACCATCACGGTGAGCGACGGGCGGGTGAGCCACTTGTTCGCGGCGGCCTTCACTTCGGCCGGCGTGACCTTCGCGGTCGCCTCCAGCTCCTTCTTGAAGAACAGCGGATCGTTCGAATAGAGCTCGCCCGAAGCCAGCGCCACGGCCTTGCCGCCGAAGCCGCCGACCGATTCCAGCCCCGAGATGCGGCCCGAGACCTTGGTGGTGGCGACGCGGGTCACTTCGTCCGCGGTCGGGCCGTTCTTGAGCAGATCGGCGAGGATCTCATCGAGCCGCTTCGAGACCACTGCCGGATCGGCGCCGGGCTTGACCACCGCCTGGACCGTGAAGATGCCGAGCTGCGACATCGACTGGATGCCCGACGAGACCTGCACCGCGGTCTTGTCCTTGCGGACCAGCTCATTGTCGAGCCGCGAGCTGGCGAGGCCGCCGAGCACCGAGGCGAAGACGCTGAGCGGCACCGCATCCTTGTCGTTCAGCCCGGGCACCGCCCAGCTGCGCAGGATCAGCGTGGCGGCCACGCTGTCCTTGATCGTCACGGTCTTGGGCGCGGCGAGCGTCGGCACGGTCACCTTGGGCAGCACGCTCTTCGGGCCGGCCGGGATCGCGCCGAAATACTTCTCGACGAGCGGCTTCGCTTCCTTCGCGTCGATATCGCCGGCGAGGACGAGGATCGCGTTGTTCGGGCCGTAATGCGAGCGGAACCAGTTCTTGACGTCGTCGAGGCTGGCGGCATCGAGATCGGCCATCGAGCCGATGACATTATGGCCATAGGGCGTGGTGCCGAGCAGTTCCTCGAGCACCTTGTAATAGACCAGGCCATAAGGCTGGTTGTCGCCCTGGCGCTTCTCGTTCTGGACGACGCCGCGCTGCTCGTCGAGCACGTCCTGGGTGATCGCGCCGAGCAGATAGCCCATGCGGTCACTCTCGAGGAACAGCGCGCGATCGAGCGCCGGGCGCGGCACGGTCTCGAAATAATTGGTGCGATCGAAGCTGGTGGTGCCGTTGAAATCGGTGGCGCCGACCTGCTTCAGCGGCTCGAAGAAATCGCCGGGGGCGTTTTCCGAGCCGTTGAACATCAGATGCTCGAACAGATGGGCGAAGCCGGTCTTGCCGGTGGGCTCATGCTTCGAGCCGACATCGTACCAGGTCGACACCGCGACGATCGGCGCCTTGCGATCGGTGTGGACGAGCACGCGCAGGCCGTTCTTGAGCGTGAAGCTCTCGTACGGAATGTCGACCTTCTTCACGAGCTCGGCGACCGGCACCGGCTTGGCCTCGGCCTTGGCCGGCGCGGCGGCGGGTGCCTGCTGCGCAGCGGCGGGCATCGCGGCGCCGATCGCAAGCGCGCAGCTGGCCGCGCTGCAAAGCATCAGGAACGATTTCATCTTTTTTGATTCCCCCGAACGGTCTGGATGGGGCGAGCATAACGCGGTGTATGACCTCCGCAAGTCAGTTGCGCCGCCCTTCATTTCCTCTAGCCTGCTAAAAAAACGAGCCATTCTGGGGAAATCCATGCGCCTGAAGCCTGTTATCGCCGCGCTGTCGCTCGGCCTCGCGCCCGCCGTCGCCTGGGCGCAAAGCGAGCCGGTGTTCAGCCCGGACGAGGTGCGCGCGCATGTCGAGTTCCTGGCCGACGACCTGCTCGGCGGGCGCGACAACGGCACCGAAGGCTTCGACATCGCGGCGCGCTATGTCTCCAGCCGCTTCGACGCGATGGGCTTCAAGCCGGGCGGCACCCAGGGCTGGTACCAGCCGGTCAACATCGCGGACTATGTGCTCGACGCCGAGAAGCCGGCCTCGGCGACGATCGGCACGAAGAAGTTCGCGGGCGGCGAGGATGTGCTGTTCGGGCCGAGCCCGCTTTATGGCGACGAGACCCAGACCCTGACCGCCGATGCCGTGTTCGTCGGCCATGGCCGCGAGGCGGACTATGCCGGGCTCGACGTGACCGGCAAGTTCGTCGTCACCCTGATCGGCACGCCGCCGGGCATGGCGCCGGGCACGGTCGACAAGCCGGGCATCGCCGGCAAGCACGGCGCGCTCGGCATGATCTACCTGGTGACGCCGGACAATCTGAAGGGGGCGTTTCCCTGGGCGCAGGCGATCAGCTATTTCCAGATGCCGCAGAGTAACTGGCTCGACGCGAAGGGCTTCCCCAAGGGCGAGGATCCGGGGCTGAAGATCGGCGCCTATGTGAAGGGCCTTGCCGCCGACGCGCTGTTCAAGGGCGCGCCGATGAGCGCGGCGCAGCTCTATGCCGCGCTCGCCAGGCCCGATGCCGCGCCGGCCGGCTTCGCGCTCCGGCAGAAGGTCACGCTGCAGCGGACCAGCACCGTCACGCTGAAGAAGAGCAACAATGTGATCGGCATCCTGCCGGGATCGGACCCCAAGCTCGCCAATGAATATGTCGTGATCTCCGCGCATCTCGATCATGAGGGCACGCAGGAAGACGTCGAGGGCGAGGACAAGATCTTCAACGGCGCGATGGACAATGCCGCCGGCGTCGCTTCGATGCTGGAGGCTGCCCGCGCCTTCACCCAGAGCGGCAAGCGGCCGCGCCGCTCGATCCTGTTCGTCGCGCTGACCGCCGAGGAGGACGGGCTGATCGGCTCCGAATATCTCGCCCGCTATCCGGTGGTCGGCAGCGGCAAGGTGGTGGCGGACGTCAATCTCGACATGCCGATCCTGCTCTACGACTTCCAGGACGTGGTCGCCTTCGGTGCCGAGCATTCGACGCTCGGCCCGATCGTCGAGCGCGCGGCGGCGAAGATGGGCGTCACCCTGTCGCCCGACCCGATGCCCGAGGAGCAGTTGTTCCTGCGCTCGGATCACTACAGCTTCGTCAAGGCGGGCGTGCCGTCGGTGTTCCTCGTCACCGGCTTCAAGAATGGCGGCGAGAAGGCGTTCCGCGACTTCCTGAAAACCAACTACCACAAGGTGAGCGACGATATCCGCCAGCCCTTCGACTGGAAGGCGGGCGCCAAGTTCGCCAAGATCAACTACCTGATCGCGCGCGAGATCGCCGACGCCGACCAGGAGCCGCGCTGGTATGCCGGCAACAGCTTCGGCGAGCGCTTCGCCAAGGACGCGCCCAAGGCGCCGCGGCCGGCGGGCGCGCCGGCTGCGGCCCCGGCACGGGCTCCGGCGGTGATCACGATTCCGGTGCCGGCGCCGAATAAGAACTGATCGCCGACACCCGTCATGCTGAACTTGTTTCAGCATCCAATGCGCGGCAGGCGACGGCGCTCGATTGTCGAGGCTGTCGCCAGGCCCAACCCTGGACCCTGAAACAAGTTCAGGGTGACGGCAGGGTGGGCGGCGACGCTCCCAAACGGAAAAGGCCGGAGCTTTCGCCCCGGCCCTTCCCTCCCCTCCCTGCTGTCCGGGAGAGAGAAGCCGCTTAGAACCCGGCCTTGAGCGCCACGAAGAACTGCTGCGGCGCGCCGACCATCAGCGTCATGTTGTCGCCCGAATTGCCGAAGCCGTTCGTGCCGATCGTCGAGATGTACTTCTTGTCGAACAGGTTGGTCGCGTTCGCCTGGATCTCCAGGTCATGGCTACCCAGGTCGAACTTGTAGCCAAGCGTGGCATCGACCACGACGCGGCCCTCGACCGACTGGTCGTTGGTGTAGGTGAAGTAGCGCTTGCTCATGTAATTGGCGCCGACCCGGGCGTTGAAGCCGCCCAGGTCATAGGTCAGCTCGCCCTTGAGCAGGTGCTTGGGGGCATCGACCACGGTCTTGCCCTTGGTCGCGGCGAGCAGCGTGCCGGCGGCGTTGCGGACGTCGTCGCGATAGGTCGAATCATTGTAGCTGTACGACACGAAGGCACCGAAGCCGCTGCCCAGGCGCAGGTCGCCGGTCGCCTCGAAGCCGAGCGAGCGGACATCGCCGACATTCTGCAGCGTCACCGGATTGCCGACGATGCCGGCGCCGGTGGTCACGCCGAGCAGGCGGTTGCGGAAGTTGACATAATAGCCCGCCAGCGAGCCGGTGAACGGGCCCGAGCGCAGGCGGCCGCCGAGCTCATAGGTGTCCGACTGCTCGGGCTTGAGCCGGGTCGAGCCCGAGAGCAGCGCGTTGAAGCCGGCCTGGGTGGTGGCGAACGGGCCGGTGGTGGCCGAGGAGGTGAAGGCGCGGGTCACCTGGCTGAAGCCGCCGAACAGCTCGGCGCCGCTGCCCAGGCGGAAGTTGAAGCCCGCGCTCGGCTGGAACCAGTCGGTCACCTTGATCTCGCCCGAGGCGAGGCTGCCGGCGACGTTCGGATCGGCCTGGTTCTTCACGCTGAAGCCCTTCCAGCCCAGGTTCAGCGTCAGCGCGCCGAAGGTCAGCTTGTCCTGGACATAATATTGGAAGGTGTCCGTGGTGTAGTCATAGTCCCACTGGGTGAAGAAGGGATTCGACTGGAAGTCGAGGCTGTCGCGGGTCACCTCGGTGCGGCTGCTCAGCGCGTAGAAGCGGCGGGCCTGCTGGAAGGCGTTGTTCTCGTACCAGGCGCCGACGGTCAGTTCGTTGTTGCCGCCGATCGTGCCGGTGAGGTGGCCGAACACGCCCTTGCGGTCCATGTCGTACTCGGTGGTGCGGATCGAGATCGGCGAGGCGCCGGCACCCGGGCTCCCGACATAGGGCGTGTACCACAGGCCCTGGCCGTGATTGTTGTGGTAATAGCCCTTGAGCGCGAAGTTCAGACCGCCGGTATCGCCCTCGACGCCGAACGAGCCCAGCCAGTCACGGCGCAGGCCGGCGGCGTTGAAATAGGCATCGTCGATCGTTTGGAACGGCGCCGGGAAGACCTTGCCGGCGGCCGGGTTGCTCGGTGCCAGGCCGGTGATGTCCGACAGGCCATCGGCACCGGCCGCGCCCGTGCTGTTGTTCACATTGTCGATATTGTTGGCGATGTCGGCCAGGCGGACCGCCAGGACATAGTCGTTCGAGATATTGTCCCACTTGTAGCCGAAGTGGTTGATCATCCCGAGCGACAGGTCCTGATAGTCGTTCTCGCGGCGATCCGAATAGCTGATCGTGCCGACCAGGCGGATGCCGGCGGCGACCGGCGCGACGATCTTGCCATTGGCCTGGTTGGTGCGCTGCGAGCCCCAGCCCTTCCACTTGTCCATGTCCGAATAGACGTACGACGCATAGGCCTTCACGCCGCCGCCCAAGTCGCCGCTCTCGATGCGGCCGAACAGGCGCACGGTGTTCTCGCTGCCATAGGTGCCCTCGGCATGCAGGCCGAACTGGTCCGACGGCTCGCGCGAGAAGAACTCGATCGTGCCGCCGAGATTGTTGGTCGCCTGGGTGCCGATCGAGCCGGCGCCCTGCGCCACGCGGACCTCGCCGACATTCTCGCTGCTGATCGCGCGGCTGATGTGGAGGCCGTTGACGTTGCCGTAGCTGGCGTCGCCGAGCGGGATGCCGTCGAGCGTGAAGCCGAGCTGGTTCTGGTTGAAGCCGCGGATCGAGACGCGCTGCGCCCATTCATAGGCGCCGAACGGATCGGCCGACTGGAAATTGACGCTGGGCAGCTTCTCGATCGCCTTCAACGGGCTGGTGCCGGCGGCGAGCTCGGCGATGTCGCTGGCCGAGATCTGCTGGACCTGGCGGGTCTCGCCGCGGCCGATCACGACGATCTGGCCTTCCTCGCCACCTTCATCGGCGGCCGAGGCCGGGGCGACCGGCTGGACGTCCTGCGCCATCGCCGTGCCGGAAATCAGAATCGAAGTACCGGCGAGCAGCCAGATTGCAGCCTTGCGCATGCGTGTTTCCCTGAAAAAAATATTGGCGCGGCCCCAATGCCTCGCTGCGTGGGCGCTAGGGATGCTGCGTTGCAACATCGGGTAGTCCGCGTGTCATTTGCGCGTCTGCGCAGTTACAGGTTTCGGACAAGCAACAAAGCCCAGCGCACGCCGTGACTTGGCGCGGGCGGCTGTGTCACTACATGTTAGGCCAAGCGAAGGAGGCGCCCCTTGTGTTGCATCTTTGCAACACTATCTCGCGGGGCAGCGAACCAACAGGGACGAGCATGAACCTCGAGAAATTCACCGACCGCGCCAAGGGCTTCCTCCAGTCGGCGCAGACTGTCGCGATCCGGATGAGCCATCAGCGGATTTCGCCGGAGCATATCCTCAAGGCGCTGCTCGAGGACGAGCAGGGCATGGCCAGCGGGCTGATCAACGCCGCCGGCGGCGACGCGAAGCGTGCGCTGAGCGAGACCGACCTCGCGCTCTCCAAGATCCCCGCCGTTTCGGGCGGCGGCGCGCAGCAGACGCCGGGGCTCGACAACGACACGGTGCGCGTGCTCGACCAGGCCGAGCAGATCGCCCAAAAGGCCGGCGACAGCTTCGTCACTGTCGAGCGGCTGCTGGTCGCGCTGGCGCTGTCGCTGAACACCGCGGCGGGCAAGGCGCTGCAAGCCGCCGGTGCGCGCCCCGAAGCGCTCAACGCCGCGATCAACCAGCTGCGCGGCGGCCGCACCGCCGATACCGCCGGTGCCGAGGACCGCTATGACGCGCTCAAGAAGTTCGCGCGCGACCTCACCCAGGCGGCGAAGGACGGCAAGCTCGATCCGGTGATCGGCCGCGACGAGGAGATCCGCCGCACCATCCAGATCCTCGCGCGCCGCACCAAGAACAATCCGGTGCTGATCGGCGAGCCGGGCGTCGGCAAGACCGCGATCGCCGAAGGGCTCGCGCTGCGCATCGCCAATGGCGACGTGCCCGACACGCTGAAGGACCGCACGCTGATGTCGCTCGACATGGGCTCGCTCATCGCCGGCGCGAAATATCGCGGCGAGTTCGAGGAGCGGCTGAAGGGCGTGCTCGACGAAGTGAAGGGCGCCGAGGGCCAGATCATCCTGTTCATCGACGAGATGCACACGCTGATCGGCGCGGGCAAGACCGAGGGCGCGATGGACGCCGGCAACCTGCTCAAGCCCGCCCTGGCGCGCGGCGAGTTGCACTGCATCGGCGCGACCACGCTCGACGAATATCGCAAGTACGTCGAGAAGGACCCCGCGCTGCAGCGGCGGTTCCAGCCGGTGTTCGTCGGCGAGCCGACGGTCGAGGATACCATCTCGATCCTGCGCGGGATCAAGGAGAAGTACGACCTGCACCACGGCGTGCGGATCAGCGACGGCGCGATCGTCGCGGCGGCTACCCTGTCCAACCGCTACATCACCGACCGCTTCCTGCCCGACAAGGCGATCGACCTGATGGACGAGGCGGCTTCGCGCATCCGCATGGAAGTCGAGTCCAAGCCCGAGGAGATCGAGAACCTCGATCGGCGGATCATGCAGCTCGAGATCGAGCGCGAGGCGCTGAAGAAGGAAAGCGATGCCGCCTCCAAGGACCGGCTGGCCTCGCTGGAGACCGAACTCGCCAACCTCAAGCAGCAATCGGCCGAGCTGACCACGCGCTGGCAGGGCGAGAAGGACAAGATCAACGCAGAGGCGCAGATCAAGGCGCAGATCGATGCCGCGCGCGGCGAGCTCGACCAGGCGCAGCGCGCCGGCGACCTCGCGAAGATGGCCGAGCTCAGCTATGGCGCAATCCCGGCGCTGGAGAAGCGGCTCGCCGAGGCGCAGAATACCAGCCGCGGCGCGATGCTGCGCGAGGAAGTGACCGCCGAGGACATCGCCGCGGTGGTGGCGCGCTGGACGGGCATCCCGGTCGACAAGATGATGGAAGGCGAGCGCGAGAAGCTCCTCAACATGGAGGAGCAGCTCGGCAAGCGCGTCATCGGCCAGGCCGATGCGGTGAAGGCGGTGTCGACCGCGGTGCGCCGCTCGCGCGCCGGTCTTCAGGACCCGAACCGGCCGCTGGGCTCGTTCCTGTTCCTGGGCCCCACGGGCGTCGGCAAGACCGAGCTGACCAAGGCGCTCGCCGAGTTCCTGTTCGACGATCCCAACGCGATGGTGCGCATCGACATGAGCGAGTTCATGGAGAAGCACGCGGTCGCGCGGCTGATCGGCGCCCCTCCGGGCTATGTCGGCTATGAGGAAGGCGGCGTACTGACCGAGGCGGTGCGGCGGCGGCCCTATCAGGTCGTGCTGTTCGACGAGGTCGAGAAGGCGCATGGCGACGTGTTCAACGTGCTGCTCCAGGTGCTCGACGACGGCCGCCTGACCGATGGCCAGGGCCGCACCGTCGACTTCTCGAACACGATCGTGATCCTGACCTCGAACCTGGGCAGCCAGTTCCTCACCAATCTGGGCGAGGGGCAGTCGGTCGACAGCGTCGAGCCGCAGGTGATGGAGATCGTCCGCGCGCATTTCCGCCCGGAGTTCCTCAACCGGCTGGACGAGATCATCCTGTTCCACCGGCTCGCCGCCGAGCACATGGCGCCGATCGTCGACATCCAGGTGAACCGCGTCACCAAGCTGCTCAAGGATCGCAAGATCGGGCTGGACCTGACCGATGCCGCCCGCGCCTGGCTCGGCCGGGTGGGCTATGATCCGGTCTATGGCGCGCGCCCGCTGAAACGGGCGGTGCAGCGCTATCTCCAGGACCCGCTGGCCGACATGATCCTGCGCGGCGACGTCAAGGACGGGTCGACGGTGAAGATCGACGAAGGCGATGGGGCGCTGGCGCTGACGGTCGCCTGACCATCGATCCCGAAAGCGCTACGGGCGGGCCGGCATTGCCGTCCCGCCCGTTTCCTTTTGCGGCGTATGGCAGCCGCCAGCGGCGCGCCGGTCACCCCAAAAGAGAAAGGGCGGCTTCTTGCGAAGCCGCCCTCCCTTTTACCCTGTGAGGCTGGCTTAGAAGCCGACCTTCACACCGGCCTTGAAGTAACGGCCGAGAATGCCGTTGCCGCCCTGGACCGGGTTGTAGAGGTGCGCACCGTAGGTGACCGGATCGAGCGGCGGGAGCCGGTCGAACAGGTTGTTCACGGTGGCGTAGAAGGTGAACTGATCGGTGACGCGAACGCGGGCGTTCAGGTCGACCGTGACGTAGGACTTGACGTCGCAAGGCACGGTGCCGTCGCTGAGACCGCAATCCTTGTAGTCGGTGCCCTGGTCGGTGGCCGACAGGTTGTACCCGCCGAAGTAGTTCACCGTGCCGCTCACGTCGAAGTTGCCGAAGTCGAGCGTGGTCAGCCAGCTGCCATGCCACTTCGGGGTACCCGAGCCTGCGGTCAGGTTGAAGTTGCCCAGCGTGCCGTCATAACGCTCGACCGTGCCGTCCGGGAAGGTGGTCGACAGGTTCAGGATGTAGCTGGCCTCTGCCGAGGAGCTGACCTTGAGGCCTTCAGACACCTTGAAGTCAACGCTGGCGGTGAAGTCGAGACCTTCCGACTTGATCGTGTTCGCGTTGAGGAACGCCGCCTGCACGAACGCGATGCGCGGAAGTGCGGTCGGGTTGTTCACGTCCGGTGCGTCCGCGATGACCGTGTAGCCAGCGGGGATCGGCTTGCCCGAGTAATAGGCTTCAATCGCCGGCGCCAGGTTGGCGCTGGTGATCGCACCGGTCTTCTTGATGTTGTAGTAGTCGACCGTGAACGAGATGCCGCGGGTCGGCTCGAAGACCGCGCCGGCGGTGAAGCTGCGCGACTTCTCCGGCTTCAGGTTCGGGTTGCCGAGCGTGGTCTGGCCATAGGTCGCCGCCGTCACATAGGTCGGGCAGGTCGCATAGCCAGCCGTCGTGGTGTTGCACGACGCACCATACTGGTTGAGGAAGAAGTTCTGATAGATACCACGCGACGCGGTGACGTAGCCGGTCGTCGGGAAGGTCGCATTCGCCTCACCGAAGCTCGGGATACGGAAGCCGCGCGAGTAGGTACCGCGAACCACCAGCTGCTTGATCGGGGTGAACTTCACGCCGACCTTCGGCGAGAAGTTGTCGAGGCCGCCGCTGTAGCGGTCATAGCGACCCGACAGGTTCAGCTCGAACTGCGACACGATCGGCGCGTTGACTTCGCCGTACACCGAGTAAACCGTACGGTGGCCGGTCGACGCGAAGGCGTTCAGGCGGAAGTAGCGCTCGGTCGGGCCGTTGAAGTCCGAGTTGCCGCTGGGCGCGTCAACCGCTTCGTAGCGGATCGAGCCGCCGACACCGACCTGCAGCGGACCACCGGGCAGTTCGACCAGCGAGGTGCTGACGGTGCCCTGGACCTGGAACAGGTCCGAGGTCGCGTTGGTGATGTTGGTCGGCGCCAGGTAATCGAGCACCGCCTTGCTGTTGGCAGCCGGGTTGATGAAGTTGTAGCTGCCATCGGCGATCACATCGAGCAGGTGCTGGATGTAGACATAGCCGTCGCTGCGACGCTTCAGGTCGAGGTGCATCGCGGTCGCGCTGACATCATACTGCCAGTTGTCCGTGATCTGGCCCTTGACGCCCACTGCGCCGCGGAAGGCGCGGTTGCGGGTCTCGTTGTCCTCGAACAGGTTCGGGATACGGCCGATGATCGCCGCGGTGAAGCCCTGGGCCGCGAACGGGTTGTTCGGGTTCAGGGTGCCGTTGGCGGCGGTGCAGTTCACGCGCGCGGCGCAGACATAGACCGGCAGCTGCAGAACGGTGTTGTTGCCGTAGGTGGCGACGTTCGCCGAGGTGCTGTAGCGCGGATAGTAGAAGCCTGCCGGCGCGTTGGCGCGGATGGTGGCGGGCAGATAGCTATACTGCACATTGGTCTGCAGGTAGTTGAACTCGGCATATGCCTCGCTCGTGTCACCCAGCTTGGCGGTGACGCGCGCCGAGCCGCCGAAGCGCTCGATGTTCGGCGTGATCACACCATAGAGCTTGGTGATGTCTTCCTGGCAGACGGTGGTGCCGGCCGCAGCGTTCGCCGCCAGCGCCAGCTCGGCAGCGGTCGGCTTGTAGGACGGCAGCGAGCCGCAGCCATTGGCGCTGAGCAGCTGATAGCGGGCCGACTGGCCGGCAGCGGCACCGCCGGTGGCGGCGTTGCGGGCGCGGACCATGAACGGCGTCGCGACGCCGAAGCCGCCGGTGAAGCCGTCTTCCTGGAGGCCGTTGACGATGTTGTTGGCGCCGCAGGTGCCGTCGAAGCAGACGCTGCGCAGATCGTCGGTGCCGTACACGCCCGGACGGTCGCGGTTATAGAGCGCCGAGCTCTTGTACCAGAAGCCGCTGATATAGGCGTTGAAGCCCTGCTCATCGAGATCGCCGACGCCGGCGGTCGCGGTGATGCGATACTGGGCACCGTCGCCACGCTCGGAAATGCCGGCTTCCGCACGTGCGTTGAAGCCCTTCACTTCCTTCTTGGTGATGATGTTGACCACGCCCGCGATCGCGTCTGCGCCGTAGGTCGACGAAGCGCCGTCGCGCAGCACTTCGATGCGCTCGATGATGTCGTCCGGAATGGTGTTCAGATCGACGAAGTTACGCGAGCCGTCGTCGGCCAGCGGATAATAGGCGCCGCGCATGCCGTCGAACAGCACGAGCGTCGAGTTGGTCGACAGGCCGCGCAGCGAGACGGCCGAAGCGCCGGCCGCGAACGCGCCGTTCGCCGAGAAGCTGTTGGTGAGCGCCGGGCCGTTGTTCGAAGCCAGCTGCTGGATCGCGTCCTGCACGGTCGAGATACCGCGCTTGTCGAGCGATTCGGCGGTGACGACGGTAACCGGCGACGGGGTTGCGTTCGAGGCAGCCGAGAACAGCGAGCCGGTCACGACGATCGCGTTGTCGTCCGAGCTCGTGTCCTGCTGGGTCGTGGGCACAGTCGTGCTGGGTGCGGGCGTGGTGTCCTGTGCGAAAGCAGGGGCAGCTGCCGTCACACCCACGAGCGCGAGCGCGAACAGCGCCGTGCCTCCGCGCAGGTTGATCTGCGTTTTCTTCATGATGATCCCTCTTGTGTCCGGTCCCCACATACCTGTGGTGCCGGGTTGTCTCCCCGCTCCACCATCCATTCGTGTGCAACTCACGTGTCGGGATGGCGGAGCTTGAACGGATCGTGAATGGGGACCCCTTCCCTGTAAACTGGGAAGAATATCCACGCCTCTCTTTCGATGAAGCTGTAGCCAAAATGCCACAACGACGCGCGTAATATTGCGCGATTGCATCGATTCGTGTTTCTTTATGTTGCGGCGCGACACATTCGCGCCTCAATCGGTAACGGGCATTGCCCCCGCAACGAGCAGCGGGTCGATCCGGGCATCGCGCCACTTGAGACTCCAGTGGAGATGCGGGCCGGTTGCGCGCCCCGTCATGCCCACCGCGCCGATGGGCTGGCCGCGGCGGACATGCTCGCCCGGCTTCACGTCGATTCGCGACAGATGCATGAAGGCGCTGTTGAGCCCCGCGCCATGATCGATCATCAACAAATTACCCTCCAGGGTGAAGGGCTTGGCGGCCGCGAGGATGACCACGCCATCGGCCGGCGCGAGCACCACCGTGCCGGTCGGCCGGGCGATGTCGATGCCGGAATGATAGGATCCGGGCTCGCCACGATAGATTCGCTGCGAGCCGAACAGTGTCGAGATGCGCCCCACCGCCGGCCAGAAGAACGGCATCTGCCGCCAGCCGGTCGCGTCGGTCTGCATCTTCCGCGCCGCATTGATCTGCGCAAGTTCGGCCGGGCGCACCCGCTCGAACTCGGGGCGCGGCACCGGATATTTCGGAAGTGTATCCAAACGTGAAATATCCCAGGCGCGCGGCGCGATCGCCAGCACCTGGCGCTGCTGGCTGCCGTCACCCAAAGTCGCCACCAGTGTTGCACTGGCGCCATGGTCGCGATCGAAGGCGATCAGGAACTTGCGGTCCGGCGTTACCGGCACCGATTCCCCGTCGAGCGTGAGCATGCTGGTGCCCTTGGGCGCGGTGCCGATCACGGCGCCGCCCTGGATCAGCTGCCCCTGGAAGGTGAAGGGCCCGGCGACATTGGGCGCGGCGGGAATCGGCGCGGCGATCGCTTCGGCCACGGGGGCACCGGGCAGCGCAGGAAGCTGGGCGCTGCCGAGCAGCACGAAACCGAGGATGGCGGCGGGCAGCCTGGCAGCGAGTCCCATCAGCGGCGCCCCCTCAACCGTGCATCGCCTGCATCGCCAGCGCGGCGGAGGCATAGGGTTCCTGCCGGGCGACGCTCCAGTAGCGCAGCGTCTGCAACGGCACCTTCTCGCCGCTGACCGCGCAGACGACATGATCGCCCGGGGTCAGCACGCGGAAGCCATTGGCCATGAAATGAAGGCGGGCCGCGCGGGCGACGGGGTTCGACATCAGCATAAGCGCGGCATCCTCGAATGGCGGTCCTCTTACAACAGGCTGGGCTGTTCGGGCTTGGGCGCATCATAGGATTTGGCGCCCGGGCGCTCAACCCGCGCATCGACGGCGCCGTCGATGAAGTGGAGCGTCACGGCACCGGCATTGCGGGCGGCATCGGCGGTGCCGATCACCTTCCTGGTGCCGCGCGCCTCGACCCAGGCATAGCCTTTCTCGAGCGGGCGATTGGGATGGACCAGGTCGAGATGCCGCCCGATCCCCTCCAGCCGCTGCCGCGCCGCAGCAAGCCGCTGGTCGAGCATCGCCGGGCGGAGCGCGCCGGCCGAGCGATCGAGCTGGCCGCGCGCCACCGTCACCCGCCGCTCCAGCGCGCGATCGAGCCGGCCGCCGAGATCGTCCATCTTCTGGCGCTGCGGCCCGAGCAGCGCGTCGCGGCGGGGCAGCACGCGCACCAGTGCCGCCAGCCGCTCGCCGGCGCGCTCATGATAGCGGCGCACGCAACGTTC
>JAEXLC010000346.1 GCA_023445495.1 Pseudomonadota bacterium | reverse complement strand
CGGGGGCGGGCCCCCCCCCCCCGAGGCACCTGCTCCCGTGGCCAGGCGCGCGCGGCTTTGCAATCCGTCGGTTTGATGCCGCTCACGACCTGGACGGGCGTGACCGTGCGGGCTCCAGGGCGAGGCCTCGCTGTCGAAGGTCTCGGGGACCGCGGACACCATCAATCAACGCCCTGATTCACCTGACTCACTAAGGGCGCGGTGCCTGCCATCCCTGCCTGCTCAGTCGTGAAACGGCGCGACGGTCCTGCGTTTGCCGCGCAGGAAGGCATCCGCCACCAGCCGCAGCGGATCGACATCGACATCGCTTGATCCGTTGCGGACCAGCTCCGCGAAATGCGCGTAGAGGCCGGCATATTCCCGGTCGGGCGCGCGCTCGGTGCCCTGCGGCAGCGTGAGCACTGCGCCTCCCTCCGCCAGCCTGAGCATGCCGGCATCGGTATCGACTTCGATGTCCCAGCTCTGCGGGCCGGTCTGCCGCCAGTCCAGGTCCATGGTGAGCGGAGCGCCGGCCGTATCGCGCATCCGCAGGTCCGCGGCGATCGGCGCCTCCCGGTTTTCCGGGAACTCCAGCAGCGCGTCGCTCAGGAAGATCGGACGCGGCAGGATATGGGTCGCGATCGAAAGCGCATTGATGCCGGGATCGAACACGCCGAGCCCGCCCGCTTCCCAGATCCAGGCCTGGCCAGGGTGCCAGACGCGGACATCCTCGCGCCAGACGATCCGCACGCTGCGGACATCGCGCCCGGCGAGCCAGGCGCGTGCCGGCGCCACTCCCGCCGCGAAGCGCGAGTGCCAGCTTGCGAACAGGGTTACGCCCGCCGCGTCGGCCTGCCGGACCAGGGCCGCGACTTCGCTGAGCGTGGCGCCGGGCGGCTTCTCCAGGAAGAGGTGCTTGCCCCGTGCGATTCCCAGGGTCGCCAGGTCATGGCGGACCTGGGGCGGGGTGCAGAGCGCAAGCGCGTCGACCTCCGGCCCCTCCGACAGCAGCGCCTCGAGGCTGGCGAAATGCGGCAGGCCGTCCACGCCGGCATGATGGGGGCTGACCGTTGCCGCCAGATCGAAGGCGGCATCCTCGCAGATCGCGGGCAGATGCTGGTCGCGCGCGATCTTCCCCATGCCGATCAGGGCGATGCGGATCGGCGCCATGCTCAGAGCGTCCGCACCGCGACATGGCCGGCATCCGGGTCCCGGGCGAGCGCGTTACGCAGCGGCAGCGTGAACGGTGCCGCCTCGATTTCGAACACGTCTCCCGCCTCAGTGCGCACGCCGTCGCTGAACGACAGGGTGGCGGTACCGAAGAAATGGACGTGGACGTCGCCGGGGGTGCGGAAGACCGGATATTTGAAGTGATGATGCTCGAGGTTGGCGAGCGTGTGCGACATGTTCGCTTCGCCGGACAGGAACGGCCTTTCCCATACCGTCGCGCCGTTCCGCAGGATCCGGCTGGTGCCGCGGACGTCTTCGGGAACGGTGCCGACCAGCAGCTCGGGACCCAGCGCTGCCTGGCGCAGCTTCGAATGCGCGAGCCAGAGGTAATTGTGCCGTTCGGTCACATGATCGCTGAATTCGTTGGCGAGGCAGATGCCGAGGCGCCAGGGCGTGCCGTCCGGGCCGATCAGATAGATGCCGGCAAGCTCGGGCTCTTCGCCGCCATCCTGGGCGAAGCCGGGCATCGCGAGCGGTTCGCCCGGTCCGGCCACATGCGTGCCGTTGCCCTTGTAGAACCACTCCGGCTGCTGGCCGATCGCGCCCGCGGCCGGCTTGCCGCCCTCGACGCCTTCGAGGAACATGCGCATGCTGTCGGTCTGATGGGCCGCGGCGGCGGCCTCGCGATGCATCTTGTCGCGCCCTTCCGCGGAGCCGAGATGCGTCAGGCCGGTGCCCGTCAGGACCAGATGCGCGGGATCCGGGTGGCTGATCGGCGCCATCAGGCGGCCCGCAGCGAGCTCGGCGGCGAGGTCAACCGTGCCCGAGATGCCGAGCGCCTCGACCATCTCGGCAAGGGAACGGCCGCTCTCGATTGCCTGCCAGGCCAGCGAACGAATATCCGAGACGCCCGTGACGAAGCCGGCATCTTCTCCGCGTGCCGCGATCACGCTTTGCGTGTCGTCCGGCCCGCAATGTTGCAACAGTCGCAATGCTATCCCCTCCTTGAGCGCCACGGGTGGCCGATTAATTAGTCCGACATATTATCTGCGTGCGTCGAACGCAACTTGCATGCTCGGGGCGGTGCGGGGATAAGGCCGATCAACCTAAGCAGGAGCATCGGCCGAATGGCATTGGAGGAGGGGGAAGCGCATGCGCCCGCGGCGACTGCTGCGGAGCAGCGGACGCCGTCTCCCCGGGGATCGGGCCGGCGCCTGCGCGGCGCGGTCGCCCATTATCTCGGCACCGCGATCGTTTCGGGGCGCATCGCGCCTGGCGAAAGACTGACCGGCGAGGTCGCCAATTCCGAGGCGCTGGACGTGTCGCGAAGCGCCTATCGCGAAGCGGTGCAGGTGCTCACGGCCAAGGGGCTGGTCGAAAGCCGTCCCAAGGCCGGCACGCGGGTGCTGCCGCGCAGCAGATGGAACATGCTCGACCCCGCGGTTCTCGCCTGGGCCTTTTCCGGAGAGCCGGATCTCGATTTCGTCCGCGACCTGTTCGAGCTCCGTGCGATCGTCGAGCCCAATGCCGCGCGGCTTGCCGCCGAGCGGCGCGACAAGGCCGACATCAAGGCGATGAAGGACGCGTTGGGCAAGATGCGGCGGCACACGCTCGCGACCGAAGCCGGGCGTGCCGCGGACCGCGATTTTCATGACGCGCTGCTCCAGGCGACGCATAACAGCACGCTGGTCGCGCTGAGCGCGAGCATCGGCGCCGCGGTGAACTGGACGACGCAGTTCAAGCAACGCGCGCGCGCCCTGCCACGCGATCCGCTGCCCGACCATGTCCGCGTGTTCGACGCGATCGTGGCGGGAGATGGCGAGGCCGCGAGCCAGGCGATGCGCGTCCTGGTCGATCTCGCGCTCGAGGACACGCGCTCGGCGATGTAGGCCACCGGATCGGGGAAAGCGCGGATTTCCCCGGGGTTCGAGTGACGCGTTCGATCTAGCCCTTTTCCGCGACATCGGCTGGGGGCGGGCAAGCCGCTTGCCGCCCGGCTCAGGCTTCCGGTTCAAGGGTCTCCGGCGGCAGTGCATGGGTGGGCCTGGAGCCCCAGAGCGCATAGAAAAGCACATAGAGGCTGCACGCGGCGGTGACGAGAAAGCCCCAGTGCAGGCCATAGGTGTCGGCAATCTTGCCCTGGAGCGAGGCGAGCGCGCCGCCCGCGATCGACATGATGAGGAGCCCGGATCCCTCCTCGGTCAGCGGGCCCAGGCCCCGGATCGCCAGCGCGAAGATCGCCGGGAACATGATCGAGATGCCCAGGCCGACCGTGATCAGGCCGTACATCGCCGCCGGACCCGGCACGAACACCGCGACCAGCGAGCCGCCCATCGCGACCAGCGCGAACAGCGCCAGCACGCGTTCCGCCGGAATCCTGCGCATCAGCGCCGCGCCAAGGAAGCGGCCGACCATCATCCCGCCCCAGAACAGCGTGAGATAGGTGGCCGCATGCTCCTGGGTCAGGTTGGCGACGCTCGGCTGCGAGACGAAGTTGATGAAATAGCTGCCGACGCCGATCTCGGCGAGGACGCAGAGCGCGATGCCGATGCAGCCGAAGATCAGGTTACGGTGGTGGAAGAGCGACAGGCCGCGGCGCTCCTCGGCCGAGACGCGGCGGGTAGCGGCGCCGAGCGCGGGCAGCTTCGCCCGGGCGATCAGGAAGGCGAGGATCGCGAGCACGATCGCGACGATCAGATAGGGGAGTTCGGTTGCCTGCGCGTCGGCCATCCGCTGCGCATGGGTGAGCTGGGTTCCTTGGGTGCTGGTGCCCCCGGTGGTGCGGGCGAGGATGAGATATTTGCCGAACAGGATCGCCAGCACATCACCGGTGGTGTTGAACGCCTGCACCAGGGTGAGGCGGGATTCGGAGCTTTCGGGCGGGCCGATCACTGCCACATAGGGGTTGGCCGCGACCTGCAGCAGCGCGATCCCGCACGACACGATGAACAGCGAAGCGATCGTGACCCAGTAGGAGACCAGCGCCGCGGCAAGGATCATGCCCAGCGACCCGATGGTCATCACGGCCAGGCCGGTGGTGAGCGCGCGCTGATAGCCGATCCGCTCGATCAGCTTGGCGGCGGGGATCGAGGCAAGCAGATAGCCGATGAACCACACGGATTCGATCAGGCCCGTCTCGAAATAGCTGAGCTCGAACACGCTGCGCAGGTGCGGCAGCAGCGTTCCGTTGATGACGCTGATAAAGCCCCACATGAAGAACAGCGAGGCGAGCAGCGAAAGGGCAGGGCCGTAGCGCGGCGGCGCCGCGCTGTCGTTCCGTGCGATCGGTAGCGATTGTCCTGGCGCCACTGCCATCTCTGATCCCTCTCCCTTGCCCGCCTTGTTCGCGGCGGGTTGCTCTTTGGTTTCTAGTCGGAGTATTGAACCGCTATCGGGGCGTCAACAAGCGATCGCGCCGGACGGGGTAAATATGCCCAACGGGAGGGGTGCAATGAAGCGAATCGTAGCGTTGTGTCTGGCATTTTCGCTCGCGGCACCCGGGATGGCGGTGGCTGCCACCGCCGAGCGCAAGGCGTTTGGAACCTTGCCCGACGGGCGAATCGTCGATGCAATAACTCTGTCTAACGCCAAGGGCGTGCGGGCGACGATCCTGAGCTATGGCGCGATCCTCCAGTCGGTCGAGGCACCCGACCGGGCCGGCAGGTCCGAGGAAGTTACCCTCGGCTATGCGGACCTCAAGGGATATCTCGAAAAGCCCAATTATTTTGGGGCGACCGTCGGCCGCTATGCCAACCGGATCAAGGCGGGCCGCTTCGCGATCGACGGCAAGCCGTATCGCCTCGCGCTGAACAACAATGGCAACGCGCTGCACGGCGGCGTGCTCGGCTATGACAAGCGCCTGTGGACGATCGAGAAGGTGACCGACGGCCCGGTTGCCAGCGTGGTCCTGCGCTATGTGAGCGCGGACGGCGAGGAGGGGTATCCCGGGGCGCTCACCGTCACCGCCACCTATTCGCTCGACGAGGACAATGCGCTTACCGTCGAATATACCGCGACGACGACGAAGCCGACGATCGTCAACATCACCAACCACAGCTTCTTCAACCTGGGCGGCGAAGCGTCGCAGCGCAGCGTCTACGACCAGTATCTGACCATCCCCGCCGATGCGACCACGCCGGTGGACGCATCGCTGATCCCGACCGGCCAGCTTCGTCCCGTGGAAGGCACGCCGTTCGATTTCCGCCGCGCGACCCGCATCGGCGAGCGCATCCGCGACGGCCGCGATCCGCAGATCGTCTTCGGCCAGGGCTATGACGAGAATTTCGTGATCGCGCGGGATGTGTCGGCTACGCCGCGTCTCCACGCGCGGGTCGAGGATCCTGCGACCGGTCGTATCCTCGACATCCTGTCGAACCAGCCCGGCGTGCAGCTCTACACGGGCAATTTCCTGGACGGCACCGCGATCGGACGCTCGGGCCATGCCTATCGCCAGGGCGACGGCATCGCCCTCGAGCCCCAGCTATTTCCCGATACGCCGAACCAGCCGGCCTTCGGCTCCGCGCGGCTGGATCCCGGGCAGACCTATCGCAATCTCATCATCTACCGTTTCTCGACGACCGCGGCGCGGAACTGAGAACAGAAATACAAGGCGCCTCAATGAACGACCCTGCCGTCCCGCCGAAGCTGCGCAGCCGCGCCTGGTTCGACAATCCCGAGAATATCGACATGACCGCGCTCTATCTCGAGCGCTATCTCAACTTCGGGCTGAGCCTGAACGAATTGCGCTCCGGCAAGCCGATCATCGGCATCGCCCAGACCGGATCCGACCTGAGCCCGTGCAATCGCCACCATCTGGTGCTGGCCGAGCGCGTCCGTGAAGGCATTCGCGAGGCGGGCGGCATTGCGCTCGAATTCCCGGTCCATCCGATCCAGGAGACCGGCAAGCGCCCGACCGCGGGGCTGGACCGCAACCTTGCCTATCTGGGCCTGGTCGAGCTGCTCTACGGTTATCCGATCGACGGCGTGGTGCTGACGACGGGGTGCGACAAGACCACGCCCGCCTGCCTGATGGCGGCGGCGACGGTGAACATCCCGGCGATCGCGCTGTCGGTGGGGCCGATGCTCAACGGCTGGCATCGCGGCGAGCGTACCGGCTCGGGCACGATCGTGTGGAAGGCCCGCGAGATGCTGGCGGCGGGCGAGATCGACGATGAGGGCTTCATCAAGCTGGTGAGCTCGTCGGCACCCTCGACCGGGTATTGCAATACCATGGGCACGGCGACGACGATGAACAGTCTGGCCGAAGCGCTTGGCATGATGCTGCCGGGCAGCGCAGCCATTCCCGCGCCCTATCGCGACCGCCAGGAAGCCGCCTATCACACCGGCAAGCGCATCGTGGAGATGGTCGCCGAGGACCTGAAGCCCTCCGACATCCTGACGCGCGAAGCGTTCCTCAACGCGATCGTAGTCAATTCGGCGATCGGCGGATCGACCAACGCGCCGATCCATCTCAACGCCATTGCCCGCCATATCGGCGTCCCGCTCGATATCGCCGACTGGCAGGAGCACGGCCATGACGTGCCGCTACTGGTGAACCTGCAGCCGGCCGGTGAGTATCTGGGCGAGGATTATTATCGCGCCGGCGGTGTCCCGGCCGTGGTCGCGCAGCTCATCCGCCAGGGTCTGATCACGGAGAGCGCCCGCACCGTCAACGGCAAGACGATCGGCCAGAATTGCCGCGATGCCGAGATTGAGGACGAGGCGGTTATCCGGCCGTTCGAGCGCCCGCTTTCCGAAGCTTCGGGCTTCCTGGTGCTGCGCGGCAACCTGTTCGACGCCGCGATCATGAAGACCAGCGTGATCGGCGAGGAATTCCGCTCGCGCTATCTCTCCAACCCGGAGGATCCCAACGCGTTCGAAGGGGCCGTCATCGTGTTCGACGGCCCGGAAGATTATCATGCGCGTATCGACGATCCGGCGCTGGGGATCACCGAGCACAATTTGCTGGTGATGCGCGGTGCCGGGCCGATCGGCTATCCGGGGGCGGCGGAAGTCGTCAACATGCGCCCGCCCGCCTATCTGATCCGCGCCGGCGTGCATGCGCTGCCGTGCATCGGTGACGGTCGCCAGTCCGGGACTTCCGCTTCGCCCTCCATCCTCAACGCTGCGCCCGAGGCGGCCGCAATGGGCGGCCTCGCGCTGCTCCGGACCGGGGACAGGGTGCGCGTGGATCTCGGTCGCGGTACGGCGGATATGCTCGTCTCCGCGGAGGAACTGGCCGAGCGGCGCGGGGCGCTGGAGGCGGCGGGCGGCTATGCCTATCCGGCGCCGCAGACGCCCTGGCAGCAGATCCAGCGCACGATGGTCGGGCAGATGGATACCGGTGCGATCCTGGAAGGCTCCGAGCAGTTCCAGCGTATTGCCCAGACCATGGGACTGCCACGCGACAATCATTGAGGGCGTCCGCAAAGCGGCAACCCGGCTCAAAGCGCGATGATGCCTCGCCGCAGGGCGACGGTCACCGCCTGGGTGCGGTCGTTGACGTCGAGCTTGGAATAGACGGCCCGCAAATGCGCCTTCACCGTATCTTCGGACAAGGACAGCCTGCGCGCGATGACCTTGTTGGCGTTCCCGTCGGCAACCATGCCGAGGATCTCGACCTCGCGCGCGGTGAGTGGATCCTCCGCGGCGTGAATTGCGATCTCCTGTGCCACTTCGGCCAGAACGTAACGGCGGCCCGTGTGCACGACCCGAATTGCCTCCAGGAGTTCCTTGCGCAGCGATGTCTTGAGCAGATATCCCGATGCACCGGCCTTCAGCGCGCGCAACGCCTGAACATCCCCCTCATAGGTGGTGAGAACGACAATGCGCGCGTTGGAAAACTCCTCGCGAACCGCCTGGATGACTTCCATTCCGCCCAGCACCGGCATTTGCAGGTCGAGCAGCATCACGTCGGGCCGAAGCGTGCGAAAGGCGGCGATCGCCTCTTCGCCATTCGCCGCCTCGCCCGCGATCGTGATGTCGGGCTCGTTGCCGACGATGGCGGCGATACCGTCGCGCAGCGCCGCGTGATCGTCGGCGACGAGAACGCGTATGGGCTTGATGTCGAGGGTCATGACCCGGTCCCCGTCTGCCGCCAGAAACGAAAGCGTGCGGCGTGATCCGCAAAGGCGCGCGCAGCCGGAACGAAGAGCGATACCTCCACGCCGGCGCCGTCCCGGCTTCGCACGGCAAGGCGGCCGCCGATACGTTCCGCGCGCTCGCGCATCCCGACAAGGCCATAATGCCCCTCGCGCGAACCGCTGCTCACAAGCGCGGGATCGATACCCTTGCCATCGTCCTGGACGATCACGGTGAGGCCGCTGCGTTGATAGCTCACCAGCGCCTCGACCAGCGCAGCGCCGGAATGCCGGGCTGCGTTGCGAAGCGCTTCGGTGGCAATTGAAAGGGCCTCTTCGCACGCGTCGGCGCGCAACTCGCGTGCGCGGCCCTCGGCGGTAACCTGGAAGCGCGGGCCCCCCTCGGGGATGCTATCGGCAGCCGCGTCGGCGATTGCCTGGGGCAGGTTCACCGCGCTCATCGGCGCGCGCAGCTCCCGCACCCCGCTCGCGACCTTCGACCAGCGTCGCGTCCGCGCGTTCGAGCGCGGCGTCGAGCTTGGCGCGCGCCTCTCCGCCGGCAGGCAGCACATTCGCCACCGACTGGAACCGCAGCATCAACCCCTGAAAGCCTTGCAGCAAGGTATCGTGCAATTCACGTGCGATCCGCTCGCGCTCGGCGGTCCGGGCGTCGAAACGCCCCTGGATCCGCGCGGTCTCCTGGCGGAGACGCAGCGCGTAGGCGCCCCATGCGAGCAACGCCAGGACCAACGCCAGCAGGAGCTTGAACCACACCGATTGGAGGAACGTCGGCGCGATCGTGAAGCGCAGCGTTGCGCCTTGCTTGTTCCAGACGCCCGCGTCGTTCGCGGCGATAACCTGGAAGCGATACGTCCCGGGTCCCAGGCGGGTGTAGAAAGCCTGGCGGCGCGTCCCCGGATCGATCCAGCCATCGTCGACGCCGTCGAGCCTGTACCGGAAGCGAACGCGGCGCGGTTCGACGAACGACAGCGCGGCATAGTCGATCTCGAGGCTGTTCGTGCCTGCGGGGAGGTCCAGGTCCTGCGGCGCATCATAGCTGCGCCCGTTGGCCTGCAGCGCCTGGATCCTCACAGGGGGCGGCACCCGATTTCGGAACAGGTTCGCCGGATCGATCCAGACGACGGCAGCCCCGGTCAGGAACACGATGCGCCCGTCGGGGCGCGGAAACACGGTATTCACGGATCCGGCTTGCTGGGTCGGGCTGGCAGCCAGGGGCAAGCCGTCGAGCTGGTCGAAAAGTTCGAACATCGGCGCCGGCGCGCGGGGATCGCGCATGGCTCTCGCCACCTCTTCGCGACTGAACCTGAGGATGCCGGACGCAGCAAGCACCCACAGATCGTGGCCGGCCGCCGCCACGCCGAATACGCGTGCCAGCTCGGGAACGCGATCCGTTCCGAGCCGGTGGAAGCGCGTGCCGTCATATGCCGCCAGGCCCTGCTCGCCACCGACATATTCGAGGTCTCGATCGAGGGAGATCACGCGTATCGGGCCGATGCCGACATCCGCCTCGGAAAACTGCTTCAGGCCCCGCGCGTCCTGCCGCATCAGCGCGTAGGGATCTCCACGCGACATCCAGATGGCGCCGTTGCGTCCGGGATCGGCCACCTGGATGAAACCGGCGGCCTGGGCCGAGGGCATGGTGGTATCGGGACGCCAGCGGCCGTCGTTCAATATCCACGCTCCGTTTCCGCGCTGCCATGCCCACAGGCCGTCGTGCGGCCGCGAGAGCACCGATACCATCGTCGTGGTCTGGCCGCCCGGCGGCCGTGCGACCTCGACGAAGCCGTTGCCTTGCAGGCGGAACAGCCCCCAGAGCGAGGCCATCCAGATCGAACCGTCGTCAGTTTGCGCGAACCGCTGGACGCTCCAGATATCGTCGAGGACGCGCTCGACAGAGCCATCGGGCAGCATCCTGAAGAGAGGACCGCGCGCGCTGCCGAAGGGATCGGAATTGTCGTTGCCGGTGCTCGCGTGAATGTACAGCAGGTTCCCGATCGGGCCCGCGCTGTAGCCGAACCGGTTCGCTCCCACGGGGATGGCGCGTTCGATCACCACATTCGCGGATCGGAACATGTCGAGCCCGGCCTTGGTCGACACCCAGATGCTGCCTTCGCGGTCTTCGAAGATTCGCCCCGCCATGTCATGCGTGAGGCCGTCGGCGGCGGTGTACGCGTCCAGGTTCGCGGCGTGCGCGCCGGGCTCGAGCGCCGACCGCGCGCGCAGCAGTCCGCTGGTCCCGTTGACGCACCAGAGCGATCCATCCCGGTCGATGAAGATGGGTCCGGCGATGCGCGCAGGGACGGTGCCGCCATATTCACGCGGCGGAATTTTCGCATCCGGGACCTCCGCGATATCCGGCAGGCGATACAGCCTTCCGGGGCGATCGAGGTCGGCCGTCCAGACCCGGCCCGCGCGGTCCTGCGCCAGGGTCATGCCGCCACCGCCATAGCCGGCGGCGCGGGCACAGGATCCGCCGCGAGGCCGGCAATAGAAGACGCCGTCGAAGTTCTTCACCCAAACCACGTCGTCGCGCGCGATCGCCGCGCTGTACACCTGGGCATCGGGGAGAAGCTGGCGCCATTTGCCATCCCTCCACCGCCACAGGCGGCGCCCGACGACCGCCCAGGCTTCCCCGCCGTCGCGGGAAACCAGGATATTTGTCGTGCCCTCGCCGGACGGGCCACCCTGTTTCGAGGTGTAATGGACGATCTGCGAGCCGCGGATGCGCGACAGCCCGCCCCAAAGGTAGCCGACCCAGAGATCGCCGGTGGGTGTCGCCCTGACGACGGAGACGCCATTCTTCGCCAGTCGATCGGGCGGAAAGCGATTGAAGCGTTGTCCGTCGAACCGGTAGAGCCCGTCCTCCGCACCGATCCAGATGTACCCGTCCGGGGTCTGTGCGATCGATTTGACGTCGGTCGGAGCCCCGTCGGCCTGGGTGTAGGCGCGATGATACATCTGCAGGATCGAGCGGGTCGGATCTAGCGCGTGCGCGGTTGAGACCGGAAAGAGTCCCGCCACCGCAAGCAGCCCTAGCAGCGCACTTCTCGACCACCGCGACACGGATTTCCCCCCAAGCCGGATGTATTCTGCACCAGGCGCACTCGCGCACGCCCATTCTGGCGAGGATTTTCTAACACCTTTGGAAATGACTGCTAGCGGCGGTTGGCCGCAACAAGCGAAATGCCTCCATTTTATCCTGCCGGGATCGTCGGCGCCGGGCTCCTGCTGCTCAGATTTTCCGTCGCCGGGTCGGCTGTCCTGAGCGTGCTGCTTGCCCCTGCCGCGCCTTTCTGGTGCCAGGCGCTCGTTACCGTGATCGGCGCATCCCTGTGCGTCGGCATCGGGGTTCGCGCATCGGCGTGCCTCGGCCTGCTCGCGGCGCTCTGCGTGCCGGCGGGCGCCCCGCAACTGCTCGTCATCGTTCATGCGGTGACGGCAGCGTCGCTCGTCATGACCGGCGCGGGCGCTTACTCCCTCGACGCGCGATTCTTCGGCCTCCGTCGCGTGGTCCTGCCGGACGCGGATGACACGTCAGGGTGATCCCGGCATCGCCCATCGGACATGGGCGGCACGCGCCGCGCCCGCCATCCTTGGCCCAGGCGTCCGGACGACCGGCTTTCGACCGTACCCAGGGAGCAAGATATGACCGACAAGATGGGAGACGCCGGGATCGATCGGCGCGAACTGCTGCAGGCCGGTGGGGGCCTGGCGATGACCGGCATGCTGGCAACGGGCGGCGTCGTGCCGGCGGTCGCGGCGGAGGCAGGCGCGAGCTCGCTCGGCATGCGGCTGCAGGGCGTCCAGCATTTCGGCCTGACGGTCCAGAACATGGAGCGCGCCTTCACCTTCTACACCGAGGTGCTGGGCGGCACCGAGGTGATGCGCGACGGCGATTTCCAGGGCGAGCGCATCCACAACACGCTTCTGACCGACCAGGAGATCGAGGCGCGGGCCCGCGGCGTCAATCCGCGCACGATCGGCGTGCCCGATCTGAAGGGCGGGGGCCAGCGGCTCGACGTGCGGTTCATCCAGTTCGACAATGTCGTGCTCGAGCTGCTGCAATATCGCGACGCCGACCAGCCGCTGGGCGGGCCGCGCAGCTTTGCCGAACCGCTCGACCATATGAGCCCGGCCTTCCCGCGGATGATGCACATCTGTTTCCATATCCGCGACGATGTCGACTTCAACCAGTTCATCCGGGATCTGGAGGCGGAATCCGCCCGGCGCGGCATGGTCCAGGTCCGTGCCAACCGCGTGGTGACGGTCACCAGCGAAGCCCAGCGCCAGGCAGCGCCGCTCGAGGCCAATTCCAATCCGATCACCGAGGGCAAGTCGAACGGCTGGCGGCTGATCTACTGCAAGGGCCCCGAGGGCGAGCAGCTCGAGTTCGTCCAGGCGCTGGGGCCGGTCAAGCAGGTCTTCGACAATGCCCGCGCCGCGCGGCAGCGCCTGGTGGCGCGGCCCTAGTCCCCGCATCGAAAGGGTCAGCCCATGTTCGGTTCGCTTTTCGGGTCTCGCACGGTCGCTGCGGAGGACATGCCGTACATCACCGGCGTCAACACGCCGATGCGCGAGGAGCTGACGATCGAGGACCTTGCGGTCGTCGGCACGATCCCGCCCGCGCTGCGCGGCCGATACCTGCGCATGGGTCCCAATCCCATGCATCCCAGTCCGAGCCGGCATCACTGGTTCGCCGGCGACGGCATGATCCACGGAATCCGCATCGAGGACGGCAAGGCGCTCTGGTACCGCAACCGCTGGATCCGTTCCAATGCGGTGAGCGACGCGCTGGACGAGGAAAGGACGCCGGGGCCGCGTCACCTGTTCGATACGGTCAACACCAACGTGCTCGGCTATGGCGGCACGACCTTCGGGTTGATCGAGGCCGGCAGCACGCCGGTGGTGATCGGCGAGACGCTGGAGACCGAGCGCTATACCGATTTCGCCGGCACGCTGCATGGCGGGCTGAGCGCGCATCCGCATGTCGATCCGCTGACCGGCGAGATGCTCGCGGTCAGTTACGATGCGGCGAAATGGGGCACGATCCGCTATCTGGCGATCGGTCCCGAGGGCAGGGTGCGGCGCGAGGTGAAGGTGCCGGTGCGGGGAGGCCCGATGATCCACGACTTCGCCTTTACCGGCCGGTTCGCGATCCTCCTCGATCTGCCCGTCACCTTCTCGCTCACCGCGGCGATATCGGGCTATCAATTCCCCTATCGCTGGAACGAAAATCACGAGGCGCGCATCGGATTGCTGCGGCGTGACGGCGGGGCAGGGGATGTCGTCTGGTTTCCGCTCGATCCCTGCTTCGTCTTCCATGCCGTCAACGCCCATGACGCGGCGGACGGGAGCGTGGTTCTCGACCTGATCGTCCATGACAGGATGTTCTGGCGCCGGACTTCGGGCCCCGATTCCGAGCGATGCAGCCTGGAGCGCTGGACGATCGACCCGCTGGGGCGGACGGTGACGCGAACCACGCTCGATCCGGCGCCGCAGGAATTCCCGCGCTGCGACGAGCGCCGGCTCGGCCAGCCCTATCGCTACGCCTATGCGATGGCGATGGTCGACCCGTTCCTCGGCACCGGCCTGTTCAAGCAGGATCTCGTGAACGGCACGCGCCAGATCCACGATTTCGGTCCGGACCGTCACCCCTGCGAATTCATCTTCATCCCGGCACATGCCGACGCCGGAGAGGATGAAGGCTGGCTGATGGGCTTCGTCATCGATGCCGCCGCCGAAACCACCGACCTCGCGATCCTCGATGCGCGCGACTTCGAAGCGCCGCCGATCGCCAGCGTCCGGATACCCCACATCGTCCCGCCCGGCTTCCATGGAAACTGGGTGGCGGACGCCGACTGACGCTTCCCAGGAGGAGATGCAAGATGCGCTTTCCCACTCGCTTCGCGCTTGCGGCGCTGGCCGGGCTGGCACTGCCGGCCACGCCCGCGCTGGCACAGGATCATGCCGGCATCCGCTATGCGGAGATCCCCGCTACGGCCTATGCCGTGGTCGCGGAGGTCCAGGCCCGGCCCGGCAAGGAAGGCGCGCTGCGCGAGGCGACGCTGCCGCTTGTCGCCAAGGTTCGGGCCGAGCCCAATAACCTGCTCTATTTCCTCCATGAGGATCGCGAGCGGCCGGGCCATTTCATCTTCTACGAGATCTTCGCCACCCAGGCGGATTTCGAAGCGCATAACCGCACCCCACACGTCCAGGCCTGGTTCGCGCGCCTGCCCGAACTCGCCGAGGGGCCCGTCAAGGCGATGCGGCTGCAGATCCTGAACAATCGTCCCTGACCTAGGAACCGGAGATCATCGCAATGAACAAGGCGCTCGCAGCGCTTGCCTCGGCGAGCCTCGCCACCAGCGCGGCACCCGCTTTCGCGGGGGACGACGCCAGGCATCCGACCATCGTCCTCGTCCACGGCGCGTTCGTCGATGGCTCGGGCTGGGCCGGCGTGCACCGGATCCTGCGGAACGACGGATATGACGTGGTCGTGGTTCAGAACCCGACCACCTCGCTCGAAGACGATGTCGCGGCGACCAGGCGGGCGCTCGCCACCATCTCCGGCAAGGCGGTGCTGGTCGGCCATAGCTATGGCGGGGTGGTGATCACCGAAGCCGGGTCGGACCCGAAGGTGAGCGCGCTCGTCTACATCGCCGCCTTCGCGCCGGACCAGGGCGAGTCGGTCTCCTCGATCGTCGCCAGCGCCCCGCCGGGCGCGCCGGCCTTGCCGATCGTGCCAAGCGCCGATGGCATGCTGATGCTCGACAAGGCGAAGTTCCCCGCGCTCTTTGCCGCCGATGTCGCGCCGGACACCGCTCGGTTCATGGCGGATTCGCAGCAGCCCTGGGGCGCGAAGGCGCTGGAGGGCAGGATCAGCGCTCCGGCCTGGAAGACCAGGCCGAGCTGGTTCCTGATACCGCGCGACGATCATGTGATCCCGCCCGCCGGCCAGCACGGCATGGCGCAGCGCGCCGGCGCGACGATCCGCAAAGTGCCCGGCAGCCACGCGGTCTATGTGTCGAACCCGCAAGCGGTCGCCGCGCTGATCGAGGCGGCGGCCGCCTCCACCGCGGCAAACCCGGCGCAGTAGGTCAGGGGGATTGGGCCGGAGCCGCTACCTGACGGGTGATGTCGCTCACGATCCCGCGCAACCAGCGATGCGCGGGATCGTGGCGATACCGCACATGCCACGCCATCTCGACCGGGAAGGTGCCGAGATCGACCGGGGAGGGCAGGATCTTCAGCCGCGGGTCGTGCGCCAGACGGCGGCAGATCAGCTTGGGCAGCGTCGCGATATGGTCGGTGACCGCCACCATCTCGGCCACCGCGAAGAAGTTGGTGACCGAGATCGCCACCTCGCGCTTCAGCTGCTGCTGGGCAAGCGCCTGGAACAGGCCGGCGCGCATGCGCCCCGGCGGCACGACGTTGACGTGTTTCAGCCGCTCGAACTGATCGCGCGTGATGGTGTCGCCGATCTCCGGATGGTCGGCCCGCACGACACAGGCGAGGCCTTCGTCGATCAGATGCTGGACGACGAGATTGTCGGGCGGATCGACCATGCGACCGAGCACCATCGCGGTCGTGCCCGATGTCACGCCGGTCTCGGCAAGGTCGTTGCCATAGGGCGTCAGGCGCAGCCTGATCCCCGGTGCCACCTGTTGAAGTCGCGCGACGATCGCCGGCACGAGTATGAACTCGACATAGCCATTGGGGGCGATCGTGAAGAGCCGTTCGGCGCTGGCCGGATCGAAGTCCTGCTGGCCGAGCACCGTATCATCGAGCGCCGCCAGCGCCTCGGATATCCGCGGTGCCAGCTCGAGCGCGATCGGCGTCGGCTGGATGCCGTAGCGCTCGCGGATGAAGAGCTGGTCCTGCAGCATCGCCCGCAACCGGGCGAGCGCGTTGGACAGGGCAGGCTGGGTCATGCCGAGCCGCTCGGCCGCGCGGGTGACGCTGCGCTCCTCCATCAGCGCGACGAAGATCGGCAGCAGGTTGAGATCGTAGCGCATAAGATATGCTCTTATACGTATAACTGAAATCAAGGAAATAAAGTTCTGGAATGACTGATCGAGGCGCATATCGGCCGCGTCCAATCGGGACAGCAAGCGAATGGAGGCTCAGATGGCCAAGGGTAAAGTGCTCGTGATCGGTTCCAACGCCACCCGGATCGAACTGGAGGGCGGTGGCTGGGCGCCCACCGGCCAGTATCTCAACGAAACCGTCGTCCCCGCGATGGCGCTGATCGATGCCGGTTATGATGTCGTGCTCGCCACGCCGGACGGCACCAAGCCGCATATCGACGAGCTGTCGGACTCGGCAGGGCATTTCGGCGGCGACGAGGCGGCGCTCGCCCAGGCCCGCGCATTCTGGGCGGAAGATCCGGCGATGAACGTGGTCCGGACGCTGCACGACGTGATCGAAGGGGGCCTGGAGGATTATGCCGGGCTGTTCTTCCCCGGCGGCCATGCGCCGGCGGTCGACCTGATGCAGGATGCCGAGGTCGGCACGATCCTGCGCCACTTCCACGAAACTGCCAAGCCGACCGCGCTGCTCTGCCACGGCCCTATCGCCGTCGCCGCGGCGATGCCGCATTCCCGCGAGTTCCGCGCCGCGATGGTCGCGGGCGACGCCGGAAAGGCCGCTGAATGGGCCCAGGGCTGGCAATATGCCGGCTACCGGATGACGGTGTTCTCGGCGAGCGAGGAGAAGATCGTCGAGGATAATGTCCTGCACGCCCGGCTCTATTTCTACATGCCCGACGCGCTGCGCATCGCCGGTGGCGAGGTGGTTACCGGTGCGACCGATTTCGCGCCGCATGTGATCGTCGACCGCGAGCTGATCACCGGCCAGAATCCGCGTTCGGACCATCCCATCGCCAAGGCGCTGGTCGAAGCGCTCGACCGGGCGCTGGTCGCGGCGTGAGGACGCGGATGACCGGCGGGGCGCTGCGGCGCCACGCCGGTCCGGCAAGGAAGATACCCATGTCAAACCTGAAGATCATCGCGGTTCTCGCGGCACGGCCGGGCAAGGCCGAAGCGTTGCGGACCCTGCTCGAGGGCATGATCGCGCCGAGCCGGGCCGAGCCCGGCAACCTGCGCTACGACCTGTGGCAGGACCGGACGGATCCAAGCCGCTTCGTGCTCGACGAGCTCTATACGGGCGAGGAAGCCATCGCCGCGCACCGCGCCAGCCCGCATTTCCAGAACTATCTTTCGCAGATCGAGGACGTCGCCGAGCGCACGCCACTGGCGCTCGACCCCGTCTCGGTCGCCTGAAGCAAGGATCCCTATCATGGCACTCAAGGACATCATCGGCAGCAGGCTCGGCTTCGGCGCGGCGCCGCTCGGCAACATGTTCCGCGATATCCCCGAGGACGAGGCGCACGCCACGGTCGATGCGGCATGGGACGACGGCATCCGCTATTTCGACAACGCACCCTTTTACGGCGCCGGCCTGGCCGAGATCCGCATGGGCGAGGCGCTCAAGGACAAGCCGCGCGATGAATATGTGATCAGCACCAAGGTCGGCCGCGTCGTGCTCGACGAGCTCGAGCAGGGCCCTCGCGACAATGGCGAGAAGGGCAGCGTGTTCGAGCATGGCCGCCGCAACAAGGTAATCAACGACTATTCGGCGGATGCCACGCTGCGCTCGATCGAGGACAGCCTGAAGCGGCTGCAGACCGACCGGATCGACATCGTCTGGGTCCATGACATCGCCCAGGACTTTTACGGCGATGATTGGCTGGCGATGTTCGAAAGCGCGCGGACCGGTGCCTTCAAGGCGCTCGATCGGTTGCGCGACGAGGGCGTGATCAAGGCCTGGGGCCTGGGCGTCAACAAGGTCGAGCCGATCGAGTTGCTGCTCGATCTCGACGGCCCGCGCCCCGATGGCTCGCTCCTGGCCGGTCGCTACACCTTGCTCGATCACAGCCGCGCGTTGCAGCGGCTCATGCCCAAGGCAGCGGAACGCGGCATCGGCATCGTGGTAGGCGGACCCTATAGCTCGGGCGCGCTCGTCGGCGGGCCGAACTTCGAATATGCCCCGGCGACGCCCGCCATTCTCGACAGGGTGGCGCGGATCAAGGCGCTCGCCGATCGCCACGGCATCAGCATGAAGGCCGCCGGCCTGCAATTCGCGCTCGCCAATCCCGCCGTTGCCGCGGTCATCCCGGGAGCGAGCCGACCGAGCCGCATCGCCGAGGACCGCGCCGCGCTCGGGGAAGTCATCCCCGCCGATTTCTGGCGTGACCTGCGCGCCGCCGGACTGGTCGATCCCGAAGCACCGCTCCCGATTGCGGACTGAAATCCACGCCACAGGAGACGATTGATGTTCTTCGACCTGTTAGCCTTCGCCTTGCTCGGACAGGCCGCTACGCCCCAGGACGACTTCGTGGCAAAGGGGCGCGCCGCCTGCGCTGCACCGGCCGGCGCACACCCCGGGGTCCCGGGGATCACGGTCGAGGCGGTGGCCGCGCGGAGCGGCGACTTGCCGTATCTGCACATCACCGATCGCGAGAGCGGCGGATCGATGAATGCCTATTATGATCCCGGCGCCGAGCGCGCGGCATGGGCGCGGGCGTCCTGCCTCGGCGCGCAGATCCGGCTGCTCCATGCCGAGACCGGCGGGGTCTGGCGGAATGCCCGCTGGTCCTCGGTCGTCTTCACGCCCCGCGCCGACTATATCCCGCCACGCAGCGCGTCGGAGGAGCGGTGGCGGATCGCTACGGCCCCCGATGGCGCGCTCACTCCCGCCGGGCAGCACATGACCGTGGTGGTCATGCCGCACGAGCAGGTCCATGGCTTCCAGCAACGCGTGGGCGCGCAGACACCGCGCTGGTTCCATGAAGGGCATGCCGTATGGATCAGCCGCAAGGTCATTGCGGTCCTGACACCGGCCGAGGGACGCGCGGATGCCTTCAAGGGCGCCCGCGCGCTCGAGGCCTCGACCGAACCGGTCGCGCTTGCCCGGTGGGGTGGCATGCAGGTGAAGCCCGAGGCGATCCTGCGGCAGGTCAGCGCCGAGGAGCGGGAGAAGATCAAGGCCGATCCGCACTACACGCCGGCCGGCCCGTTCAGCTTCGGCCCCGGCGACATGGTCAGCGACGAGAGCAATACGCCCGCGCGCTACGAAGCGGCGTGGCGGGTCTTTGCCAGCCTTGAAGCCGCGCATGGCGCGGCGCGGGTCGAAAGCTGGGCAATAGACCTCACGGCGAAAGACGGTTCGGTCACGGGAGCGCGGGTCCAGGAGACTGCGGCGGCGGCATTCGGAGAGGATTTGGGCAAACGTCTGCAATGAACGCGGTCGGGCGCATCACCGGGGGCAAACCCTATTCGAAAGGACGCAAGAAAGTCAGGATTTCTGCGCCTTGGTGACCGTGTCGGCTGGATTGTTCGCAGCCAGTGTCGGCCCGTGTCGATCCGAATTTTCAGGTCCAAACCAGCCTGTGGCCGTGGCGTCGGTCAGAGTAGCGGAAGGGTGACTTCGATTTCGAAGCCGGGGCCGGTTGCGAGGCTTGCCTTCCCATGATGCGCGGCCGCGATTGCCGCCACAAGCGCTAGGCCCAGCCCGTGCCCGGTCGAGGAACGGCTGGCATCCGCCCGGCTGAACCGTTCGAACAGGCGCGCCTGGGCCTGCGCGGGCACGCCGGGACCGTCGTCGCTGACGGCAAGCCGTATCTCCCGCTCGTTCCGGCTGGCCGAGAGCCGGATCCGGGTACCGGCCGGCGTGTGCTGCAGCGCATTGTCGAGCAGGTTCGATACCAGCTGGATCAGCAGGCGCCGGTCTCCCCGCACGGTGATGCCCGGTTGTACGTCGATCTCGAATAGATGGCCGCGCTGCTCGGCATCCGGACGGAAGGCCTCGGCAAAATCGGTGAGGGTCGCACTCAGGTCGATGCTGCGGAAATGCTTGCGTATGCCGAGTCCCTCGACTTCCGAAATGCGCAGCAGCGCGGAGAAAATGTCGAGCATCTCGTCCGCCTGGCGGATCGCGGATTCGATGGCGGCCAACCGGTCGGCATCGCCGCCCTCCGTTGCCTCCTCGAGCCGATGGCGCAGCCGGGTAAGGGGCGTTCGCAGATCATGCGCGATATCGCTCGAGACCTGGCGCAAGTTGAGCATCAGGGCGGCGATACGGTCGAGCATCTGGTTCAGCGTTGTGGCGAGCCGGTCGAACTCGTTGCCCGATCCGCTGACCGGCATGCGCTGGCCCAGATCCCCGTCGATGATGGCGAGCGCGGTACGGTCCATCCTGCGCAGCCGCGTGCGGGTCAGCGTGCCCAGGGTCCAGGCGCCGCCCAGGCCGAGAAGCAGCATCGCGCCGATCGACCAGTCGAACAGCTGGCGCAGGCGGCCGTCGATCTTGCGCAGGCCTGCCCGGTCTGCCCGGACGATCAGCAGCGCCCCGTCGGGCAGGCGGGTGGTCATTGCCTGACCGACCGTACCGTCGCGCGCGCGGAAGAATTCCTCATAGCCTGGAACGAGCTTGGTCTTCGGATCCAGGTTGCCCGCCAGCCGCTTTCCCGCGCGATCGACCAGCAGATAGTCCAGGTC
>JAEXLC010000281.1 GCA_023445495.1 Pseudomonadota bacterium | reverse complement strand
ATTCAGATATGAGCGCGCAATCTGGCCACGCCTCCCCGGCGCGTTCATGCCGGAATCGCATAGTGAGCCGCCGCACCCCCGTGGCAAGCGCCGGCCGGGCCATCGCCGCCGGTCCGGGGAACCGCGGCGATCTGGTTCCGACCTTCAACATGCAATTCCGGCCCGCCGAGACGGGTCGCCATCGGGGTGAGCCATGCAGCATCAGTTTCTCAAGGCACGTTCGGCGCGTCTGGTTCGTGGTTCGGCTTCGCTGGCGGCGCTCGCCCTTGGGATCAGCCTGGCGCCGTCGGTGGCGCATGCCCAGCGGATCACCCAGGGCGGCGGCAACGGCGCCTGGATCACCGGCCGAACCATTGGACAGGGCGGCATCGCCGGCGGCGGCGGCGGCGCCAGCAGGGGCGCCGGTGGATCGGCGGCGCAGACCCCGGATGGCACGGCGTCAGCAGGCGGCATCAGCTCGGGCGGGGCTGCGGGCGGCCAGCCCGGCACACCCAACGATATTGCGGCTGGCGGCGGGGGCACGGGCGGCAGTAGCGCCGGGGCGACGGGCGGCGATGGCGGCGCCGGCAATCTGGTCACGGCCACCGGCAATTTCGCCTTCTCGATCGACTATGTGGGCGGTGACGGCGGCATCGGCGCCGGCTCCGGCGCTTCGGCTGGCGGCGGCGGTGCGGGGCTCGTGCTGACCGGCGCCAATGTCCAGGTCACGACCCAGGGGTATGACGTGACCGGCGGCAATGGCGGCCGCGGTTCAGGCCAGGGCAGCGGCGGCGGCGGCGGCGCTGCGCTGGTGTTGCTCAATGGCGGCAGCGTCACGGTCGGTGGCGGCGCGGGCGGTGCCTTCAGCACGATCACCGGCGGCATCGGGCAGGAATATGGCGGCTCGGGCGCCGGCATATTCCTCTATGACGGCGGCACGCTGACGATCCGGAACGGCAACAAGGTGACGGGCGGCGAGGGCGGCACCTTCACCACCGACGGTGGCACGGCTGGCGCCGCCGTGCTCAGCAATCTCGGCACGGTGGTCAACGAAGGGGCGATCGCCGGCGGCGAAGGCGGCTATGGCTATTCCCGTGGCGGACGCGCCGGCGACGGCGTGCAGGCCTGGGGTGGTACGATCCAGAACAGCGCGACCGGTACCATCACCGGCGGCCGGGGCGGCTACAACAATAGCGGCAACCCCAGTCATTATACCGGTGCCGGCGGTGCGGCTGTACGCCTGATGGATGGCCAGGCCGCGACACTGATCAACGCCGGCGAAATCAATGGCGGCGCGGGTGGCCCGCGCTATGCGTTCGGCACCGCGGTCGGTGCGGGTGGTATGGGCGTGGTGGGCGCCGCGGGCGGCGGCTCGACGATCATCAATTCGGGGATCATCCGCGGCGGCGTGAACGCATCGTCGCAGCGCAATCTCGCGATCGGCCTGTTCGGCGACAACAACCGGCTCGAGCTGCGGGCGGGCTCCTATATGGATGGCGGCGTCGTGGTCCAGGCCGGCGGCACCAACAACGTGCTGGCACTGGGCGGCAGCGCCGATTCGACCTTCGTCGTCACGGAGATCGGCTCCACTGCCAGCTTCAACTATTATCTGGGCTTCGACACCTTCGAGAAATCGGGGACGAGCACCTGGACGCTCACCGGCACCGGTGACCAGGACTGGCGGATCACCGGCGGCAACCTGATCGGCGACACCAACAGCCTGGGCGGCAACCTGACCTTCACCGCCGCTCCGCTGACCAGCGTCGTGGCGTTCAACCAGAATTTCGACGGCAGCTATGCCGGCACGATCTCCGGCACCGGCACCATGCTCAAGATGGGCAGCGGGACGGTCACGCTGACCGGCGGCTCCTCGGTCGACTGGGCGATCAACCAGGGCGGCGTGATCGCCGATGCGAACAATTTCACCGGTAACGCCAGGATCCTGGCCGGCGCCTCGCTGACCTTCAACCAGGCGGGCAACGCCAGCTATGCCGGCACGCTCGTGGACGCCGGCGACCTGCACAAGACCGGCGCCGGACGGCTCACGCTGACCGGGGATTCGTCCTGGCTGACCGGCACGACTTTTGTCGAGGAAGGCACGCTGACAGTGAACGGTCGGCTCGGCTCGAGCGTCACCGTGGCCTCCGGTGCCACGCTCGGCGGCAGCGGCACCGTCGGCAAGACCCTTGTGGAAAGCGGTGGCCATCTCGCCCCGGGCAACTCGATCGGCACTCTGAACGTCGTCGGCGGCCTCACGGTCGCGGCGGGCGCCAATCTCGATTTCGAGCTGGGCCAACCCGGCGGCCTGGCCTTGTTCGGAATCAGCGACCGGATCGTCGTCTCGGGTGGCGACCTCGCGCTCGACGGCACGATCAACCTGAGCCAGAGCGGCAACCCGGCCGATGGTGCGGCGGGGATCGGTTATTACCGGTTGATCACCTATACCCACCAGATCACCAGCAACACCGCGGTGATCGGCACCACGCCCGGGCTCAGCAACGTCAATTACGAGCTGCAGGTCGGCGGCGGCAGTGTAGACCTGTTCATCAGCCCGTCGCTGATCCCCGGAGACGATACGCTGCAACACTGGCAGGGCGGCGACGGCACCTGGAATGCTGCGAACACCCAGTGGCTCAACCAGGGCGGCACCGCCCCGGCGAGCTGGGCAGGCAACTACGCCGTGTTCAAGGATGACGACGGCTATGTCGGCGGCACGATCACAGTCGCGGGCGCGCAGTCGTTCCTGGGACTCCAGTTCGTCGACAAGGGCTATGTACTGCAGGGCAGCGGCCAACTGGTCACCGATCCGGCCGGCAGCGAGATCCGCGTGCTCGCCGACAGTGCCGAGATCGCCAACGAGATCACCGGCACCGGCGCCCTCATCAAGACCGAGGCGGGGACGCTGATCCTCACCGGGACGAACAGCTATTCGGGCACCACCATCCAGGCCGGCACGCTGCAGATCGGCAATGGCGGGACCACCGGCTCGATCACGAACAACGTCGTCAACAACGGCACGCTCGCCTTTGCGCGGTCCGATGCGACCAGCTTTGACGGCATCATCTCCGGCACCGGTGCCGTGCGGGTGCTGAGCGGCGACGTCACGCTCACCGGCGACAGCAGCTATTCGGGCGGCACCGGCATCGCCGCGGGTGCGACGCTGCGGCTCGGCAGCGGCACCAGCGGCTCGATCGGGGGTAATGTCGCCAATGACGGCACGCTCGCCTTCACGCGCTCCGATGCCACCAGCTTCGGCGGCACCATCTCCGGTGCGGGCGCGGTGCAGGTCCTGAGCGGCAGCGTCACGCTCACCGCCAACAATGGCTATACCGGCGGCACCAGCGTCGCCAACGGCGCGACCCTGCAGCTGGGCCGCGGCAGCACGACGGGCGCGATCACCGGCAACGTCGCCAACAACGGCACGCTCGCCTTCGGGCGCTCGGACGAGATCAGCTTCGGCGGCGTCATCTCCGGCACCGGCGCGGTGCGCATCCTCAGCGGCGGCGTCGCGCTCACTGCCGACAATGGCTATACCGGCGGCACCAGCATCGCCAACGGCGCGATCCTGCAGATCGGCAATGGCGGGACGAGCGGCGCGATCGTCGGTACCGTGGCCAATGACGGCACGCTCGCCTTTGCCCGTTCCGACGCCGGCACCCTGGGGGGCAGGATCACCGGCTCGGGCGCGGTGCAGGTCCTGAGCGGCAGCCTCACGCTCACCGCCGGCAACAGCTATACCGGCGGCACCAGCATCGCCACCGGCGCGACCCTGCAGCTGGGCAATGGCGGTACCACCGGCTCGATCACCGGCAATGTCGCCAATAGCGGCACGCTCGCCTTTGCCCGTTCCAGCTCCAACAACTTTGCCGGCACGATCTCGGGCTCCGGCGCGGTACGCGTCCTGACCGGCGGCGTCACCTTCACCGCCGATAGCGGCTATACCGGCGGCACCAGCATCGCCGCGGGCGCCACCTTGCAGCTCGGCGACGGCGGCACCACCGGCGGGATCACCGGCAATGTCGCCAACGCAGGCACGCTCGCCTTCAACCGCTCGAACAATCTCGTCTTCGCCGGCGTGCTCAGCGGCGCCGGCAGCATCCGCCAGGCGGGCTCGGGCAAGACCGAGCTGACCGGCGATTCGAGCGGCTACACGGGCACGACCAGCGTCGCGGCCGGCACGCTGGCGGTGAACGGCAAGCTCGGCGGCACGCTGACCGTGCTGGCGGCAGGCCGCCTGCAGGGCACCGGCACGGTGGGCAACACCATCGTCTCCGGCACCATCGCGCCGGGCAACTCGATCGGCACGCTGAACGTCGCCGGGAACATCGTGTTCAACATCGGCTCGACCTATGAGGTCGAGGCCGATGCGGCGGGCCTTGCGGACCGGATCGTCGCCTCGGGCACCGCCACGCTCAACGGCGGCACCGTGTCGGTGCTGGCCGGCGCCGGCAACTACCGGCCGGAGACCAATTATCTGATCCTGCACGCCGATGGCGGCATCGCGGGCACCGGCCGGTTCGGTGGCGTCACTTCGAACCTCGCCTTCCTCGATCCGTCGCTCAGCTATGACGGCAACAACGTCTATCTGCGGCTGCGGCGCAACGACATCAGCTTCGCCAGCATCGGTGCGACGCCGAACCAGATCGCGACGGGCACTGCCACCCAGGGGCTGGGCTGGAACAGCCCGGTCTTCGCGGCGGCGGTCAACCTCTCGGCCGAGCAGGCACGCGGCGCGTTCGACCAGCTCTCGGGCGAAGTCCACGCCTCGGCACGCACCGCGCTGATCGAGGACAGCCGCTTCCTGCGCGAGGCGGTCGGCGATCGCCTGCGCGCGGCCGACAGCGGCTTCGCCATCTGGGGCAATGGCGTCGGCTCCTGGGGCCATTGGGGCAGCGACGGCAACGCCGCCCGCCTCAATCGCTCGGTCAACGGCTTCGTACTCGGCGCCGACGCCCCGGTCCTCGGCAACGCACGGCTTGGCCTGGTCGGCAGCTATGGCCGCGCCAGCTTCGACACGCGGGCGCATGGTTCGTCCGGCACGCGCGACAGCTATGAGATTGGCGTCTATGGCGGCGCGGACCTCGGCGCGGCTGCCGTGCGGATCGGGGTGGCGCATGGCTGGCATAGGCTCGACACGACGCGCCTGGTCGCCTTCCCGGGCTTCACCGACAGCCTCAAGGGCGAGCAGGATGCCCGCACCACCCAGGCCTTCGGGGAGCTCGCCTACACGATCGGACTGGGCGCGACGCGCGTCGAGCCCTTCGCCAACTTCGCCCACGTACGCCTGAGCAGCGACGACGCGACCGAGAAGGGCGGGGCGGCGGCGCTCCGGCTGGCGTCGGCGGACAGCGACACCAGCTTCACCACGCTGGGCCTGCGCGCCGCGCCTTCCTTCGCGCTGGGAAGCGCCAAACTCAGCGTCCGCGGTGCGCTGGGCTGGCGCCATGCATTCGGCGACGTGACGCCGCTCTCCGCGATGCAGTTCGCAAGCGGCGGGAGCAGCTTCGGGATCGCCGGCACCCCGATCGTGCGCGATGCCGCCGCGCTCGATGCCGGGATCGATGTCGCGCTGACCGCCAGGGCAGTGCTCGGCATCGCCTATGGTGGCCAGTTCGGCTCGGGCGCCTCGGATCAGTCGGTACGCGCCAGCTTCAGCCTGCGGCTCTAGCCTCGGGCGCTCGGCGAGGTTGCTGGCTGTGGCATCGGCGCGGCGGACTGGGCAGTCCACCGCGCCGACGGACATCGGAGCGCGGCCTCCGGGGCCAGCCGTCAGTGCTTCAGCCGGCAGGCCTTCGGGGCGTTGACCGGGTTGCAGCGCGCTTCGCCACCGCCGGGCAGGCGCACGACATAGTTGGTGCCATAGGTGTTGCCGGGCTTGTAGAAGTCGGTCGAGACGATCTGCGCGCCGCTGGCAAAGGCCTGACGGGCACGGGCCAGGTCGTTCACTTTCGCCTCATAGGTCTCGATGTCGGCGCGGGCGCGGACCAGATAGCCCTGCTTCACGCGCTCGGGGATCTCCCTGGCGCGAACATTGGCGTTGTCGAGCAGCAGGAAGGCGGCATAGCTCTGCCCCGGCGTGGCGCGCAGGAAGGCCGCGCGGCCTTCCAGATTCTCGTGCCCGGCATGATAGGCGGCGAGTGCCTGGGGATCCATCGCGGTCAGCAGCAGGAAGACGAACTTGCCGCGCGACTTCGCCAGCGTCGGCCAGTTGTGCGCCAGCACGCCGGCTTCGAGCGTGGGATAGGTGCCGCGGACCTGATCGGGCGTCACCAGCTTGTCGCGGCCGATCTCGCGAAAGATCGACTGGTCCATCTCGTCGAACGCCGCCCGATCGAAGGCAAGCGGCGGCGTCGAATTGGGGAACACCGGCAAGGCATCGCTCTTTGCCTCGACCAGGATGAAGATCGGGGCGTGGTCCGGATGCGCATCCGACCAGGCGCGGAGCTGCTTCAGGCAACGCGTGAACAGATTGCAGCTCGAACGCACGTCGAGATCGGCGACGTGGAACACCTTGAGGCCTGGCTTCTCCATGTCGGTGGCATCATAGGGCAGCATCTGGCTGTCGCTGACGCCCCTGGCGCGCAGCGCGGCGAAGCCGGCGGGATGGGCATAGCGCCCGCCCTGCGGATCGTTGTTGATGTCGATCTCGAGGCTGCGCATGCCGGCGTCGAGCTGGTCGGCCAGCGTGGTGTAGCGATAGCTCAGGCCCTCGCTCATGCTGGTGAAGTTGGGATGATATTCCTGCCAGTCGGCCTTCATCTTCTCGGGCATCGCCTTGGTGAAGGCGGCCAGTTTCGGGCCGAGCGTGGCATCGACCATCGCCAGCAGTTGCGGATCGACGCCCTGCGAATAGCTGTTGTGGGTGCCGATCACCTGGATCTCGTTGAGCCGGACCTCGTCGGTGCGCGGCGCTTCCTGGGCAATGGCGATCGCGGCGGCGCAGGTGGCGATCAGGCCGAGGCCGATTGCGAGCTTCTTCATGTGTTGAATCCCTGGTGGAACGGGTCGCGCGCCGCCTCTCGCCGGATCCCGACGGAGGCGGCGGCGAAGCGCGTCAGAAGTTGATCTTGGCGAAGGCTCCGAGCGTCCGGTACGCGTTCGGAGAGGTGTAGTGCAGCAGGCCGAGCGGGCCGTAGATCTGCCAGCCGGTGGAATAATAGGTGTTCAGCAGGTTGCGGGCATAGACGCCGAATTCGACCGCGCCATCCAGCTTGGCCAGGCTGACCCGCCCGTTGAGCAGGCCATAGCCCGGGATCCGCGAATAGGTGGAGTTCGGCGTCTTGGTGCCGTCCGGGTTGCTGACCGCCGGCGCGAGGATGTCGCCGAGCATCGCCCCCGTCACCGTCTGCGTTTCGCTGCGATAGCCATAGTCGAGATGCGCCTTGAGGTTCAGCCCGGCGCCGATCTCATCGGCATAGTCCATCGTGACGCTCGCCTGCCATTCGGGCGCATTGGTGAGGCGCGTGCCGGTGTAGTTGGCCGTGGGGCTGGCGACGTAGTTGGTGAAGGTGGCGTCGGTATAGGTCACCGAGCCGCCGAGCGTGATCTGGCGCGCCGGCTTGACGGTGAGCGAGGCTTCTATGCCGCGCGAGCGCAGGCCCGGCGCGTTGCCGATCGCCGATGCCAGGATGAACCCGCCGATGCCGGTGCTCACCGGGGTCAGGATCGTCGCCTGGAAATCGGTGAACTTCGACGAGAAGGCAGCAAGATTGAAGCGCGCGCGGCGATCGAACAGCTCGCTCTTCAGGCCGATTTCCCAGCTCTTCACCGATTCCGGGTTATAGGGATCATAGCGATTGCCGACGAAGGCGACGCCGCCCGGCTTGTAGCCCGTGGCGTAGCTTGCATAGACCATCACGTCGCGGCTGAGCGTGAGCTGCGGGGCGATGCGATAGGTGAAGCGGCCGCCCTTCTTCGATCCGGTGCGGAACGCTTCGGTCGGTCCCGCGCCGGTGGCGACGAAGACCGGGGAATAGCCGGTGATCGGCCGGGGATCGATATTGATGTAGCTGATCGTCTGGCTGTTCCAGTCGTAATTGTAGCGCCCGCCAAAGGTCACGCTGAACTGGCGTGCCGGCGTGATCTTGACCTGGCCGAACGCGGCTGCCGCCTCGTTGGTGGCGTCGAACAGCACGGCGTTGCCCAGCATCGCCTTGGTGATCGGATCAAACGCGCCGGTCACCGCATAGAGCGTCGGCGAGGGGACGCCGGCGGGCGAGAGCAGCGGCGTGCCCAGCGTGCCCCATTGCAGCTGGGTCTGCTTGGCGTTCAGCTTGTTGTAGAAGGCGCCGAGCAGATACTCGATCGTGCCGCCGGTCGGCGAGGCGAAATGGATCTCCTCGCTGAACTTGTTCGTCTTCAGCCGGCCCGAGTTGAACGGGATATAGGCATAGACATTTCGGGGCAGCAGATCGGCAGGCGTGTCGTTGTCGAAACGCGTCTCGCGATAGGCGGTGATCGAGGTCAGCGTGTGCTGGCCGAGCTCATAGTTCACATGGAGCGAGCCGCCCTTGTTGGTCGTGGTGTTGTGGCCGAGCGAGCCGTCGGCGCTGTCGGCATTCTCCGGGCCGGGCACCACGCCGAGCACGATCTGCGCCGCGGTGAGCGCGGCGGCGGGGCGAAGGTCGAGCCGGCCGGGCCGCCCACGGGCACGCGGATCGCGGTGTCGATATGGTGGGTATATTCGCCGGCGAGCACGAGCTCGAGCGACGGTGCCGGCTGGAACAGCAGCTTGCCGCGCACGCCCCATTCGCTGACCAGCCCCAGATTGCGGTCGAGCACGACATAGCGGCCCTTGCCGTCCTGGCCGAGCGCGAAGGCGGAGACGCGCAGCGCGGCCTGATCGCTGATCGGCACGTTCACGGTCGCATTGGTGTTGCGGTCGTTGCGCTCGCCATAACTGGCATAGGCGGTGCCGGAGAACTGGCCGATCACCGGCTTGTTGGTGGTGATCGCGATCACGCCCGAGGTCGAGTTCTTGCCGAACAGCGTACCCTGCGGGCCCATCAGCACGTCGACGCGCTGGATGTCGGTGAGGCCGATCAGGCCGTTGTCGCGCTGGGCGTCCATCACGACATCGTCGACGACGACGTTGACCGACTTGGCGTTGGAGAAGTCGAACGAGGTGCTGCCGACGCCGCGGATCTGGAAGGCGGCACCCTGGGTCGGGTCATATTGCACGCCGGGCACGACATATTGCAGGTCGGTGAGCGAAGTGAAGCCGCTGTCCTCCAGCGCCTGGCCGCTGACCGAGGTGATCGAGATCGGCACCGACTGCGCCTTTTCCTGGCGGCGCTGCGCGGTGACGACGATGTCGGCGAGGCCGGTGTCACCGGACGCCTCGGTCGTCTGCGCCGGAGCAGTGTCGGCGTTCTGCGCAAACGCTTGTTCAGTAAGGCCAAAGCCGCAGCTGAGCGTCGCTGCGCTGGCCATCAGTCCGCGAAATAGATTGGTTCTCACCTGCGATACCCCTCGAAGTCCCACCGATTCGGCGGGATACGGGAGGCCTCCTATGGTGTCCATGACGGCATAATTACACTTGTTCAGTAAATGCCTCGGGCCCTATGGGCCTCACTGAGGATGGTTGGGCGGGCTCCTCAAGCTGGGAGTCCGCCAGGATCCTGAGGGAAATCAGCGTGATCAGCGCGGCGGCAATGGCTGGGGCAAGCAGCACCGGCGCGAACGCCTGTTCAGGCCCGGCGATCGCCCGCGGGTCGAAACCCAGGGCGCGGTAGCCGGCGAACAACAGGCCGGAAGCGATGGCGCCGCACAGATTGAAGGGCAGGTGGAACCCCGCATAATGCGCCGCCGCCCGCTTCCCCGACGGCGTGGCGCCGGTATCGAGCCGGGCGCCCAGCAGCATCCGCAGGGCCATGAAGTCGATCGCGGAGGTCAGCCCGAACGGCACCGTCCACAGCATCAGCGCGGCCGGCGACCCGGCGGGCAGCAGCGGCAAGGCAAGCGCCAGGACCAGATTTGCCCAGAGCGTCAGGCGCAGCAGCGCGTGCGCGCTGAGGCTTGCGCCGATCCGGATCGCCGCCAGGATGCCGATCGCGGCGCAGACGGTCTGGACGAGTATCCCGGCCGGCGCCCAGCCGGACAGCCCCAGGCCATTGTCGACCATGTAGAAATAGCCCGTCGTGGTGATCGCCGCATGGGCGCCGTTGAGCGCGAACAAGGCTGCCAGCCGCCGGTTGCCGCGATTGGCGAACAGCAGACGCAACGGATCGAGCAGGGAAGCGAGCCGCCATCTGGCCGGTGCCGGCGCCCGGTCGGGCAGGAGGGTGACGAGCGCGACGTGCAGCACCAGCGCGCCGAAGGCGACGAGGATCATGATCGTCGTGAAGGGCGATGGCCAGCCAGGGACCTGCAGCGCGCCGATTGCCGAGAAGCCGATGCCGCCGGCGATCCCGAACAGCGTGCGCGTGCCGAATATCCGCGCCCGGGACTGGCTGTCATGCGCGGCCTCGAGCGCCCAGGCGCCGTGGGTGACATTGCACAGGGCCCAGCCGACCACCAGCGCGACGAGGGCGACGGCTACCGGCGCGATCGACGGCGCCATGCCCTGCCGGAGCAGCCCGGCGGTGCCGATCAGCACCAGCGCGGTGCCCAGGATCATCCACAGGCGCCTGCGCCCGAAGCGGCCCGATCCGTGATCGCCCATCGATCCGGCAAGCAGTTCGGCCGGGATCGGCGCGAAATTGGCGAGCAGCACAAGCCAGCCGACAGCGCCCACCTGCAACGCGAGTTCGCCGGAAAGATACGGCGCCAGGAACACGCGCCGGGCGAGGTCATAGCCGGCAAAGGCCAGGGACGGCAGCGACAGCACGACGAGGCGCGTGCCCGACAATAGTTCCCGATCCGCCATCCCGCTGCACTCCGGCCGGGTGCCTATCAGCGGGTTGTGCTGTTTCGATGACTCCGCCCGGGATCAGGCGGGGGATCGGGTCCGCCATGCCTCCAGCGCGGCAAAGGCCCGGGCAAAGTGCGCGCGATCGGGAATCTTGCGCGCCATGCCGATCATGCCCATGCCGAAGGCGGCGATCGACAGCACCTGTCCCGTCGCGCGGTCGAAGCCGGCGCCGGCGCCGATGCCCATCGGTGCCATGTCGCTCGCGCGCCAGTTCTCACCGCGCCTGCGCCGCATGTCGATCGCATAGGGCAGCAGGCTGGGTTCGCGAGCGCTCGCCAGCGCGATCATCGAGGTCGCCTTGACCAGGTCTTCGATGCTGGTGTCGTTGGGCGGGCCGCCGCCATGGTCGATGCGGATGTCGCTCCGGCGGCTGTGGAAGCGAGCGATGACCGCATGGAGGCCGGCCACCACCAGCGCCGGGCGCGCGCCGAAATGATAGACGACGGTGGAGGCCGGCACGCCCGCCGCGAGCGCGACCGAGCGGTGCGTCACGCTTTCGATGCCTTGCGAGACGATCAGGTCGGCGGCGCTGCCCGTGATCCGCTGGCGCTTCACGTCCTCTTCCTCGGCTGCCGGCGGCGCGGCGGTGTCGAGGAGGCCGATCAGCGATGCGATCGCGGCGCCCCTGCCGGCATCCGCATCGGGGAAGATGCCGGCCGCGAAGCGCTGGAGGCACAGCGAGCGCAGCAGGGCGTATTTCGGATCGTCGCCGGCGCCGAGCGAGAATCCCGCCTCGTCGAGCACATAGCCCATCGCCAGCTCGGCGAGTGCCGGGTCCCCGAATATGAGCGTGGCCCAGAAGCGCCCGGCATCGTCGAGCCAATCCTCGAGCGCCGCCAGCCGGTCGGGCCGGAGCGCACGGTCGTGCACCAGCTCGATCAGCAGGATCGCCTGGCGGCGCTCCCGGGTCACCCAGTCGCGCAGCGCCAGTTCCGCGATGGCCGCGCGCGAGGCGCTGTCCTTCGCGTCCATATCGTTCGCGAGCGTTTCCCATTTCCCGAAGAACGCCAGGTCGCGCGCATGGGCTGCCTGCGTCACGCCTTCGAGCAGCTGCTCCTTGCTCCCCATGCGCGACGAGATCACCGGCACGCTCACGCCGAGGCCGGTCGCGAGGGGGCGAAGCGTCAGCTCGGCAAGGCCCCCGGACGCGATCAGGTCCAGCGCTTGATCGACGATCGCATCGACGGAGATGGCGTGGGGGAGGGCAGATCGATTCACGGGCACGCCGCGCATCTATCGCAATCGCTCTCTCCGGTCACGACTTGCCTCGGGCGGCGAGTGGGGCGGTGTCGGGCTGTCCATCCCGGCGTGCGGCATGATTTGGCAGTACATGTCCAAGAAGTTTTCAATAATATTACTGTTCTCTCGTTAAATTGCAGTCAATATGGATGTAAACATCTTGTGCGCTGCGGAATAATAGCGCTTGACCGAATCATCATCAGAGATGATCTTGCGTGCAACTGCAGTATATTGTCGTGCGATGATGGGGTGCAGAAGAGATATTTTGTCCGGCCTTTGAGTATTACTAATTCAAGGATGGAGGCGTGCACATGCACGGGATTTCTTCGGCGCGTGAGCTGACACTCGATAAGAATCCCATATTCTCCGATCCGGATGCGCAGGATTTCGATCTCGAAGCCCTATTCGACGCCGACGGCTTCACGCGCCATGCTTCGCTGGCCATCGAGCGCATGGCGCGCCATCTCGCCGATACTTCGATGCGGGGGCTCGCGCTGACCGACCCCGCGATGCTGCTCGCCTCGGCCGTCAAGCTCACCCGTGGCGGCACTCCCGACGATCCGGAGGCGCATGCGCGCAAGCTCGGCCAGATCATCGACCTTTATGCGCGCACCGGCATCCAGGTCTATTCGCCCGGCTATATGGGCCGGCAGTTCTCGGGGCCGCTGCCGGTCTCGGCGGTGGTCGAGCTGGTCAGCGCAGTGCTCACCCAGCCTGCGTCCTTCTACGAAGCCGGCCAGCTGCCCAACGTCGCCGAGCGTGTCATGGGCGAGGAGCTCAATCGCTTCCTCGGCTTCCCGGCCGAGCAGTTCGCCATGGTCACGACCTCGGGCGGGTCGCTCGCCAATCTCACCGCGTTGCTCGCCGCGCGCAACCGCCGCTATCCCGATGCCTGGCGCGACGGGCTGGCCGGTCTGGCGCTGCGGCCGGCGATCGCGGTCGGCGAGGATGTGCACTACAGCGTGACGCGTGCCGCGGGCATCCTGGGCATCGGCGACGGGCAGCTGGTTCGGCTGCCGCTCGATGCCGAGCGCCGGATCGACCCGGTGCGGGCGCGGGAAGCGCTCGACGCGGCGGCGGCGCGCGGGCTCGATGTGTTCTGCATGGTCGCCAGCGCCGGCTCGACGTCGACCGGGGCGATCGATCCGTTCGACGCGCTTGCCGACATCGCGGCCGAGCGCGGCCTGTGGCTGCATGTCGATGGTGCGCATGCCGCAAGCCTGTTGGTATCCGACCGGCTGCGGTCGCGGCTGCGCGGGATCGAGCGCGTCGACTCGCTGGCCTGGGACGCGCACAAGACCATGTTCGTGCCGGCGGCGTGCACGATGCTGTTCTACCGCGACGCAAGTGCCGCGGTCGGCGCCTTCCAGCAGGAAGCGAGCTACGTGTTCGAGAAGACCGCCGACATCTACACGGCGTTCGACGCGGCCGACAAGAATTTCGAATGCACCAAGCGCCCGATGATCATGTCGCTATGGGTGCCCTGGGCGCTTTATGGCCGCGCGCCGTTCGCCCAGAAGCTCGAGCAGCTCTGCGACATGACCGAGACGGCGCGGACGATCCTGGCGCGCGCGCCGGACTTCCTGCCGCTGCATCGCCCGCAGAGCAACATCCTGTGCTTCCGCTACCTGCCCGAGCAGCTGCTCGACGCCGCCGCGCTGGGGCGGCTGCAGGGCGAGATCCGCACGCGGGTGCGCGCTCGCGGCCGCTTCTTCATCTCCAAGGTCGATCTCGACGGCCAGGCGGCGCTGCGGGTCGTGTTCATGAACCACCGCGTCACCGCCGATCATTTCCACCAGCTGCTCGACGAGATCCGCGAGGTCGCGGATGCGATCCTGGCCGAGCGCGCCGAAACCGAGAAGGCCCCGGCATGACCGTATCCCTGGCTCCACGCGCCGAAGCGGATGCCGCCGCGTTCGCCGCGCTGATCCCCGATGCCGAGTTCACCCCGGGCACTGCGGATGCGGTGACGCGGCTGCCTTCGTTCCTGAGCAAGATCCGCGAAGCCGAGGCGCTTTCGGGCAAGCCCTTCGCCGAGACCGATGCCGCGCTGCAGGACGCGCTGATATTGCGGCGTCTGGGGCAGATGGTCGAAACGCTGCGGCTCAATCCGCGCTGGGCGGAGCGGATTGCCGGGGCGGGGATCAAGGGGCCGCTGGAAAGCTTCGAGCAGTGGCAGGCGATCCCGATCGCCGACAAGCAGGTGATGCGCGACTATTTCATGGGCAGCCGCGAAGGGCTGGTCGTGCCGCTGTCGCATGGCGGCTTCGAGATCGTGGCGAGCGGCGGCACCAGCAGCGGCGAGCCGGTCGAGGTCGTCTATTCGCTGCGCGAGCTCCACGACACCTATCGGCTGGCGGGCGAATTCATGGGCCGCTACCAGCTCGCGCCGTTCCTCGACGGGCCCGAGGCGCAGTGGATGATCACCACGCTGGCCGATTATCAGATGTGGTCGAGCGGCACGATGGTCGGCGGCGTGTTCCAGCATATCCCGCATACCAACTATATCGGCGCCGGGCCGGTCACCAAGGACGTGTTCCAGCACATGATGCGCTATGAGGGGCTCAAGGCCTTCATGGGCATCACCGCCAGCGTCGCGCTGCTGCCCGAGATGGGCGACGGGCTCGACGAGGCCGCGCGGCGCTCGCTGCGCGTGGCGATGTATGGCAGCGGCGTGCTCAATCCGCGTGTGCGCGCCGAGCTCAAGGCGCGCTATCCCGACGTGGCGGTGCTGAGCTATTTCGCCGCGACCCAGGCCGAGACGATCGGGCTCCAGCTCGATCCCGGCACGCCGTGGCTGGCCACCGTGCCCGGCCTCCATTTGGTCGAGATCGTCGATGCCGACGGACGCTGGGTGGCCGAAGGCGAGGAGGGCGAGCTGGTCGTCACGCGGCTCCATGCGCACGAGGCACCGTTCCCGCGGCTTAGCATCGGCGATCGCGTCATCCGCCGGCCGGGGCTGGCCGGCCCGGGCCTCGTCACCCAGTGCTTCGAATTCGCCGGGCGCAGCAACGACGTCATCCATCTGGGCGACACGCAATTCTCCGCGACCCGCGTGCTGCCCGGGCTGGTGCAGGCGCTGCGGCCGATGGGCGTCGATCTCGATCGCGCGCACGAGCTGCAATTCGCCAACGACCGGCCGACGCGCACGCTGCGACTGCTGGCCGCGGTCGATGCACCCGAGCAGCTGGCCAAGCGCATCGACTTCCTGGGCTATCCGGCGCTGCTCCACGCGTTCAGCCAGGCGATGGCGGGCTCGCTGTCGCTGTTCAATCAGGGCGAGGCCAATTTCGCCTATATCGCCAAGAGCGGCTACCGCTTCGAGCTGCGCTTCGTCGCCCGCGACGGCTCCGAGATCGAACGCACCAGCGTGGGCAAGACGCCGCTGTTGCGCGACGTGCACGGCTGAGGGGGAGCGCACAGATGCAGCCGATCAACATTGTCGTCCTCGTCGACTCGATCGCGGCGTTGTCGAAGGGTACGCTCAGGGACAATGTCCACCTGACCGACGATCATCCGCTGAGCCAGGACAAGGGCACGGCGACGCTCAGGACCGCCTGCCATCCGGGGCAATGGCTGCACTGGAACGTCATCGCCGTCGATGTGCAGAGCCCGGCGGTGATCGCCGGGATCGAGTTCCTGCCCTGGGACGATACGCCGGAGCAGAGCGGCGTCGATCCGGATGTCGATCGCTATGTGATGCCGCGCTGGCGTGGCTGGACCGGACTGGTCCCGTGCGACGCGCCGCCCGGCCGCTATCGCTATCGGATCGCGCTGCAGATGGGCAGCGGCGCGCAATCGGTGATCTTCATCAACAGTCCGTCGATCGACGTGCTGGGCTGAGCGGGGAGGGAAGCATGGGACAGCAACTCGGCATCGTCGTGCTGATCGACATTCCCGCTGCGGTCGAGAGCAACACGCTCGAAGGCAATATCTGGCTGGTCGACAATGGCGGCTGGGACGGATCGACCGGCGAAGGCTCGCCCGATCTGGTGTGCGCGATCGATGCCACCGATGCGCAGCTTGGCCAGGGCAATGCCGTGCTCAACTGGATCCCGATCGGCATCGGCACCATTCCGATCAGCATCCCGCAGACCTTTTTCCTGTATGACGACGACCGGCGCGCGCTTGCCCAGCGGCCGCTGCCGGCGCTGCATCAGGGCATCTTCCCGGTACGCATCCGCAATCTCGTAGGCGACGAAGTCAACATCAAGCATCCCGAGCATCTGCTCAAGGAAGCGCCGCGCGCCGATCCGCAGATGCCGCTGTCGGCGCGCGGCTTTGCCGATCCGGGCACCGCGCGGTTCAAGCGCACCGGCGAGAGCCGGGTCACGCAGCCGGGCGACCAGGACCTGGTCTATTATCCCGATCCGGCGATCCTGCGCATTCACGGCGAAGCGCTCGACGCGGGCGTGATCTACCCGGCGCAATATGGCTCGCCCGAGATGTTCTCGCGCGGCCTGTACTGGAGCGCCTCGGTCAATCCCAATCTGCTGGGGCTCTATCGCTACACGATCGAGATCGCGCTCTATTATTCGCGGCGCGATGCCGAAGGGAAGGTGGTCGACGACTGGGTCATCCTGTCGCACGACGCCTGGATCAAGATCTCCGCCGGCGCGCCGCGGAACGGATTTCCCGCCGTGACGCTCGATCTCGTCCCGAGCGACGCCGGCGCACAGGGAGCATAGCATGGCACGCGCAGCCCGATCGGCCGAAACCGCCGCCAAGCCGGCGCCCAAATCCACCCCGGCGCCCGCATCCGGCCCGGTACGGCAGGCGACCAACGTGATGGCGTTGATCGATGTCGTGCAGGCGCTCGGCTCGGGCACATTGGCCAGAAGCCTGTTCCTGTTCGATAACAACCGCTGGGCCGGATCGACCGGTCACGGGACCGGCAGCCTCTCGACGGTGGCGCAGCAGGACGATGTGGTGGTGTGGACCACCATGGCGCTCGAATGCGAGGCCTTTGCCCGGCTCCAGCTCGTCGAGATCGACAGCAGCTATGCCGAATATGTCGCGCTCGATGCCGGCGCGTTCAGCGAGACGCCCGAAGTCTACTGGTTCGCCACGATCCTCAAGCCGCTGCCGGCGGACGGCGTGCCCTATCGCCTGTCCTACCGGCTGGGCAGCGCGGACGCGCCGTATCGCGCGGTGGTCGAATCGCGTCTGGTCCCCCCGCCGCTCGCATCCGAACCGCCCGTGCCTGCCCAGCCCGAGGAGCCGGCGCTCGCGCCGAGCCAGGAGGACGCCAAGTGACGCCGCACATGTTCATCCAGCCCCGGACCAGGCCGCGCGAGATCACGCGCAACACGGTGCAGGTCAATGTCGTCGTCGTGGTGGACGTGGCACAGGTGCTCGCCACCGGCAGCCTCGACGGCGCGCTGATGATGGTCGACAACAGCGTCACCATCGCCGGCGCTCCCAGCCCCGGACGCGGCACCGCCGAGCTGGCGACGCAGTGCACCTATGGCACCGTGGTCAACTGGATCCTCCAGACGGTCGCACCCTATGGCACCCCGCTGCCGGCCGAATTCGTCGATATCCGTTTCGAGGAGCAGGTCTGCCTCAAGCTCGAGCGCTATGGCGAGATCGCCTGGGACAAGTCGCCCGATGCGATCCCCGGGATCACGCCGAGCTACAATTACTGGGCGGGGCTGGTGATCCCGGACCTGCCGCCGAAGCGCTATCCTTATACGATCGAGCTGAAGATCGGCGCGCTGCGCGTCTCGGTATCGACGCCGTCGCTTGACGTTTGGACGGTTCCCGCTCCCTCGGCGCCCAAGGGCCTGCAAGCCGATGTGAGTGGCAGCATCACGGGAGAAATCGGATGACCAAGGCATTGCTGCTGATCGATGTGCAGAAGGAATATTTCCCGGACGGCAAGCTCGCGCTGCCGGGCATGGAAGCCGCGCTCGAGCAGATCGAGGCGCTGATCGCCCATTTCCGCGCCGGCTATCAGCCGATCGTATTCGTCCAGCACGTTGCGCTCGACGCCGACTCCGAGGCACCCTTCGCGGCCTTTGCGACCGGCACGGAGCTGCACGACCGGCTCCAGCCCGAGCCGCATGACGCGCTGATCGCCAAATCCTCGCCGAACGCCTTCGTCCAGAGCTGGCTGCAGGCAAGGCTGCAGGCCCAGGGCGTCACCGAGCTGGTGATCGCGGGCGCCATGACCCAGATCTGCATCGATTCGACTGCGCGCGGCGCGCGGGACTTCGGCTATGCGGTAACGGTCGCGAGCGATGCGACCGCGGCCGGTGCGCTCGAATGGGAGGGCAAGGCGATCTCGGCGGCGCAGGTGCAGAAGACCTTCCTGGCCGCGCTCGCCACGCTGATGCCGGTGAGGACGGTCGCCGAGATCACCGCGCCGGAGCCGGCTTCCGAAGCGCCGACTCCCGAGAGCGACCCCGCGCCCTAGGCGGGGAGCCAATGTCATGCGACGAACTGCCGGAGCGGCGGTTCGGGGGCTGCGTCGTCTCCTCGATCCTAAAACTGTCATCTGACGTCACTAACCGCCCCGGGGTCGTTCCCTGAGTCGGGTGTATTTTGCTGTCGTCGATCAAGGTCCCGCCCTCCGAGGAGGCGGCTAACGAATATTCGTGGGACGCCATCCAGTCGGCGCTGGGGCGCTATCTGCGCAGTCGCGGCACAAGGCCGGACGTGGCGGACGACGTCACGCAGGAAACGCTCGCGCGGCTGGTCGAGCTGGCCCGAACCCAGCAGATCGGCAGCATCATCTCGCTTGCCTTCCGGATCGCGGACAATCTCGTCATCGACCTGCATCGCCGCGAGCGGCGCCTCGAACCCGAGGTCGAGGACGATATACGCAGCGACGAACCATCGCTCGATCGCGTTCTCGATTCCCGGCGGGCGATGGAGATATTTGCCCGTTGTCTCAGGAAGATGCCCAGGCTCCGGCGCGAGGTGTTGATCCGGCGGCGGATCAATCAGGAAAGCTGTCGCGCGATCGGCGAAGATCTTGCGATGAGCCCGAAAGCCGTCGAGAAACACATTACGAGAGGGATGATCGACCTGCGCCGCGCGCTCGAGCAGGCGGGTATCGATCTGGCGGGGCAGGATTGATGGGCCAGGAAATGCATTCCATCGACTGGCAGGCAGCGCAGTGGATCGACCGGATGAGCCGTCCGGTACTCGACAGCGACACCGCCGCGGCCTTCGATCGCTGGATCCTGACCGACCCGCGCCATGTCGACAGCTATGCGCGGCTGAGCGCGATCTGGCAGTCCAGGGGCCTGGAAGCGGCGCTGGCGGAAGCGGCCCATCCTGCCGACGCGAGCAACGACGATGACGTGGCGCCGAACCGCGGCTGGTGGCGCCTGGCACGAGGCGCGGCGGTGGCCAGCCTCCTCGCGCTTGCGTGCGTCGGCGGGGCGCAGCTGCTGGTGTCCGAAGCGCGCTATGCCACGGCCAGGGGCGGAGCCCGCACGGTTGCGCTCGCGGACGGATCGACCGTCCGCATGAACGGCGACACGCGGATCACCGTGCGCATCGCGCCATGGTCGCGGCACGTCACGCTCGAACGCGGCGAGGCGTTCTTCGACGTGGCGCATGAGCGATTGCGCGGCTTCTCGGTCGATGCGGGCGGTGCCAGCGTATCGGTGCTCGGGACCGCGTTCGATATCGACCGGATCGACCGCGATACCCGCATCATCCAGGTCTATCGCGGGCTGGTCAGCGTCGACGCCGGCGCGGGCCGGCGATGGCGGCTTCCGGCGGGAAGCGGGCTGGAGCTTTCCGGCGAGCATGTGCGCAGCCTGAAGGGGGTAGGGGGTTCCCGCCCGGGCTGGACGGAGGGCTGGCTCGAGGCGAACGACATGCCGATGCTGCAGCTTGTCGAGCGGCTCAACCGGACCGCCGCGCGCCCCGTCAGGCTGGCGGATCCGGCGCTGGGCGATCTCCTGGTCACCGGCCGCTTCCAGACGAACGAGCCGAAGAACATGCTCGAGGCGATCGCGGCGATCCATGATCTGCGCTGGCGCGATGCCGGGGATCACTATGTCGTGGAGCGCTAGCGACCGACCCGTGACGATCCCGGCATGTCATAATGCTTCCACGTATAAGTCATTAAACTGAAACCAAAAAAACTTGTCGGGTTGTGATCCCGTGCGTCGTCCCTCGCTTGAACGGTTTACAAGTGTGGGGGAAGTTCTTCGATGTTCCATCTCAATCGGCCCGCCGTATCGGCGCTGGCCATCGCAGTCGCGACTCTGAATGCCGCGCCGGCGGCTGCGCAAAGCTATAGCTTCGCCATTCCCGCGCAGGACCTGGCGCAGGCGCTGCAGCAATTCTCCCGCGTGACGGGCGTGCCGGTTGCGGCTTCGCCCGAAGCGCTGCGCGGGCGGCGCAGCCAGGCGGTGACCGGCAGGATGTCGGCGCGCGAGGCGCTGGCCCTGCTGGTGCGCGGCGCGGGGGTCGACACCCAGGTTCGCGGCGGCACCGTGATCGTCAAGCCGGCGCCGGTGCGTACCCAGGCCACTGCGCGGCCGGCTCCGCAGACTGCTCCGGCAGCGCCCGTCCAGGTCGCGGAAGCGCCTGCGGAGGAAGCCGCGCCCGAGAACATCGTCGTCAACGGCTATATCGAGGCGGCGCAGGCATCGGCCGAAGCCAAGCGCAAGTCCACCATGGTGTCCGATACCATTACGGCCGACGACATGGGCAAGCTGCCCGCCAACAACGTGTCCGAAGCGCTGGCCCGCATGCCCGGCGTCAACGCGGTGCGCGATCCCGCAACCGGCGAGGGCGACCGCATCACCGTGCGCGGCCTGTCGACCGAGCTCAACAACTACTCGCTGAACGGCGTGCGCATCGATGGCGCGGGCTCGCGCGACAATAATTTCTACCGCGGCGTGCGCCTGTCGGTCCTGCCGCCGGACGGCATCAAGTCGATCACCGTCTACAAGACGCTGACCCCGGACCGGGACGGCGACGCACTTGGCGGTTCGGTCGACATCACGACGCCGACCGCCTTCGACCAGAAGCCGACCTATATGCGCGTCTCGGGCGAAGGCGGCATGATCGACAAGTTCGATCACCGCAAATACGGACAGGTCTCGGCTGCCCTGTCGCGCCAGTTCAGCGACCATTTCGGTGTCTTCGTCTCCGGCAACTGGAGCAAGCGCAAGTCGCAATATGAGCAGAACGGCGTCGATGGCGATAACCAGCCCGACAGCTGGTATTCGAACAGCGAGACGCTGGGCTGGGATCCGAACCGCTTCGTGATGCGCGGCATGAACCTGGGGCTGGGCAACACCGAAGTGAACCGCTGGGGCGCCAACACCAGCATCGATTATCGGTCCGACCACCATGATCTTCACGTCCGTGGCCAGTACAGCAACTACCAGAAGCAGCAGTTCCTCAACCGGCTGAACTTCCGCAACGACACGTCGAAGAACTCGACCCGGCTGGTCCAGGTCAACGCCAACGACACCAATCTCGCGCGGCCCGAGGACAGCATCCTGCGGACCGACAGCAAGCTCGGCCGCGTCTATTCCTACACCACCAGCCAGATCGTCGATCAGGACAAGGACGGGCTGATCACCGACGCCGATCGCAAGACCAAGTCCTTCTACAGCCTCTATGGCGCGTCGGGTAAATGGGATCCGCAGGGCTTCCGCCTGCGCCGCTTCTGGGAAGCGAACAACGAGAGCGGCAACCTGGCCACCGCCAATGTCGGCGGTGTCTCGCGGCTGGGCGATTTCACGGTCGATTACGACGTGTCCTATTCCCAGTCGCAGGACAATCTTGACGACGGCTACACGCTCGAGTTCCGCAGCGACAAATATGGCTGGCTGGGCAACAAGGGCGTGCTGTTCAGCAGCGCGGAGGATTCACGCTTTCCGAAATGGCTGCTCAATTCGGCGGGCATGAATGCGGTGCAGGATCCCTCGCAATTCGCGTTCAGCAGCCTTGAGGGCGAGATCGGCGGCAGCCAGCAGAAGCTCTGGCAGACGCAGATGAACGTCGAGTGGAAGCCGGGCAGCGCCTGGCTCCAGTCGATCAAGGCCGGTGGCAAATATTATGACTCGCGCCGCCGCACCTTCTCGGGCTCGTTTCTCAACCTGACGGCCAACGGCACGATGGCGGATTTCTCGCCTTATTATGGCGAGAACGTCACCAGCCTGTTCGGCGGGGCCTATTCAGGCGCCTACCGGCTCGGCCAGACGATCGACGACGACAAGATGCTTGCCGAGCTGCAGCGCGCGGAGAAGGGCAAGAGCAGCTTCTTCAAGGGCTTCGCGGTGGATCCGGCCGATGCGACGATATCGAACGAGGACAGCTTCCGCTTCGACGAGAACGTGATCTCGGGCTATGCGATGGCGACCGCCCGTCTGGGCCGCGCCCAGATCATCACCGGTGTGCGCGTGGAGGCGACGCGCAACCGGATCGAGGCGTTCAACCTCGATCCCGTGCAGGGCGAGCGCTACACGATCGACAAGTCGAGCTTCGTCAACGTGCTGCCTTCGGTGCACGTCAATTACGACTTCGACAGCCGCACGAAGCTGCGCGGCGCAGTGTGGACCAGCTTCGCCCGGCCCGATATCGCCCGGATGAGCTCGGCACGCGAATATAGCTACGACACCGATCCCGACGGCGATGGCAAGGAGAATCCGAAGTCGCAATGGCTTCTGACCGGCATCAGCGAGGGCAATCCCAACCTGAAGCCGCTGCGCTCGCTCAATCTGGATATGTCGCTGGAGCGCTATAACGGCCGCACCGGAGCCTATTCGGTGGCGGTGTTCTACAAGCGCATCACCAACTTCCTGTTCCGCTCCTCGTCCAGCAACATCCGCAACGGCACGCTCGGCGAGAATGTCGATCCGGCGGGCGTACTGATCTCGATGCCGAACAACGGCAAGCGGGCGGAAGTGTACGGCGTGGAAATCAGCGGCCAGCAGGTGCTGCACTGGCTGCCGGGCATCCTCGGCTCGCTCGGCATCGGCGGCAACCTGACGATGCAGCGCTCCAAGGCGGTCACCGGCCTGTCCTGGCATCCGGAGGGCTATACCCTGCCGCTGATGGAAACGCCGGAGACGATCGCCAACGTCCAGCTTTTCTGGGAGCGCAAGGGCTGGGAAATCTATGGCGCCTGGAACTACCAGTCGAAGTTCCTCGGTGGCATCCAGGATTTCGGCAACAACCCCTATGAGCAGGCCTACAGCTTCGTCGACCTGACCTTCCGCAAGACCTTCATGAAGACCTCCTCGGTCCAGATCCAGGTGCAGAACCTGTTCGACGGGCCGACCTATTGGGAGACGGTCTCGTCGGGAACCGGTGCGAGCCGTGCCTATACCAAGAACGGGCGCACGATCTCGCTCGGCTTCAACCTCATTTTCTAAGGACAGGCGATGACTATCCGCTTCCTGGCCGGCGCCTTGCTTCTGGGCGCCGCCATTCCCGCCGCCGCGCAGGACGCGCCGCAGCCGGTGCTTGCGCCTGCGACGGTCCAGCCCGAGCGTATCGTGCTGAACCTCACCGCGGATCCCACGACCGAAATGGCCGTGACCTGGCGCTCGGCGCCGGGTTCGGCGGGCGTGGTGCAATATGCCAGGGCGACCAGCAGCCCGGATTTCGTCAAGGCGCCGATGACGCTCGCCGCGACGACCGACGATGCGACCCTGGCGGTGCGCGAGAATCCGGCGTTCCGCGCGGCCTATCATTCCGCCGTGCTGAAGGGGCTCGAGCCCGGCACCGTCTATGCCTATCGCGTCGGCGACGGCGCGCACTGGTCCGAATGGTTCCAGTTCCGCACCGCCAGCAAGGAGGCCGCGCCCTTCCGCTTCATCTATATGGGCGACATGCAGAACCAGATCCTGTCGGAGGCCTCGCGCACCCTGCGCATGGCGTTCCGCCAGGCGGGCGACGCGGCCTTCACGATCCATGCGGGCGATCTCGTCAATCGGCACGACAGCGATGCCGAATGGGGCGAATGGTTCGCGGCGGGCGGCTTCCTCTATGCGCAGACCCCGCAGATGCCGACGCCGGGCAATCACGAATATGTGCGGGACGAAGCAGCGCGCGCAGGCTCGTCGATCACCGGGCAGTGGCGGCGGCAGTTCACGCTGCCCGATGATGGGCCAGCGGACGTGCCGGCCGGGCGCGAGACCAACTGGTACACCGACTATCAGGGGCTGCGCCTGATCTCGATCGATTCGATGCAGGTCGATCGCGACGAGACCGCGCGCGCCTCGATCGTCGCATGGCTCGACAAATTGCTCGCGAACAATCCCAATCGCTGGACGGTGATGTTCCTGCACTTCCCGCTCTTCTCGAGCGAGCCGGGCCGCGACAATCCGAAGGTGCGCGCGGCCCTGAAGCCGTTGATCGACAAATATCACGTCGATCTCGTGCTGCAGGGGCACGACCACGGCTATGCCCGCGGCGCGATCGGGCCGAACGGTCCTTCCGCCGACAATGCCGGCGCGACCTATGCCGTGTCGGTCGCCGGCCCGAAGATGTACGAGGTCAAGCCGGGGCCATGGGCACGCAAATCGGCGTCGCGAACCCAGGCCTATCAGGTCATTGAGGTCACGCCGAAGCAACTGACCTATCGGGCATATACCGCAACCGGCGAACCGCTCGATTCCGTGCGCCTGAAGAAGCGCTAGCGGAGGCAGCCGAACGGTCGGATGTCGTCATTGCAAGTGGTGCGGAAGGCGCGGTTCCGCACCACTTTGCTTGTAATCGGTCTCCTGGCATTCAGCCTCGCGCGCGCACCGCCGCGATTGGACGGTGGGAAAACATGGCGATCCACCGAATTTTTCAGGTGCCTGGTCCCTTGATCCGGAAGGCGGCTCCTCGTCGCGCCGCATCTCTCGACAAGCCGCATGCGCGCGTCGAACTTTGCCGGACGGTCCCGTGAGCAGATCGTGCTGGTTCGGCACGCCGATATTGTAGCTCCGCGGTGCAAAGCCTTGCCGACGTGAGGAAGATGCGCGACACATGTGGTGCTGTCACGGAAAGAATCCGGGCAGTCGCGTATCTCGGGCGGGGCTCAGGGCGGCACTCCCCCAGTAAGAAAAGTAAGAGCAGGCATCGGCTGTTTTCCGGTTTCGGAAGCAAAGGGGGGATTCGTGGCAGTCATCATGGGCACGGAAGCGGATGAATGGATCCAGGGCACTTCTGGTGACGACACGATCTATGGGCTTGGCGGGGACGATGACATCGACGGCGATGACGGCAGCGACAGCCTGTATGGCGGCGACGGCAACGACCGGCTCAGGGAAGTGTCCTCCGACCCGGGGGTGAGAACGCACCAGATGTTCGGCGAAGCCGGCGACGACGTGATCGAGCTCGACCTGCGCTCCAACTATGCCGACACCGTGCTGCTCGACGGCGGCATCGGCAACGACCGTATCGCTTTCGACGCCTGGTACATGGTCCAGGCGGTGACGATCCTGGGCGGCGATGGCGACGACTTCATCCGTGTCGCCGGCGGCCGGACGGTATCGCTGGATGCGGGATCCGGCGGGGATCGCATCCAACTCACCTACAGCAGCGCCGCGACCTCCTACAACTTCACCTTCGGGGCGGGTGCGGATGTTCTCGAGCTGACCCGCCTGACTTCGCTGACCATTAGCGCGGCGATCCATATCACCGATTTCGAAGCCGGCGGCGCCGGGGACCGGATCATTATCGACCGGACGCTTGCGGCGCTGACCGGATCGGACCGCGTCACCAATCCGTTCGCCAGCGGGCATCTCGCGCTGATCCAGCGCGGCGCCGACGCGGTCCTGCAGATCGACCTGAACGGCGGCGGCGACGACCTGCGCGATTTCTTCGTTCTGGAAGGGGTAAGCGCGGCCACGCTCACCAGCTACAATCTCGGCTTCGCTCCCGATGGCGGCGCCGCGCCGTCGATCACGGCGGACGGCAGCGCCGGCGCGGATATCCTCGACGGCTCGGGCGGCAATGACGTGCTCCGCGGGCTCGACGGCGACGACAGGCTGTTCGGCGGCTATGGCAACGATCAGCTGGAGGGCGGGCTCGGCGCCGACACGCTGGAGGGCGGTTTCGGCGACGACATCCTCCTCGGCGGGCAGGGCAATGACACGCTGTTCGACTATAATTCGGGCAGCGATCAGCTGTTCGGCGGCGACGGCGATGACTCGCTGGAAGTCGGCCGGACCGCGCGCGAGCCCGGCGGCACGATCGTGCTGGACGGCGGCGCGGGCAACGACACCCTGTTGTTCGGGATGTGGCCCTTCTTCCGCGGGAGCGCGAAGGCCGATCACGTCACTTTCATCGGCGGCGACGGCAACGACACCATCCGCGCGGAAGGCGCGCTCACCGTCGATGTGGACGCGGGCGCGGGCGCGGACACGGTCGATGTCGCGATCGACGGCACCGTCAACTTCATCACGCTCGGCAGCGGCGCCGACACGCTCAGCCTTGGAGCCGAGGCCACCAAGCAGATCGTGGCCGCGGTGGTCCGTGATTTCGAGACGGGCAACAGCGGCGACCGGCTCGATATCCAGGATTATCTCGAATATGCGCTGACGGGCTGGAACGGGCAGAGCAACCCGTTCGAGGGCGGCTATCTGCAGCGGATCCAGCGCGGCGCGGACGCGGTTCTCCAGATCGATGTGGACGGCGCGGCCGGCCCTGCCGTGATGACCGACCTGGTGATCTTCCAGAATATCGCCGCAGGCAGCCTGACCACCTTCAACCTAGGCGGCTATGCGACCTTCACCGGCACCGAAGGCAGCGACTTGCTCGAGGGCGACAGCGGCAACAACACGCTGCGGGGCTTCGGCGGCAACGACACGCTCATCGGCAACGGTGGCGATGATTTTCTCGACGGCGGGGCCGGCGATGACATTATGTCGGGTGGTTACGGCGTCGATATCTATATCGTCTCGGAGACCGGTGACCAGGTTATCGAACCCTATGAATTCATTGTTTATGGTGGCGATGAAGTCCGCACTTCGCTGGCGGTGTATACCATGCCGGCCAATGTCGAGCGGCTGGTGGGCACATCCAGCACCGGCCAGACCCTTACCACGAATAGCGGCGTCATTCTCGGCGGTGCCGGTAACGACGACATCAGTGTCGGCGACGCGGGAAATGCCACTGGCGGAGCCGGCGACGACCTGATCAAGGGCGGCGCGGGCAACAATAGCCTGTCGGGCGGCGCAGGGTCGGACAGGCTTTACGGCTATGGCGGCGACGACACCCTGTTCGCCGCCAGCCAGCTGTCGGCGGAGGTCGGCGACGATTATCTCGACGGCGGCGACGGCGACGATTATCTGCGCGGCAGCATCGGCAACGATACCCTGATCGGCGGTGCCGGCGACGACTATCTCTATGACGATCAATCCGGCGCCGACCAGTTAGATGGCGGGGACGGCGACGACGAGCTGGGCCTCAGCCGCTCCAGCTACGGCCCGGCGCCCGGGACGGTCAGCCTTCTTGGCGGTGCCGGAAACGACACGATCTGGATGGTCATCGGCAATGCCAGCGTGGTGACGGTCGATGGGGGTAGCGGAAACGACGAAGTTCGCTTCTCGACCTTCGCGGGTACCGCAACCGTGACTCTCGGCACCGGCGCGGACGTGATCGCTTTCTCCGACTATATGCCGCAAGTGAATCCGAACGGCCGGATCACCATCACCGATTTCGATCTCGGCGCCGGCGGAGACTCGCTGTCCTGGACCGGCTTCCTGCAGGCTTGGCTGACCGGATGGAACCAGTCCGTCAATCCGTTCCAGTCCGGCCATATCCGGCTGGGCCAGAGCGGCACCTCCACGGTCCTGCAGCTCGATCGTGATGGCGGCGGCGACTCCTTTGCCACTTTCCTGACCTTCCAGAATACCAGTGCGGCGAACTTCACGGCGGCCCAGCTGGGCTTCACGCCCCAGGGCATGATCGCGACGGTCGGCGGGAGCGGCAACGACACCATGACCGGAACCGCGGCCGGAGATATTCTGGAGGGCGGGGCCGGCAACGATACGATCGCGGGCGGCGGCGGTGCCGACACGATCAACGGCGGCGACGGATCGGACACCCTTTTCTCCGCCGAGGCCTATGCGTCGTTCGGCTATCCGTACAGCATCCCCTATCTGAACAATCCGACGCTCGATACCGGTAGCGAGGCCGATACGCTCAATGGCGGGGCGGGCACCGATTACCTCTTCGCCGGGTTCAACGATCGGGTCGACGGCGGGACCGAAGAAGACGTCCTCTACCTCAGCCTGATGGGTGCCAGCAGCGGCGTGACGCTCGACTTCCGCCAGGCGGTTGTGGCCAACGGCACCGGGACGATCCGCGGGATCGAGGGCGTCGGCTGGCTGCAGGGCAGCAACTATGCCGATGACATTACCCTGTCCTACTCGGGAGCCTATGCGCCCGGCGCCGTCGTCTATGCGATGGGCGGCAACGATCGCGTCATTGCCGATTCCCGGACCAGCATGATCTTCGGCGACGACGGCGACGATTTTCTCGACGGCCGGCTCAGCCAGTATTTGCAGAAGATCGACGGCGGCGCCGACAACGACACGATCTACACCAATGCGAACAGCGCCACCGTGGCCTATGGCGGCAGCGGCAATGATACGATCTATTCGCACGGTGAAACCCATGGCGGATCGGGCAACGACCTCATCATCCTGTCCCAGACCTATTATCGCGGCGGCGTTTATGGGGACGAGGGCGACGACGAGATCCGCGCTTCGGCGAACGGCAACCAGATCTCCGGCGGCGCCGGTGCCGATCGGCTGATCGGCGGTGACGGCGCCGACCTGCTGGTGTCGGGCGATTTCGCGGCCGGCAGCCTGGCGGCGGGCAACGACATGGGCCTCGAGAAGGACGTGCTCACCGGCGGCGGCGGGGACGATATCCTCGCGATCGGATGGGGCGACGACGCCGATGGCGGAAGCGGTATCGACACGCTGCAGCTCTCCTTCGCGGGTGCCGGCACGGGCGTGGTCTTCAGCGCGGCGCAGGTGATCGGCGCCGGACCGTTCAGCCTGGGTGGCGGCACGATCCAGAATATCGAGCGGATCGACCAACTCCTGGGCAGCAGCTTCGACGATGCCATCGACATGCGCGCGGCCGGGGGCGCGGTCACGGTGAATGGCGCCGGTGGCAGCGACAGCATCCTGGGCGGCAGCGGCAACGACACGCTGCGCGGCGGCGACGGCGACGATCGCATCGAGGGCGGCAACGGCACCGACAATCTGCAGGGCGATGCCGGGCAGGACTGGCTGATCGGCGGAAGCGGTAACGACACGATCACGGGCGGGAGCGGACACGACACGCTTTGGGGCGATGACGGTGACGACCTGCTGGATGGCGGCGCGGGGGACGACGTCATCATCGGCGGTGCAGGCATCGATACGGTGACCTATGCCAGCGCATCCGCGGGCGTCGAGATCGACCTGTCGTGGCTCGAGGACCAGCAGACCCGGGGTGCGGGTGTCGATACCCTGCTGTCGATCGAGAATGTGATCGGATCGAACTTCGACGACGTGCTTGCCGGGAATGCGGAGGCAAACCTGCTGACCGGCGGGCAGGGCAATGATCGCTTCGTCTTCGACGGGCTGGGCGCGCGGGACACGATCACCGATTTCCAGCGGGGCGACGTGATAGACCTCCGCGAGATCGATGCGAATGGCGCCCTGGCCGGGGACGGAGCCTTCGCCTTCATCGGGGTGGCGGCTTTCAGCGGCGTTGCAGGGGAATTGCGGCTCGTCGGAAGCGGTTTCAACTGGACGGTCGAGGGAGATACGGACGGCAACGGCGTGGCCGATTTCAGCATTGCGCTGACGCAGTTCTGGGGACCGTCGATGATGGCCAGCGATTTCCTGCTGTGAAGATGCGCGAAATCGCGAGCGGAAGGTGTCGGGCCGGCACCCGGACGGGATCGCACGGATGACCGGGCACGATATCCAAGGGTCGATCCGCGCCGCGCTGCGGCAATGCCGTCGGCATTTCATCGCGGCGGCCGGTTTCAGCGCGCTCGTGAACCTGCTCTACATCGTCCCCACGCTCTACATGCTGCAGATCTACGACCGCGTCGTACCCACCCAGGGCGTGCAGACGCTGGTCTTTCTCACCATGGTATTGCTTTTCGCGCTGGCGACGCTGGCGGTGCTCGATCGCATCCGTTCCCGCCTGCTGGTGCGGGCCGGAGTCCAGCTGGATGCCACGCTGGCGCCGTTGATCCTCGAGGCCACGCTGGGCCGCCCGGACCTGCCGGCCGCACGCGCGGCGCTGCGCGAATTCGATACGATGCGCAGCACGTTTACCGGCCCGGGCATCCTTGCGTTGTTCGATGCTCCCTGGGTGCCCATCTATCTTCTCGTCTGCTTCCTGGTGCACCCGTGGATCGGCGCGGTGGGAATATTGGGGTGCATCGCGATGCCGCTGCTCGCCTGGGCCAACGAGCGCGCGACGCGCAAACGGCTCGATGCGGCGCAGGCGGTGGCCACGCTCTCCTATGCGAGCCAGGACGCGCTTGTCGCGTCGGCGGACAGCATCCGAGCGCTCGGCATGCGTCGCGCGATGGTGGCCCGGCAGCTGCGCCAGCGCGAGGCGATGCTGGCGGCGCAGACCGAGGCGGGCTTCGCGTCCGGCAGCTTCCTCACGATCGGCAAGTTCGTCCGGCTGTCGCTCCAGTCGCTGGCGCTGGGATTGGGCGCGTTGCTCGCCGTCGACAATCTCATCTCGGGCGGCGCGATCTTCGCTTCTTCCTTCCTCATCGCCAGGGCGCTGCAGCCGATCGAGCAACTGATCGCGACATGGCGGAACATCGTGCAGGCGCGGCAGAGCTATCACAGCCTCAGCGCGCTGCTCGATGCTTCGCCCGCCACGGCGATCCAAACCCAGTTGCCGCCGCCCCGCGGCGCGATCCGCCTCGAGAATCTGACCATCCTCAGCGACGCGCGTGACGCAGCCATCGTCCAGGCGGCTTCCTTCGCGGTCGAGCCCGGCGAAGTGGTGGCGATCATCGGGCCCAGCGGTGCCGGCAAGTCGACACTGGTTCGGGCGATTGCCGGCGCCCTGGTGCCCGATCGCGGCACCATTCGCTTCGACGGCGCCGACGCGAAGGATTGGGATACCGAGCGGCTGGCGACCCATATCGGCTATCTCCCGCAGGATTCGGCATTGTTCGCCGGAACCGTGGCGGAGAATATCGCGCGCTTCGCCGGCGAGATCGAAGGCGATCGCGCGAGGATCGATGCCGCCGTGGTCGCTGCCGCCGAACGCGTTGGCGCGGACGCGCTGATCCGCCGCCTGCCCGGCGGCTATGACCATCAGCTCAAGCTCGGCGGTCGCGGCGTATCGGCGGGGCAGGCGCAGCGCATCGCGCTCGCCCGCGCTGTCTATGGCGATCCGCCGATCCTCATCCTCGACGAGCCCAATGCCCATCTCGATACGGAAGGCGATGCCGCGCTCGTCCAGGCGCTCGGCGCGCTCAAGCAGGCCGGGCGGACCATCGTGATCGTGTCGCACAAGCTCGGCATCCTGCCGGTGGTCGACAAGATGCTGCTGCTTCGCGACGGGCGCGTCGAACTCTACGGCCCCCGCGACGAGGTGCTGCCAAAGGTGACCGCGCCACGCGTCGCGCCACCCGAGGGCAAGCGCGTAGTCCCCGCGCCGGTGGCGAAAGCGCTATGACCGAGGCACAGATTTTCCCCGCCGACGTCGTGGAACCCGCGCTCGCGGATCCCGCGCGCGACATCCGGCTCGGCCTCATCGCCGCCGCCATTTTCTTTGTCGGGTTCCTCGGCTGGGCGTCGTTCGCGCGGCTCGATGCCGCGGCCTATGCGCAAGGCACGCTGATCGTCTCGGGCCAGCGCCAGGCGGTCCAGCACCGCGAGGGCGGTGTCGTCGGCAGGATCTATGTCCGCGAAGGGCAGCGGGTCGAGCGCGGGCAATTGCTGATGACGCTGGTTGGCGCCGAGGTCCGTGCCCAGGAACGGGCGCTCGCCTCGCAGGCGATCCGGCTGCTCGCCCAGCGCGCGCGGCTCGAGGCGGAGCAGATGGGCAATGCTGGCGTGCCCGAGCCGTCGGAATTCGCCAGCCTCGCGCCCGGGGATCGTGCCGAAGCGGCATTGGCGATGAAGTTGCAGCGAACCGAACGGGCCGCGCGCGCCGCCGTGCTTGCCGCGCAGCAGGGCGCGCTCGGCGAGCGGGTCGCGCAGGCTGGCGCGCAGGAGGGGGGCTATGGCGAACAGGCCAGCTCGGCGCGCGAGCAACTGCGGCTGATCGATGACCAGCTCAATGCGCTTCGCCCGCTGGAAGCGAAGGGCTTCGTCTCCAAGACGCGGATGCGCGAGCTCGAACGCGCCCGTGCGGAGCTGGAGGGGCGGCGCGGGCAGTACGCCGCCAGCGCCGCGCAGACCGTGGGTGCCGCCCGAGAGAGCCGCTTTCAATCGCTCGAAGCCGAACGCGCTTTCCGCGAACGCACCGCGTCGGACCTGCGTGACGTCGAGAACAGCCTGGGCGAAGTGATGCCGAAATGGACGGCGGCGCGCGACCAGCTCGCGCGCACCGAAATCCGGGCACCGGCAACGGGCGCGATCGTCGGCCTCACGATCTTCACGCCGGGCGGAGTCATCGCTCCGGGGCAGAAGCTGATGGACGTGGTTCCCGAGCGCCAGCCGCTGCGTATTCAGGCGCGGATAGCCCCCGATGACGCCGACGATCTCGATCCGGGCCAGTCGACGCTGGTGAAATTTCCGGGCCTGCACGAGCGGACGCTCCCCAATCTCAAGGGAACGCTGACGCGCCTTTCGGCCGACAGCTTCGTCGACGAGAAGACCGGGCTGAGCTATTTCACCGGGGAGGTGACGGTGCCGCTCAGTCAGTTGCACATCCTCCAGGAGGTACGCGGCAAGGATTTCGCGCTGCGCGCGGGCATGCCCGCCCAGGTCCTGATCCCGCTGCGCAAGCGGACCGTGCTCGACTATGCGCTCGAACCGCTGATCGGCACCTTCTGGTCGTCCTTCCGCGAGCACTGAGCGCCGAGGGCGACGCGCTTTCCCGCACGCTCGCTCGATCTGCTTCGGCGCGACCGCACCGGGCGGCTAGTCGTTCCTGGCGGGATCGCGTTTGGCGGGGTTGGGAGCGGCCAGGTCCGGCACGTCCCGGGCCGGGGCAGGGGCCGGGCGCGCGGCGGCGACCTCGGCATAGTCGCCGCAATATCGAGCGCCGCCCTGGCCACCGGACACTTGGACGCCGCAATAGTCCTTGCGATGCATGACCACGTCGCGGAGCATCAGCGTGCGCCCGTCGCGCAGCTCCACCGACAGATGTCCATCCGGGCCCAGCATCACGAACGCCGTCGACAGAATCCGGCGCCCGCGCGCTGCGGCGGGCGTGTCCGCAGGCGCCGCCGGAGCCGCGCTTCCAGCCCCTGTCGCACGCGCGCTGTTCGGCGCGTTCCCGGAGTCCTGCCTGACGCCGGGCATGGCAGTCTCCTGCGGAGAAGGAACACATGCGGCGAGTGTCGCCGCCAGTGTCGGCAAGATGCGGATCATCATGCTACTCCACGGGCTCGAACAAAAGCTTCGATACGCCGTCCGGGACTCGGAGTCGAGTTTGCGGCCAGGACTCGGCAACATTCGACCCTGCAGCTGCTTCGACGGTGAAAATACTCGACTCGTCGCTCATGGGTCTCGTCTCGACCCGAATTAGGACCGGTTCCGTCCCGAAATGGTGACTGTCCTTGACACCAATAAGTTTCTGTAAAGCATGCTATTTACTTGAACTCGTCCTGATCTCGGACCGCATCATTGCGCTTCCGATATGGACGACGCGATCGCTTGAGGGGGAGCTGACGCATGCCAACTTCAGAAATCGGTGACAACACCTTCGGAAACGGCGAACTTTCCTGGGATTCGTTGAGCGGCATCATCCACGACCGTCCGGTCGAGGGATGCGGCTGCCCCGGCTGCCAGGATTTCCGCAAGGCCGAGACGAAGCACGACGATACCGCGTCCTCGGGCGGCGGCGCGACGGGTGCCAATCCCGAAGGCAATAATCTCGGTGTTCTGCTGCCTCTGGTCACCAATCCGGACGGCAGCCGGTCCTTCACCGGCATCCGCAACGTCGACGCCGTCCTGATCGGCTCCAAATGGGGCACGCAGAACCTAACCTACAGCTTCCCGACGGCGGGTTCGAACTACAATGGCTCCGGCTATGACAGCAACGGGGTCAGCCAGTACCAGCTCGAGCTGGGCACGATGCAGCAGGCGGCGGCGCGCGCCGCCTTTGCGCAGATTTCCGCAGTGACCGGCCTGACCTTCACCGAGATCACCGAGACCGACACGGTACACGCCAATATCCGCATCTCGCAGACCGGGGACAGCGACGTCGCCTCCGCCTATGGCGGGTTCCCTTCCGACACGCGTGGCGTCGCGGGTGATATCTGGTTCGGCCGCAACAACCAGCCCTTCTACGACATGTCCGCCAAGGGCACGTGGGGCTTCGCCACCATGATGCACGAGATCGGCCACACCATGGGGCTGAAGCACGGGCATCAGGACTATACCAACTCCGACCTGTCCTCCTATTTCGGAGAGGCTCCGCGCTTCGGCACCCAGTCGCTGACCGCCGACCGCGACGGCCAGGCATATTCGCTGATGACCTATACGCCGGCGCCGTTCACCAACAGCAACTTTGCCGGCGAGAAGGTCAACCAGCCGCAGACCTACATGCAGTATGACCTGGCGGCGCTGCAGTACATGTACGGCGCCAACTACACGACCAACGCCACCGACACCGTCTATAGCTGGAGCGCTACCACCGGCGAGATGTTCGTCAACGGCGTCGGCCAGGGCGCGCCCTCCGGCAACAAGATCCTGATGACGATCTGGGACGGTGGCGGCATCGATACGCTCGACCTCTCCAACTATGGCAAGGGAGTCACCGTCGACCTGCGTCCGGGCGCATATTCGACTCTCGACCAGGACCAGATCGCCAACCATCTGGCCTATCAGAACCTGACCGCGCTGGCGCCCGGCAACATCGCCATGTCGCTGCTGTACAACAATGATTCCCGCTCGCTGATCGAGAATGCGAAGGGCGGGTCCGGCAACGACGTCTTCGTCGGCAACACCGCCAACAATATCCTCGACGGCGGCGCCGGCAGCGACACGGTGATCTTCACCAACCCCACCGGCATAACCGTCATGCTGAACGATACCGGCGCGGACGTGATCGTCAGCCATGACGGGGAAACCGACACGCTGCGCAGCATCGAGAATATCGGCGGCACCAGCGGCAACGACACGATCGTCGGCAACAGCGTGGCGAACGTCCTCACCGGCGGCTCCGGCGGTGCCGACGTGCTCGTGGGCCTCGGCGGCGACGACCGCCTGATCGGCGGCGGCTTCACCACGACCACGACCTATTCGGCGCCGTCGCAGGCCGACATCACCAAGGCCCAGTCGACCAGCAACGGCTCGATCGCCACGGCGGTCGCCACGGCCGGTGCCTTCGACGTCGACGCCGATCCGAACATCACCAGCGCGACCACCATCCCGCACGCGACCATCAACGCGACCGCTGCCGGCGGCGTGCTCGAATATTACCGGGTGGACGTCACGGTGGCCGGCTCGCAGGCCGTTTTCGATATCGACGGCACCGGCACGCTCGACGACAGCATCATCGAGCTCGTCAACAGCTCGGGCACGCTGCTCGCGACCAACGACACCGGCCCGGGCGATCCCGGCACGACGATCAACGACGATGCCTATATCACCTACACCTTCGGCACGACGGGAACCTATTATATCCGCGTCGGCCGGTACACGTCCGCCACGGGCACCGTGGCGCAGCCGCTGCTGGCGGGGCAGACCTATCAGCTCAACATCTCGCTCCAGAACGCCGCGGTCGTGACGGCCACGGTAACCGCGAACAATACCAGCAGCGCGTCGCTCGACGGCGGCGAAGGCAATGACTTCCTCCAGGGCACGATCGCCAACGATACGCTGGCGGGCGGCAACGGGATCGACACCGCTTCGTTCGTCAACGCGTTCAGCGACGGCTCGACCACGGGCGTCACCGTCGACCTCAACCTGCAGGGCGCCGCGCAGAACACGGTCGCGGCCGGTTCGGACACGCTCACCGGCATCGAGAATCTGCTCGGCTCCGCGCTGAACGACACGCTCACCGGCGACGGCAACAACAATGTCATCGAAGGTGGCCTGGGCGACGACGTCCTGGTCGGCGGCGGCGGCATCGACACCGCTTCCTTCGCGGGCGCTTCGACCGGCGTGACGGTCAGCCTCGCGTTGCAGGGGAGTGCGCAGAACACCGGCGCGGGCTCGGACACGCTCAGCGGCTTCGAAAATCTCGAGGGCTCGGCGTTCAACGATACCCTGACCGGCGACGCCAACGCCAACACGCTCCTGGGCGGCGCGGGCGACGACACGCTGAACCCGGGCGCGAACACCGCCGGCATGGTCGATTTGCTCGATGGCGGCGCGGGCACCGATACCGTCACCTTCGCGGGCACCGCCTCGCAGGTATTCGCGGCGCTGAGCGGCGCGACCGACGGCATCGCCATGGTCGGAGGCAGTGTGGTTGCCACCCTGCGCAACGTCGAGAACCTGCTCGGCGGATCGGGGAACGACATCCTGATCGGCGACGCGAACGGCAATGTGATCGACGGCGGGCTCGGCGACGACGTCATGACCGGCGGCGACGGCGTGGACACGATCTCGTTCGCCAGCAACGGCGCGAGCGGGATCACCGTCAACCTGGCGACGACGACCGCCCAGAACACCGGCGCGGGCAACAAGACGATCATCGGGTTCGAGAATGTCCGCACCACCTCCGGCGCGGACAATGTCACCGGCGATGGCGGCGACAATGTCTTCTACGAGCGTGGCGGCGCCGACGTGTATAACGGCGCGGGCGGCTCGGACACGCTGGACTATTCCGCCGCGACTTCGGCGGTGACGGTGAACCTGAACACCGTCACGGCGCAGAACACCGGCACGTCCACCGGGTCCGACACGATCACCAATATGGAGAACGTGATCGGCGCCTCGGCCTCGGCCAATACCCTCACCGGCGGAAACAGCACGGTGAACCGTCTTGTCGGCGGTTCGGCTGCCGATTTCATCATCGGCGGCGGCCTGGGCGACACCCTGATCGGCGGCGCGGGCAACGACGTGATCTTCGGCGACTATGTCAACACGTTCAGCACGACGACGGCCACTGCCGACGGCAACGATGTGCTCGAAGGCGGCGCCGGCAGCGACCAGCTCGTCGGCGGCCTGGGCAACGACATCCTGCGCGGCGGCGACGGCGACGACACGCTGGTCGGCGGCATCGCCAACGGCACCGCGGCGGGCCTGAGCACGGTCTACACCAATGACGGCGGCCAGGACACGTTCGACGGCGGCGAAGGCTCCGACACCGCCTATGCCTATTACACCGACCAGACCGGCGGGATCGCGTTCGATCTCGCGAACGTGGCCGGCAACAGCGACATCACCATGGGCGGTGTCGCGGCGGGCGCGTTCATCAGCATCGAGCGCGTGATCTTCCGTGGCGGCTCCGGTGCCGACATCGTCCGGGGTACCGGTGCGCTCGACACGCTGGTCGGCAATGCCGGCAATGACGTGCTCGACGGCTGGTTCGGCAACGATACGCTCTCCGGCGGTCTGGGCGACGACACGCTGATCGGCGGCGAGGGGCTGGACACGGCCACCTATGTCAACTCCACGGCAGGCGTGAACGTCGACCTGCGGATCACCGGCGCCCAGGATACCGGCGGCGAGGGCATCGATACGCTGGTCGACATCGAATATCTCACCGGGTCGAACTTCGGCGACACCCTGCGGGGCAATGACGAGTTCAACCTCCTCATCGACAATGCGGTGTCCGGCACAGCGGGCCAGACGGACTCGCTGTTCGGTTATGGCGGCAACGACAGCATCCTCGTGACCCGCGCCACGGCGGCGGTTGCCACCAACATCAACCTTGATGGCGGCGACGGGGACGACTTCCTCGAAGTGCGCGCGGGAACGCTGTCCGCGGCGCTTGCTGCCAACGCCGCCGGCCTGATCGGCAACACCTATGCGGCGCTGGGCGCGACCTCGAACGATCGCAACGTCGATGTGGTGACCGTGGACGGCGGCGCGGGCAATGACCGCATCGTCCTCACCGGCGTGGCCAGCGCGACGGTGAACGCAGGCTCGGGTGCCGACATCGTCAGCATCAGCATGCGCGGCGCCACCAGCGTGAACAACTATGTGATCACGCTGGGCGCCGGTGCGGACATCATCCAGCTCGGCGTCGGCTCCAGCGCGGGCACTTCGACCGACGTGGCCACCACCGCCCGCACCAACCGGGTCACCGACTTCGAACGCGGCAATGCCGGTGACAAGTTCGAGATGACCGACTTCCTGGCGCGTGGCCTTGTCGGCTACTCGGCGGCTGCCGGCGCCTTTGTCAGCGGCCATCTCCGGCTGGTCCAGTCGGGGACCGATCTCCTGCTGCAGGCCGACCGGGACGGGACAGGTACAACCAACAGCTTCGTGACCATCTTCACGATCGTGGGCGGCTATACCGGCGGGTTTACCGCCTATAATTTCGACGGCTTCATCGGCGATCTGGTCCTCACCGGCTTCGCGACCGACGAGACCATCACCGGCGCCAGCGGCAACGACACGCTAAGCGGCGGCGACGGCAACGACTGGCTCGATGGCCTCGGTGGCAATGACACGATCTATGGTGGCGCGGGCGACGACCGGATCGACAACTTGTCCGGGGTCGACACGATCTACGGCGGCACCGGCAACGACAGCATCCACGTGGCGAACGGGGCGACGCAGGTGCTGGAGTTGCAAGGCGAAGGCACCGACATCGTCTATGCCTCCGTCAACTACACGCTGACCGCCGGGAGCGAGATCGAGCAGTTGCAGGCCGAAGACCTGCTCGCGACGACGGCGCTCTCGCTTACCGGCAACGAGCTCGCCAACACGATCATCGGCAATGCCGGTGCCAACATGCTCGACGGCGGCGACGGCAACGACACGCTGGAGGGCGGCGGCGGGGCCGACGCCCTGTTCGGCGGATCGGGCCATGACAGCCTGTCGGGCGGCGACGGCAACGATGTGCTCGACGGCGGCGACGGCGACGACACGATCTCCGGCGGCGCGGGTAGCGATACCGTCAGCTATGCCAATGCCGCTTCGGGCGTGGAGGTCGACCTGTCCTGGGTCGAGGAGCAGCAGACCCGGGGCGCGGGTGTCGATACCCTGGTTTCGATCGAGAATGTGACCGGGTCGGCATTCGACGACGTGCTTACCGGCGGCTATGGCGCGAATGTGCTGACCGGCGGCGGCGGAAACGACCGGTTCGTGTTTGCCGATGTCGAAACCGCGGCGGGGGACAGCGTCGCCGATTTCGCCGCGGGCGACCTGATCGATCTGAGCCGGATCGATGCAAAGGGCGCGAGCTGGTCCGATGACGCGTTCGACTTCATCGGCAGCACTGCATTCAGCGGCGTTGCCGGGCAGTTGCGCGCGACGGCCACCGGCGACACCTGGCTGGTGGAAGGCGATATCGACGGCAATGGCGTCGCCGATTTCAGCTTCTCCGTGCACACCACGCCGGGGTACGGGCTCGCTGCCAGCGACTTCCTCCTCTAACCAGGCTGCTCCTCGTGGCCGGCCGGGCGCCCCCCCCCCGGCCCCAGCTCCCCGGGCCCGGCCCCCGCGGG
>JAEXLC010000271.1 GCA_023445495.1 Pseudomonadota bacterium | reverse complement strand
CGGCTGAGCCGGCCGCCGCCGGCATGGTAGAGGCCGGCGGTGCCCGCGCCAACGATCTGGCCGGCATTGGTGACCTGCACCGCGCCGCTGTTGATCAGCAGGCCCGAGCCTTCGCCGGTCGCGCCATAGATGCGGCCGGTGGCGTTGTTCTGTACGACGCTGGTGCCGCTGATCTCGACACCGGCGAAGCGATCGCCCTGGATCAGGCCGTCATTGACGATATAGGCGCCGTTGTTGGCGCGCGCGCCGTCCCAGCGGCCGATAAGGGTCGCGCCGGTGTGGTTGCCGAGCGACAGCTGGTTGTTGCTGGCAAGGATGCCATTGCCCTGCGTCGTGATCGAGCCGCCGGCGGCATAGGTGATCGTGCCATAGTTATCGACCGTGCCGCTGCCGATCGCGATCGCCGAGGAGGCGCCGGTGCCCGAGGTGATCGTGCCGCTGTTCTGGATGTTGTTGCCGGTGCCGCTCGAATAGATGACGTCGCCGGTCGCGCTCAGCTGCGCGCCCGACTGCACGAACATCAGGTCGGGGGTGGTCAGCGTGACGGCGGTGCCCGTGATGTTGGTCAGCGAACCGTTGAGGATGAACGTCGTCGCGTTGCCGCCCGCCACGGTCCAGCCCGCGCCGCCGTTGCGGCTGCCGGTCAGGGTCAGGTTGCCGCTGACCAGGCTGTAGGCGTCGAAATTGGTGAGGTTGGCGAAGTCGGTGACGAGATCGAGCGTCTTGTTGGTCGACGAACCGACATCCACCGCGAAGGTGTCGGTGCCCGCGCCGCCGTCGATCGTGCCGCTGAACGTGCCGCCGCCCCAGGTGAAGGTGTCGTTGCCCGAGCCGAAGGTGGCGCCCTGCATCGATCCGTTCGCGCCGAGCCTGAAGTTCTGCACGCCGGTGGCGGTGCTGCCATCATAGTTGCCGACCAGCGTGCCGGCGAGGTTGACGGTGGTAGCGCCGCTGCCGGCGACCTTGATCAGGCCGCTCGTCATCGACGGGGCGTTGAGGTTGAGCGTCGAGGCGGTGGTCGCGTCGATGCTGATCGCGCCCGCGCCGCCGCCGGTGATCTGGCCGTCGCTGTTGATCGTCTGGCCCGGCGAGAAGGTGCTGCTGTCGAAGCGGATCGCCCAGCCATTGGCGGCCGAGCCACCGGTGATGTGGCCGCTGGCGTTGTTGGTGATCGTGCCGCCGCGGCCCGAGATGATCGCCGAATTGTTCGTCGCGGTGAGGGTACCGGAATTGGTGATGTTGGTCGTCGCCGCGCCCCAGACCACGACGCTGCCAGCGGTCATCGTGCCGTTGTTGGTCACGGTGACCGTCGAGGGGCCCTGCGAATTGCGCACGCCGGTGCCGCCGGCGGCGGTCGCGCTGATCGTGCCGTTGTTGACGATGGTGACGTCATGGCCAGCGCCGATCGCGCTGCTGCCCTGGCTCGATACCGTGACGCCGGATGCGACGTTCACCACCAGGTCGGTGTTGGTCCAGCCCGATCCGATCGCGTAGCTGCCATTGCCCGCCAGGATATCCGCATTCGCGTAGACGGTGTTGAGCCCACCGATCGCGCCGGAGGTGTTGAACAGGACGCCCGCGCTCGGGCGGGTCGAATTGCCGATCGCGGCGCCGACCGTCACCGTGTTCGTCTGCCCGGACTGCGCCGACTTCATCTGGATGCCGACGCTGCCGCCGTTGATCGTGCCGCCAGCCGTGGTCGTGACGCTGTTGGTCGTGTTGCTCGATGTGACGTTGATGCCGATGCCGGTGCCGCTGGTGGTGATCGCGGAGCCCGAGGTGACGTTGACGGCGGCGATGGCGTTGCTGGCCGAAGCGGCGATGCCGGTGCCGTTGGCAAGCGTGGTGATCGTGCCGCCCGTGGTGGTGACGTTGGCGCCCGTGGCGGACAGCGCGTTGATGCCGGTGGCGAAGCCCGAGATCGTCGGCGCCTTGAGCGACAGGTCCACCGTCGCGGTGGTGGAGGTCGCATAGATTCCGGTGTCGCCGCTGATGCCGGTGACGTTGCGCAGGCTGCTGACCGTGCCGAAATCGACGACGTTGATGAAGCCGGTGGCGACAAGATAGGCGCCGAAGGTCGCGTTCAGATCGGTGGTCGAGCTGGTGTCGGTCTGGCCGATCGCCCAGGTCAGGTTGCCGCTGCCGGCCTGCATGAACAGCGCCGCGCCGTTCTGGTCGCTGCGCAGCGAGTTGGCGCCCGTGGTGTAGAGGACCGCGCTCTGGCCGCTCCCGGCGTTCTGCCGGTAGGCGCTGCCATTGGGGTTGCCGGTGGTGTTGTTGATCGTGACGCCGGACATGGTGACGCCGGAGCTCTGAGTGTTGTCCACCATCACGCCGCCATTGGCCATGGTATCGTCGATATAGGTGCCCGTGCCGGTGATCGTGCCGCCGTCCGCGGGGCTGGTCGACTGGGCCAGCGCCGGGGTCGCCAGCGTGATGCCGATCAGCGCGGTCGAGCCGAGCAGTGCCTTGCGCAGCAGCGCCTCACGACCCACGCGCACCGAAACCGCCTTGGACGCACCCGCGCCATTGCCACGATCGATCATTCGAAAAAGCCCCCGAAATCAAATGACCGTGCGCCCCGACTCCACGCGACGCACGGCAGACATAGGGAAATCCCTTAGTCCCAGATGGGGGTTTTGCTGTTGAACAGCCGTCTCACCGATTTGGACCAATGTCGCACGGGAGGACGGCTCCCGCTTTGGGACATCAACGGGTTAGCGTGGCCCTTGCACGGCAATCGCTGGGGGTTTCGCCGAAGCGCGCCTTGAATAGGCGGCTCAGATGCGCGGCGTCGCTGAAGCCGAGCCGCTCGGCGAGATCGCCGATCCGCTCGACATTGCCCGGATTGAGCAGCGCCTGGCGCGCCGCTTCCAGCCGCATGTCGCGGATATAGGCCTGGACGCCGCCGCCGGCCTCGAACAGGCGGTGCAGCGTGCTGCGCGACACGCCCAGCTTGCGGCAGAGATTGTTGACGGTCAGGCTCGGCGAACCGAGATGCGCCTGGACCTCGTTTCGCGCGCGCAGCAAAAGCGTCGCGGGATCCTCGCGGAAGCCCGGCGCCTCGGTGCGGCTGGCGCCCTTCAGTGCCAGCACCAGCACGTCGAGCATCGACTTGCCCAGCCTGGGCGCATCTTCCTCGCTGAAGCGGGGCAGGGCCTCGCGGATCTGCATCGCATGCGAGGTGAACATCGCGATCTCGGCCGGATTGAGCACCAGGCCGTGCAGGCTGGCGACGTCGAGCCCTGCCTCGGTCGCCAGGTGGCGCGGCACGCTGAGCGAGATGCTGCGCCCGCCGGCGGAATCGTGGATGGAAGTCTGCTGGCGATCGACGATGACCGCCGAGCCGGGCATCTGTACCCAGTCCTGCGCCTGCTTGCCGACCACGCCCGCCGCCTTGCCGTCGAGGTTGACGGTGAGCGCCATCGAGTCGTTGCCCATGTCGACGAGCCGCTTGTCGCGGCGCCAGCGCTGGGCGGAGATATCGGTGAACACCAGCGCGATCTCGCCGAGCTGGGCGATGCTGCTGGAGATGCGGAACTGCTCGAGCGGCTCGGTGTGATAGAGCGGCGTCATGCCCGGCCAATGGCTCAGCCACACCTCGTGGCGGTCCTTGGCCTCGATCTGGGCGGTCGTGTATCGGTGCACGCGAACAGGTTGCGACGCCAAATTACACCCCCCAGTTTCTTTGTTTCCGGGGTTTCTATTCGATTCCGGACGGTTAGCGCGCTTCCAATATAGACAGACACATTCACGCGCACGCAGATTCTGACGGAAGAGTCCCGATATTACGCAAATTTCATGTTGGGATTGATCTAGGTTATCAAATCGGGCCGGCGGTCCGCGTCGAGCCGTAGCGTCAGGTCCGCCCAGGCGCTGCCGCGGTGCAGCATATGGCGGGTCAGCCGCTCATAATATTGCACGAACCCGCGCACTTCGGCGTCGGTCATCGGGCCGCCGGCCTTGCGCTCCTGCTCGATCCGCCAGTCGGCGACGATCTCGAAGCCGGGGGCCTGGAGGAACACCAGCTGGTCGATCCGCGCCCAGAGCGCCTGATAGGGGCCGGCAAGCTGCGCGTTCACCCAGCGGCGCCAGCGCCCGTCGGAGTCGCGGGTGCGCTCAAGGTCGTTGACCGGCTCGGCCAGCTCGGCCTCGGCCTCGGCCTGCGGGCGGGCGCCGAGGCACCAGCCTTCGAGGATCAGCATGTCGGCGGGGCCGGGGACCTGCTCGGGTTCGCCGGGCTCGTCGCGCGCCTTGTCGAAACGGGGGAGCAGGGCGGGGC
>JAEXLC010000189.1 GCA_023445495.1 Pseudomonadota bacterium | reverse complement strand
GCGCGTTGCGCCGGCCCCTCCACCACCGGCCTGCGGCCGGCGGTCCCCCTCCCCCAGCGAGCTGGGGGAGGAATTGAGGAATGGACTCTCCTTGCTTTCCCCCTGCCCCTCCGCTATGCGCGCGCCTTCCGTGCCAGGGTCATCCCTGGAGGCCTGGCCGGATTGAACTAACTTTAGCTGATTGGAACGACACATGAGCGATACGCTTACGCTGTCGGCCGAGACGCGCGAGCAGGTTGGCAAGGGAGCCTCCCGCGAGCTTCGTCGTAATGGCCGCGTCCCCGCCGTAATCTACGGCAACAAGCAGGACCCGAAGAGCATCCACGTCGAGGAGCGCGAGCTCTATCGTCTGCTGATGACCGGGCACTTCTTCAATTCGATCATCATGATCAATGGTGAGCGCACCCTGCCCAAGGACGTGGCTTTCGACCCCGTCACCGATCGTCCGGTGCACGCCGACTTCCTGCGCATCAGCGAGCACGCGACCGTGCACGTGAACGTGCCGATCGTCTTCGCTGACGAAGAGCTCGCTCCGGGCCTGAAGCGCGGTGGCGTGCTGAACGTCGTCCGTCACGAGCTCGACCTGGTCGTCGACGCCGCCGAGATCCCCAGCGAAGTCACGATTTCGCTCAAGGGCCTCGAAGTCGGCGATTCGCTGCACATCTCGGCAGTGACCCTGCCGAAGGGCGCGACCTCGGCGATCACCGACCGCGACTTCACCATCGCAACCGTGGTTGCTCCGTCGGCGCTCAAGTCGAGCGAAGGCGACACGACCCAGACCGAAGCCGAGGGCGAAGCCGGCGAGTAATCGCGACTTCGAACTTACCGGTTCAAAAAATCGCCTCCGCATCCTAGGTGCGGGGGCGATTTTCGTTTGAGCAGGATTTGAGATGCAGCTGTGGGTCGGCCTGGGCAATCCGGGCCCGCAATATGCGATGCACCGGCACAATGTGGGCTTCATGGCGGTGGACGCCATTGCCGAGACCTATGGCTTCACGCCCGAGAAGAAGCAGTTCCAGGGCTGGACCCGCGAGGGGCGGATCGGGACGGAGAAGGTGGTGCTGCTCAAGCCCGGCACCTTCATGAACGAGAGCGGCCGCTCGGTGCGCGCGGCGATGGACTTCTACAAACTGACGCCGGAAGACGTGACGCTGTTCCATGACGAGCTCGACCTGGTGCCGATGAAGGTCAAGGTGAAGCGCGGCGGCGGCACCGCGGGGCATAACGGCCTGCGTTCGACCGACAAGCATCTGGGACCGGACTTCCGCCGGGTGCGGATCGGCATCGGCCATCCCGGGCACAAGGACCGGGTGCACGGCTATGTGCTGGGCAACTACGCCAAGAACGAGCTCGACCCGCTCGCCGACATGCTGGGCGCGATCGCGGCGGAGGCGAGCTGGCTGGCGGCGGGGGATGACGTGCGGTTCATGAACGACGTGGCGATGCGGCTGCAGGATTGAGGGGGCGGTAAAGCGGGACCCCGGCTCAAGGCCGGGGTGACGAAGAAGAGCAGGAAGTAAGGCGAAGAAGCAGGTTCACTTCGGACCTATCTCCGTCACCCCGGGCTTGACCCGGGGTCCCGCTTCTCATGACCTGCACGCATGGAACGGGGCGGCTGGGTATACATCATGGCCGATCGCTATCGCGGCACGATCTATGTCGGGGTGACCGCCAACATCGCCGCGCGGGTGCATCAGCACCGGTCAGGCGACGGATCCGATTTCTGCCGCCGCTACGGGCTCGATCGGCTGGTATGGGCCGAGCAGGCGCCTTCGATCACCGACTGCATCGCGCATGAGAAGCGGGTGAAGCGCTGGCGGCGGGAATGGAAGTTCGCCCTGATCGAACGGGGCAATCCGGAATGGCGCGACCTGTTCGATCTGCTGGTGTGACGGGAAGAAGCGGGTCCGCTTCCCATGGCCTGTCGATAGCCTCCGACACCATCCCGCCCCTCCGGGGGAGGATTGAACCCAGCCAGGCCGGGCAGCATCAATAGCGATCGTCGGCGAAGGTCTTCCACATGCGGCAGGAGGCGCTTTCGCGCGGGGCGGGGATCATCGCGCTCGAGGTGACGTCGCAGCCGGTGGCGCTGCAATGGACCTTGGTGCCGGCCAGCCAGCCCTTGTCGTTGCGGATCGAGGGGAAGCTGCGGGTGTGGGTACCGATCGAGCCGCGCGGATAATCGTGGCTGCGGCCGATGCGGGCACGGCGGCAGCCGCGCAGGAGCTTGTACAGCCGGTCCTCCGCCTGATCGATGCTCGCACCCTGCACCGCGGCCTGGAGCGCGGCGCTGGGGATGTAATAGTCGAGCACGAAGAACAGGAAGACAGGCATCAGGACGATCGGGATCGTCACCATGCCGATGATGAACTTCTTCCCCTCGTCCATGGCGCGAGCATGCCGGCACGAGCGTGAAGATTCGGCAAATATGCCGGCGGCCGCGACGCGATCGCGGCGCCGGCCGGAAGGCCGGGCAAGCGCCTGGCCAAATCGGTGTCCTCCCCGCCCCGACTGGTGCATGATCGCGCCGGGGATGCCGGGCGCGTTGGCCGCGGCAGGTTCGTTTCCGAAAAGGATGCGGCATGGGACTGACGGGTTTTGCCACGGGCGCGGTGCTGGCGCTGCTCCAGCCGCTACAGGAACCGCCCACCGCGCAGCCGCTATGGACGATCCGCAACGACGATTGCCAGTCGGTCGATGCCGATGGCGATCCCTGGCGGGAATGCGGGTTCCAGTCCTATGACATGAATGCCGACGGATCGCGCGTGCTGACCCAGAGCAGCCTGGGCAGCGTCCAGCTCTGGGATGGCGCGGGCAGGCAGATCGCCAAGATCGACTGGGGCGACGAACCCGGCGGCGCGAGCGGCTTTCCCAACGGCGTGGTGCGGATCGTCGGCACGCTCGGCGTCGCGGTGGTCCACCAGAACCAGCTGCTGGTCCTCGAACTGGCCGATGGCCGGGAGATCGCCCGGCGGGTACTGCCGCTGCTGCAGATCCGCGAGCTGCGCGTGACGCCCAACGGCGCGCTGCTCGCCACGGCCTATTATAAGGACTGGAAGCTGGGCGGAGTCGAGATCGGGCTGCCGGGCGGCGAGATCCGTCCGGCCACCCTGGCGGAGGCGGAAGGACCGGACGCATCGATGCCCTGGCCGGGCGGGCTGCACATCATTCGCGCCGAAGGCGCGGTGCTGCTGCGGAGCGCGGCGGAAAGGACGATCGCCCGGCTGCCGCCCGCCGCCGGGATATGCGCCTGGCAGGGCTTGCGGGCCGGCAGCTGCAGGATCACGCGCGACGGCCGCAAGCTGCTCATCGCCGTCCCGGTGCCGCTGGGCGGGGACAGCGGGCAGGATATGCGCGCGGACGTGACGCTCTACGCGCTTCCCGACGCCGGCGACTGAGCGGCGATCAGAGTTCCGGCCGATAGGGCTGGAGCAGGCCCAGCCGGACCAGCTGGGCGAGCAAGGCGCCGATCTCGGCCTCGGGATGATGGGCAAAGCGGGCGCGCAGCTCCTGGACGCTGACGGCCGGGCGGGACAGCGCATAGTCGGCGGCGTCGGCGATCGGGCCGAGCGGCTGGGTGCCGGCGCCGGTGCGCAGCGCCGCGCCGGTCTCGAGCCAGGCGACCGCGGC